>NZ_MCGS01000006.1:0-96483 GCF_002607755.1 Serratia sp. BW106
CTGGGGGTTTTCTGGGCACAAGAAAAAGGGCGATGTCTCCATCGCCCTTTCTATCATCATTATTTTTCGAATTATTTAGCGCACTGCCCTTCTTCAGGCCTATTGGTTATAGGCACTCTCGCCATGGCTGTTGACGTCCAGACCTTCGCGTTCCTGTTCTTCCGGTACGCGCAGACCAACGATGGCGCCCGCCACTTTGAAGGCAATGAAGGCGGCCACACCAGACCACACCAGCGTGGTTACCACACTTAACAGCTGGATCCACACCTGATGCCCCATGGTGACACCCTCAGCATACCCCGTGCCACCCAGTGAAGTGGAGGTGAATACCCCGGTCAGCAAGCAACCGACGATACCGCACACGCCATGTACACCGAACACGTCACAGGTATCATCTACCTTCAGCCATTTCTTCAGCGTAACCACGCCCCACAGACCGGCAATACCGCCAATCAGGCCGATAATCAACGCCCCGCCCACGCCCACGGTGCCTGCCGCCGGCGTGATGGCAACCAGCCCGGCGATCATGCCGGAACAGGCGCCCAACAGTGAAGGTTTGCCACGAACAATCCACTCGGCAAAGGTCCAGGAGAGGATAGCACCCGCAGTCGCCACCACGGTGTTCAGGAACGCCAGTGCCGCAATGCCGTTAGCCGCGCTGGCAGAACCGGCGTTAAAGCCAAACCAGCCAATGTACAGAATGGAAGCCCCGGTAAACACCATTGGCAGGTTGTGCGGTTTGAACGCTTCTTTACCGAAACCGGCCCGTTTGCCCAACAGGTAAGCCCCCACCAGACCGGCGCTTGCGGCGTTGATATGCACAACGGTGCCGCCGGCAAAGTCCAGCGCGCCATCAGCGGCCAGGAAGCCGCCGCCCCACACCATGTGGGCAATCGGCAGGTAAGAGATGGTGAACCAGATGGCCGCGAAGATCACCACCGCAGAGAAGCGGATGCGCTCGGCAAAACCGCCCACTACCAGTGCCACGGTAATACAGGCGAATGAACACTGGAAAGCCACGTGGATCATCTGGCTAAAGGTTCCGGTGACACTATCGATACCAATGCCTTTCAGCATCGCCGTCTGGAAACCGCCGAAGAACGCATTGCCTTCGCTGAAGGCCAGGCTGTAGCCATAAAGCACCCAGAGTACGCACACCAGTGCAAAGGTGACGGTCACCTGGGTCAACATGGAGAGCACGTTTTTGGAACGCAGCAAACCACCGTAAAACAACGCGACACCCGGCAGGGTCATGAACAGCACCAAAGCGGTGCAAATCATCATGAAGGCGTTATCCGCCTTGTCTGCGACCGCCGGAGCGGCCAGTGCCAAAGAAGGAACCATGGTTACCGTACTCAGGCCCAACATGGATAAAAGTTTTTTCATTATCAATCCATCCCCATTACTTTACTGAGCCAGTGATTACAGTGCTGCTTCGTCTGTTTCGCCGGTGCGAATGCGAATGACACGTTGCAATTCGGCAACGAAAATTTTGCCGTCACCGATTTTGCCGGTGTAGGCCGCTTTACTAATGACATCAACCACTTCATCTAACTGATCGTCAGCGATAGCGATGTCGATTTTTACTTTAGGTAAGAAGTTGACGCTGTATTCGGCTCCGCGATAGAGCTCAGCATGTCCCTTCTGGCGACCAAAGCCTTTTACTTCGCTTACGGTCAGCCCCTGAATACCTACAGAGGATAGGGCTTCACGCACGTCCTCCAGCTTGAATGGTTTAATCACCACGGTCACCAGCTTCATATTGCCCCTCCACGAATTAAGCCCAAACTCACCCCTGGTACGAGTCTTATAAAGCAAAGGCTATGCCACAAATGGTTTTGTACGCTAATTCAGCAAATTAACCGGCAGGACGGCAATCGGGTGCACTGCGATGAGCCAACGACGCGCTATCGCACAGGGAATTGATTAAATATTGCGCACTATTTTGGTGCGTGACGCGTCGAAAAAGTGCAGAGAAAGGGATTTAAAACGCGGCGATGCCAGTTTGTGGTGCGTGGTGGAAAAGAAAGAAGCCGCTAAAGCGGCCTCTGACATTATGCAGTTTGTGTTTCTTCGCGGTTTGCGGCAGCCAGCTCTTCACCCACCAGTTGCAGTTGATACATCTGGTAGTAACGCCCCTGCTGCGCCAGCAGTTGCTGATGGTTGCCCTGCTCGACCGCCTGACCCCGGTGCAACACCAGAATCGAATCGGCATCCACAATGGTCGACAAACGGTGAGCGATCACCACCAGCGTGGTGTGTTCGCGGATCAAACGCAGCGCCCGCTGAATCGCTTGTTCCGTGCCTGAGTCAATGTTGGCGGTGGCCTCATCGAGGATCAGGATCTGCGGTGCCTGTACCAGCACCCTGGCCATCGCCAATAGCTGCTTCTGGCCCACCGACAGATTATTGCCCTGTTCGCCCAGCCGGGTATGAATGCCCTGCGGGAAACTGCGCACCAACTCGGCCAGTTGTACCGTTTTCAATGCCTGCCAAACCGCCTCTTCGCTGATATTGCGTCCCAGCGTGACGTTGGCCAGCACTGACTCGGCGATCACCACCGGGTCCTGCTGCACCATCGCGACACCCTGGCGCAGAGTCCGGTGTGAAAGGCTGGCCAGGGGACGTCCGTCGAGACGCACTTCACCCTGATCAACCGGGTAATAGCCCATCAGCAGGTTGGCCAGCGTGCTCTTACCACTGCCGGTATGGCCGACCAGCGCCACAAAGCCACGCGAAGGGACCGACAGCGAAATATGCTGCAGTACCTTTTTGTCATCACGGTAGGCAAAACTCAGGTCGTCAATATCAATACGGCCGCTCTCCAGTGGGCGATCGTCCGCCCCGTAGCTCTGCTGTTTGCGATCCATCAGTTCGAAAATACGCTCACCGGCCACCACCGCCTGCTGCAGGATAGACTGCTGCGATGTCAGCTCAATCAGCGGCTCATTCAGACGGCCCAGATAGTTGATAAAGGCATACAGCACACCAACGCCGATCGCCCCCTCACCGCTGAAGCCGAACAACATCAGCAGACCGCACAGTACCAACGCCGAGAACAGGCTGAGCAGCGGGCGCAGCAGGAAACCGTCCAACCGCAGCGTCTGCATACGCGCGGTATAGTGTGAACGGCTGGCGGCGCTCATGCGCTCCCCGAAACGGATCTGCTGGCGGAACTGCTGGATCACGCCCATGCCGTTAATCACTTCGTTAAAGCCGTCGTTGATGTCCGCCAGATAGCTACGTACCCGGCGCACAATAGGGATGCTGTAGTACTGATAAATGCCCATCACCACAAATACCGCCGGGAAGATGCAGATCGCCACCAGCGCCATACGCCAGTCAAGGCTGAACATCGCCACCAGCATGGCACCAATCAGCGCCGCGCTTTTCAGCACCGTGGACACCACCATCACGTACAGATCTTTGATCACCTCGGTGTCATTGGTCACCCGCGAGATCAACTGCCCGACGGGTTGGGTATCAAAGGCGCTAAGTGGTTGGCGCAACGCAGCGTCCATCACGTCAGTTCGCAGACGTTGAACCACCCCGACCGCCGCCTGGTTGAACAACAACGCCTGAAAATAGTGCAGCGCCGCCGCCAACAGCTCCAGCAGGATATAGGCTGCTGCCAGCCCGCAGACGATAGTCAGCGGTAACTGGCCCTTGGCAACGTAGTTATCGATAAAATAACTGACCAGGATCGGCCCGGCGACTTCCGCCGCCGCGGCGACCCACAGCATCACTACCGCCAGCCCCAGCGGCTTTCGATACGGCGATCCATAAGCCAGCAAGCGCTTCAGCGTCGGCCACAGCTTTTGCATCTTATTCATTGGCTTCACTCTCCTCGCCGCTTTCCGGGGCCTCATCCAATGCCGCCTCCAGTTGCTGATAGCGATACATATCGCGATACCAGCCGGGTTGAGCGGCCAGGGACGCATGCTGGCCACGCTGTGCCACAGCGCCGTGCTGGATCACCAGAATTTCGCTGGCTTCGGTCAGTGCCGAAAGCCGGTGCGCGCTGATAATCACCGTGCGGTTTTGCCCCCAGCTGCGCAGGTTATGCAGGATCTGGTGTTCGGTACGGCCATCCACCGCCGACAACGCGTCGTCGAGGATCAGGATTTCTGCATCCAGTAACAGGGCGCGGGCAATGGAGATACGTTGCTTCTGCCCCCCAGAGAGCATCACGCCACGCTCGCCCACCTCGGTTTCATAACCCTGCGGCAGGCGCAAAATATCCTCATGCACACTGGCCAGGCGGGCCGCGCGCTCAATCTGTTCCTGCGTCGCCCCCGGATTTCCCAGCGCGATGTTGTTCGCCACGCTGTCCGAGAACAAGAACGGTGTCTGGCTGACCACGGACAGCCGTGAGCGCCAATCGTCGAGTTTGACCTGGGTCAACGGCAGTCCCTGATAGCTGATCTGGCCGTCATCAACATCGAACTGGCGCTGGATCAGTGACAGCAGCGTCGATTTACCGGCGCCGGTCGGGCCACACAGGCCAAGCATTTGCCCTGGTTCCAGCTTCAGCACCACATCATGCAGCGTCGGCTGACTATTGCCCGGGTAGTGGAATGCACGGATGTCGATCGCCAGATTGCCACGCCCGGCCGGCAGCGATTGCTCACCGTCGGTCACTGCCGGGGCTTCATCCAGCAGGCTGCGAATACGGCTATAGGCCGCGCTGCCGCGTTCAACGATATTGAACATCCAGGCCAGTGCCAGCATCGGCCAAATCATCAGGCCGAGGTACATCACGAAGCTGGTCAGTTGGCCCAGCGTCATGGTTCCGTTCACCACCATCCAACTGCCACCGCCGATCGCCAGCAGATTGGCGGTACCGATGGCGATATAAATCGTCGGGTCGAAACGAGCATCCACCCGCGCCACGTGCATGTTTTTGGCACCGGTCTGGGCAGCGACGTCGGCAAACTGATTAGACTGATGATCTTCCAGACCGAACGCCTTGATCATACGGATGCTGGTCATGCTTTCCTGCGCCTGATCGTTCAGGCTGGAGAACGCCGCCTGCGCCGATTTAAAACGCTGGTGTAACTGGTCGCCATAGTACTTGATAACGATCGCCATGATTGGCATCGGGATCAGCGACAGCAGGGTTAGCTGCCAACTAATTTGGGTGCTCATCACCACCAGCACCGCCAATCCCATCACCAGCGAATCCACCAGCGTCAGCACCCCTTCACCGGCAGCGAAAACCACCCGATCGACATCGTTGGTGGCTCGCGCCATCAGATCACCGGTACGGTGACGCAAATAGAAGGCCGGATTCTGACGGCTCAGCTGGCGGTAGAAGTTTTCACGTAGTTCGACGGCAAGCTGGTAGGACGCCCCAAACAACAGCACCCGCCACACATAGCGCAGCAGGTAGACAACCACGGCGGTGCCGAGCATCAACCCCAGCCATGCCATCAGCACGCCGCCGGACATCTGTTTTTCGGTGACGCCATCCACAATGATCCCCACCAGCTTGGGCGGCAACAGTTGCAGTATGGCAATGATGATCAGCAGCACCACCGCCCCGAGGTAGCGACGCCACTCGCGGCGGAAATACCAGCCGATTTGAGCAAATAGTCTCACGCAGTTTTATTCCAGGATGTAATGGTTTTGTCTCTTGTTCTGCCTCAGCAGAGTAGGATACCACCGTTACTTTGCCAATTTGGTGAACTTTTCACTCAGGAATCGGCAGTGCAGTGGTGTATTTGATTTTTTCCATTGCGAAGCTGGAAGTGACGTCGATCAGCCCTGGTACACCGTTCACCAGACGCTTGTAAAAGCTGTCGTAGCTCTTCATATCCGCCACTTCCACCTGCATCAGGTAATCGTACTCTCCGGCCATGCGATAGAACGCCAGCACCTCTGGCATCTGCTTGGTCAGTTGCACAAACTGTTGATACCACTCGCTGCTGTGCTGCTGGGTTTTGATCAGCACAAATGCCGTCAGGCCCAGGCCGAGCTTTTCGTTATCCAGCAGCGCGACTCGTCCCCGGATATAACCGTCTTCTTCCAGCCGCTTGAGCCTTTTCCAACAGGGTGTCGACGTCAGATTGACCGCATCGGCCAGCACCTGCAGCGGCTGCGTACAGTCCTGTTGCAGCATGCACAGTAATTTACGGTCTGTTTTATCTAGCATATCGTCAACCAGGAGAATAATTTTCTCTCATTAGGCGATTAAACAGGAAAAATGGCAATCCTTTTTTCCCCACAGCAGGCTATATTATGCATCAAACAAGCCCCCTATTCTGAGGCCAGATGATGACAAATTCTTGGGTAAAATATGCTATCGGCGAAATAGAAGCGGATTTTCAACGCTCCGCCGATACCCACCTGATCCGCCTGAACCTGCCGGAATTTCCCGGTATCTGCCTGTACCTGAAAGACGAAAGCACTCACCCGACCGGCAGCCTGAAGCACCGCTTGGCGCGTTCACTGTTCCTGTACGGCCTGTGTAACGGCTGGATCACCGAAAACACCACGATTATCGAGGCCTCCTCCGGCAGTACGGCGGTGTCCGAAGCCTACTTCGCCCGGTTGATTGGCCTGCCGTTTATTGCCGTAATGCCTTCCTGCACCGCACGCCGCAAGGTTGAGCAGATCGCGTTCTACGGCGGTCGTTGCCACTTCGTCGACCATGCGGCGCAGATTTACGCCGTCTCCGAACAGTTGGCTCAAGAGCTGAACGGCCACTATATGGATCAGTTCACCTACGCCGAGCGGGCAACCGACTGGCGCGGCAACAACAACATCGCCGACAGCATCTTCCGGCAGATGGCGCGTGAACCCTTCCCGGTGCCAAAACATATCGTGATGAGCGCCGGCACTGGCGGCACCTCCGCGACTCTGGGCCGCTATATCCGCTATCAGGGGCACGACACCCGCCTGACGGTGGTCGATCCGGAAAACTCGGTGTTCTATGATTGCTTCCACCAGCGCGACCGTACCCTTATCGGCAGTTGCGGCAGCCGTATCGAGGGCATTGGCCGCCCACGCGCCGAGCCCTCGTTTATCCCGTCGGTGGTCGACAGTATGATCCGCGTGCCTGATGCCGCCAGCGTCGCCACCATCCATTGGCTGGAGACAGTTCTCGGGCGCAAGGTGGGGGCCTCTACCGGCACCAACGTATGGGGCGCGCTGCAGTTAGCGAAGCAAATGCGGGAAAACGGCGAGCAGGGTTCCATCGTCACTCTGCTGTGCGACAGCGGTGAGCGCTACCTGGACACCTATTACAACCCAGAATGGGTCAGCAATAATATCGGTGATCTGACGCCGTATCTGGCGCAGCTGGCGGATTTGTAATCGGCAGGTTCAGACGAAAAAAAGCCGGGTAAGTCTTACCCGGCGGCTGCCAATAAAGCCTCATAATTCGGGGGAATAGGTGAGGTAAGGTGAACGCAGCCAATGTTGCAAATAGTGAGCCACCGCCTGCTGTTCGCAGTGACCGATAACCTGTAGCTGTGGCAACAGCGACTTCAACTGTGGCAGGGCATTGCCCATCACCACCCCGAGCCCTACCGCCGCCAGCATTTCCTTGTCGTTCATCGCATCACCAAACGCCATACAATCCGCCATCTCCAGCCCCAGATGGCGGCTCAGCATATTCAGCGCCGACCCCTTGTTGCAGCCCAGTGGCAACACTTCCAGGCATTCATAGGCCGAGAAACAAAGATCGACACGCGCAGCAAAGTGCTGACGCAGCTGCACCTGAAGTTTCAGCAATTCCTCGTGCGGACCAACAAAACAAACCTTGCTGTTGCCGAACGCCGGTAAACGCCGCAGTTCGGTAAGCTGGTAATGGAAGCCGCTCAGATGGTGGGCCAGCAACATTTCCTCCGGCAGCGCAAACCCGGTCATCCAGCCTTCATCACGGAAGACGTGCATGCTGGCGTCGGTTCGCCAGTGGGTATGCAGCACCTCTTCGGCAATATCGGCCGGCAAGTCGGTGGCGTGCAGTTGCTGCCCCTGATTGTCATAGACCCGCGTGCCGTTGCCGGTAATCAGGTAGCCCTGCAGGCCTAACTGCGCCATGATCGGCTGCGCATCAAGATAGTGCCGCCCGGTGGCGAAAGTGACGATCATCTCCCGCTCGAGGAGTTGCTTTAGCACCGCCAGAGTTTCCGGCCCGACCCGGTGATCCGGTGTCAACAACGTGCCGTCCATATCAAAAGCCGCCAGGCGATACATAAAGACCTCGTGAATGTGAACGCGATTACAGTCCCTGCAGTATGGGATGGTATTTGCGGAAGTAATAGTGAACAATTCTGGAAAACTGTTCCGGATTTACTGATATGCGCCTGACCCACCGCCTCAGCCAGTATCAACGCCTGTACCTGCAACTCGGGAGCGCACCGGTCGCCATCACCATTGGTGAGCTGGCAGCGATGTTCTATTGCAGCGAGCGCCACGCCCGCACTCTGGTACAACAACTGCAGGATCAGGGTTGGCTGAGCTGGCAGTCACAGCCCGGGCGCGGTAAACGTGCGCGTTTGCACTGCCTGAAAACGCCGGACGAGCTGCGGGCTGCCCATCTTCAAAGGCTGCTGCAGGAGGGCGATCATCAGGGTGCGCTGGAAATGGCGCAGTTGGATCCGCAACATTTACAGGAACTGCTTAGCCCACATCTTGGTGGTCAATGGCAAGCCGGCAGCCCAACGCTGCGTATCCCCTACTACCGCACGCTCGAATCGCTGGATCCGCTGACCCTTACCGGCCGCGCCGAACAGCATTTGGTTGCCACCCTGCATGCCGGGTTAACGCGGTTTATTACCGGTAATCCCGAGCCACAATCAGATCTGGCTCACCATTGGCAAATCAGCGATGACGGCCTGCGCTGGCAATTCTTTCTGCGCAGCCAACTACGCTGGCACAACGGTGAACCACTGACCGGCCAGCAACTGCTGCAAACGCTGGAAAAACTGCAGCAGCATCCTCGCAGTCAACCCAGCCTGGCCAACGTTGCCAGCCTCAGTCTGCCCCATCCGCTGTGCCTGCAGTTTGATTTGCAGCATCCGGACTACTGGCTGGCGCACCGGCTGGCGGAGTTGCCTTGCCTGCTGACCCACCCGGATGCTTCAGGCATGGGTGCCGGCCCGTTTAAATTGACGCTGAACCAACCGCACCTGGTCCGACTGGAGCAACACCCGTTTTACCATTTGCAGCATCCCTATCTGGAGAGCATTGAGTATTGGATCACTCCCGAACTGAATGTTGGCGATGCTTATACCAGTTGCCAGCATCCGGTACGCATTACCCTTGGTCAGCAGGAAGAGATGGCGTTGGCCCGCCCGGTACAGCGCAGCATGAGCCTGGGCTGGTGCTATCTGGCGGTGAATTTGAAGCACGGCGTACTCAGTGAAGCGCAGGGGAAAAAACTGCTGATGCTGATCCAGCGATCCGGTCTGCTGGCCAATCTGCCGGTGCCCAACAGCGTCATCACCCCCAGCCACGAAATGCTGCCCGGCTGGGCAATCCCACAGCATCAGGCCGACGAGGATATTGCCCTGCCCGCCAAATTGACGCTGTTGTATCGGCCACCGGTGGAGCTGGAAACGGTCACAGTGGCCTTGCAGCAACTGTTGGCGCAACATGGCTGCGAGCTGGAGCTACGCTACTACGCGGGCAAACGTTGGCAGAGTATCGAACAAATAGAACAGGCCGATCTGCTACTGGCGGATAACCTGATCGGGGAATCACCGGAAGCGACGCTGGAAAGCTGGCTGCGGCAGGATACGCTGTGGCGGGGTATCCTGCCCGACGCTCGCTGGCAGCATCAGCAACAAACGCTGCAACAGATCCAGCAGCTCCCGGCACAGCCGCCGCGATATCAGCAATTGAAAGACTATTATCAGCAACTGATGGCGGCAGCGATCATCACTCCGCTGTTTCACTATCAGTATCAAATCAGCGCGCCACCGCGCATTCATGGCGTTACCCTGACCGCCCACGGTTGGTTCGATTTCTGTCAGGCCTGGCTACCACCGCCGGTGGACACCATGGGATCCCCTGCGACAAACTAAGTCTGGCTGGCTCTGCGGTAACCAGACATTTCTGCTACCATTGTTGCCGCAACGCATTTTTATCCTACCGCCCGAATGTGTATCGGGTAAGGTCTCAGCAATAATTTGAGGTTATTTTATGAAGCGCGCGGTTGTCGTTTTCAGCGGTGGACAAGATTCCACGACCTGCTTGATTCAGGCATTGAAACAGTATGATGAAGTTCACTGCGTCACCTTTGACTACGGCCAGCGCCATCGCGCCGAGATTGAGGTGGCTCAGGAACTGTCGGTGGCCCTGGGAGCCAAGGCGCATAAGCTGCTGGACGTAGGCCTGCTCAATGAGCTGGCGATCAGCAGCCTGACCCGTGACAACATTCCGGTTCCCGCCTACGACAGCACGCAGAGCAATGGGTTACCGAGCACCTTTGTGCCAGGTCGCAACATTTTGTTCCTGACGCTGGCAGCGATTTATGCCTATCAGGTCGAAGCTGAAGCGGTGATCACCGGCGTCTGTGAGACTGACTTCTCCGGCTACCCTGACTGCCGTGACGAGTTTGTCAAAGCGCTGAACCAGGCAATAGTGCTGGGCATCGCCCGCGATATCCGCTTTGAAACGCCACTGATGTGGCTGAACAAGGCAGAAACCTGGGCACTGGCGGATTACTACCATCAGTTGGATCTGGTGCAACAGGACACCCTGACCTGCTACAACGGTATTAAGGGTGACGGCTGCGGTGAATGTGCGGCCTGTCATCTACGCGCCAACGGGCTGAAGCAGTACCAAATAAACAAAGCCGAAGTGATGGCGAGCCTGAAGCAAAAGACCGGTCTGGTCTGATTGAATAACGGCGGCACGGGCTGCCGCTCGTTGCTTTACTGATCTTCTGGCGGCGTGAGCACCTGCAGGTGTTCGCGCAGTTGTCCCTCAATCGGCAAGGCCCGTTGGGTTTTCAGATCGACACAAACGAAGGTCAGCAGCGCATCCGCCACCTGAGCCCCCGTGGCATCCTGCAATACCTTCTGGCTCAACACGCCACTTTTGCCGTTTAGCTGCACCATCTGGCTGTCAATACGTAGCTTGTCGCCCAATACTGCCGGGGTGCGATAGTTAATGTTGATGTTCACCACGATGAAAGCGATGTTATTTTCCGTAATCCAGCGGAAGCCTTCCTGATTCTCCAGCCAATCCCAACGCGCCTCTTCCAGAAACTCCAGATAGCGGGCGTTATTCACGTGCTGATAAACATCAAGATGATAACCACGAACTTTGATAAAAGTCTGGTGCATAGGAAACGGCCACTCCTGCCTGGTGATTACAGAAAGAAGGAGCCGCAAGCGACTCCTTCACCCATTTGGTCAAGATGCCAAACTGGTAAGACCTGTAAAATGTAGCAGAGGAAAAAGGGCTGCATTATCACTTTGCCACGCAGCCGTGATCGAAATCACATTTTGAGCCGCGTGCGATTCCTTTCAAACAGTGCAGGCCCAATGCCCGGTACTTCCTGAAGTTGCTCAATCTGCGTAAAGGGGCCGTTCTGCTCACGGTAGCGCACAATGCTCTCCGCTTTCTTCAACCCTACCCCTTTGAGCATGCTGGCCAGTTGTTCGGCATCGGCCTGATTGATACTGACCGACGCCTCATCATTGACAGCCGCTCCGGCCTCTGCACCTTGTCCTGCATTACCCGCCGGCACGGACAGCACCGGTTGCCCAGCCCCCACTTTCTCTTCCGCGGCCACCGATAGCCCGGCCAGGGAGAGCAGTGCTACGGTCAGCAACGCTTTGAAGCTGAAAGCCTTTACCGCTTTTATTTCTGTAAGTTGCATGCTGTGTCCTCCTTGTGTTTAACAGCAAGCTCACCTTGCCGCAGCGGGCAAACTTCAGCAATTGGCGGATTTCAGATATGGAAAAGGCCGCGAAAGCGGCCTTTGAGGATTACATTGCGTTGCAGAAAACTGCGGCGCTTTACTGAGGTTGCTGCTGCTCAGCGGCACCCATGGTGATCTTGGCTTCTTTTCGCAGGCTGGCCAGCAGAGAGTCAAAGGACACACCGGTCGAACCTTCTTCCATTTTGCTGACGAAGGTTTTCATTTCTTCTGCCGGCAAGGTGCCAGGGTTGACTGCATCCAGCGCAATCAGCACCACGTTGTCCTGACGATCCTGCGACATGCCATAAACCGGCTTGCCTTCCTGCGGATGCGGCAACGCGAACACGCTCTGCACCAACTGGCTGTCTTCCGGCGCACGAGCCATCTTCTGCACGCTGCCAAAGCTCAGACCGGCCGCTTTCATCGCCTCGTCGCCCTTACCCTGTTTCAGCTCAACCAGCAGTTTCTCGCCCTGCAGTTTCGCTTCCTGTTCCGCTTTGTTGCGTTTGACCAGCTCCGCCACGCGATCTTTCACCTGGTCGAAGGGTTCAATGCCTTCCGGCTTGTGGCCAGACACGCGGATCACGAAGGCACGGTCGCCATCAACGGTGATCACGTCGGAGTTGCTGCCCGGAGAACCGCCCTCGCCAATCAGTGTGCCGTCGAAAATCGACTGAATGACCGGTTTGAAGTTCAGCGCTGCCGGAATATTGTCGCGGGTAAACCAGTCGGTATGTGCCGCTTTCACACCAGCCGCTTCTTCGGCTGATGCCAGAGACTCGTTATCGCTGGTAGCCGCTTCACTGACCTTCTGCTGCAGCGCGTAATAAGCGTCTACGGCTTTCTCCTGCTTAACCTGCTTGGCGATGGCGTCACGCACTTCGCTCAACGGCTTCACTTTCTCCGGCTGAATGTCGTTCAGACGGATCACCAGATACCCCACTGAGGACTTCACGACGCCGGAAAGCTGGCCTTTTTCGGTCAGGTTAGCCTGCTTCAGTTCGTCTGCCGTGGTGTCCGGCTCCAGCCAACCCAGCTCACCGCCAGTACGGCGTGAGATGATGTCGGTAGATTTGTCTTTCGCCAGCGTGGCGAAATCGCCGCCTTTTTTCAGTTCGTCCAGTACCGCATTGGCTTCCGCCTCGGTTTTCAGCTGGATCACGCTGTAGTTCTTGCGCTCAGGCTGGCCGTAGCTGCTTTTGTGCTGGTCGTAGTAGGCGCTGATATCCGCATCGGCTACCGTTACCTTGTCCTGCATGGAAGCGGCATCCATTGGGATGTAGCTTACTTTGACCTGTTCTGGCGCAATGAAGCTGTTCTTGTTCTGGCTGTAGTAGTCTTTCAGCTCGTCGTCGGTCACGGTCTGCTTGGCCTGCAACGCTTTCAGATCCAGCGTAGCCAGACGCACATCGCGCTGTTGCAGCACCAGTGCCGTCATGTCCTGAGCTTCGGCAGGCAGAATGAAGCCTGAATCGCCAAAGGCCTGGATCACCTGCTGGTTAACCAGCTGCTGACGCATGGACTGCGCAAAGTTATCGGCGGTGTAACCCATGCGGCTAATCAGATCGAGATATTTGGCGTTATCGAACTGGCCGTCAGTCTGGAAGTAAGGCGCCTTGCGGATGGCGTCTTTTACCTGATCGTCGCTGACGCTCAGGCCTAATTTCTTGGCATATTGGTCCAGCAGCATGTTGTCGATCAACTGTGACAATGCCTGGTGGCGCATCTGCTGCATATAGCCTTCGTTGCCCGCCAGTGCAGAGAACTGGTCACCCAGCTGTTGCTGCATGCGGCTGCGTTCGCTTTGGAAAGCCTGTTCCAGCTGAGCGCGCTCGATCACCTGACCATTTACTTTCGCTGCATAATCGCCGGAACCGCCGATCAGGTAGTTACCCACCCCGGTCAAAATAAATGACAAGATGATCAGGGCCAGGATGATTTTGAGCACGACGTTATTAGCTGCCGCGCGTAAATTGTCCATCATAGTGTGACAACACTCCGCTGTGATGTGGATTAAAAACACCCTTGCGCAGGCGCGTTCCCTGCGACAAAAATAAAAAAAGCGCATCAATCTGATGCGCCTTATATCTTACCTTACCAGCACCGTTGCGTCAGGTGATTGTTTATTACAAAGCCCTGTAACGCTAAACGGTTAGACGCAAACAATCAGTTTACTGCGTCTTTCAGCGCTTTCCCTGCACGGAAGGCCGGAACTTTGGCTGCCGCGATGGCGATCTCTTTACCGGTTTGCGGATTACGGCCAGTACGGGCCGAACGCTCACGCACGGTGAAGGAACCGAAACCTACCAGGGCCACATCATCCCCTTCCTTCAAGGATTCAGTAACAGATGCAATCACTGCATCTAAAGCACGCCCAGCTGCCGCTTTGGAAATATCAGCACCTGCGGCAATTTTGTCGATCAGTTGTGACTTATTCACTCTATCATCCCCTCTAGAATTCAATCGTCGCACCGAAAAATCCCTACGGCGCGACAGCGCAGCTGTTATATCAATCCCATCGTGCCTTGGCAAGCCACCGAAAGCGTGACAAAACGCGGGCCGACAGCTGTCTAACTTAGCGGTACAAAAAAAGACTGGCAAGTCCGAATTGACTTGCCAGCATAAGTTTTATCAATGGTTTTTGCGATACGTCACTATTTTGCCGCTACCGGCAGTGCGCCGAAGGCCGGATTCAGCAACGCAAGGTCCAAAACTTCATCAATTCGTTGCACCGGATGAATATCCAGATCGGCGATAACATTCGCCGGGATCTCTTCCAGATCGCGCTTGTTCTCATACGGGATCAGCACGGTTTTGATACCGCCGCGATGGGCCGCCAGCAGTTTCTCTTTCAGGCCACCAATCGGCAGTACCTGACCACGCAGCGTGATCTCGCCGGTCATCGCCACATCGGCGCGAACCGGGTTGCCCGTCAGGCAGGAAACCAGCGCGGTACACATCGCAATACCGGCGCTCGGGCCATCCTTCGGTGTAGCGCCTTCCGGCACGTGCACGTGGATGTCACGCTTCTCGTAAAAATCAGGGTTAATCCCCAATTTATCCGCGCGCGCACGCACTACGGTCAGTGCAGCCTGAATCGACTCCTGCATCACTTCACCGAGCGAGCCGGTGTAGGTCAGCTTACCCTTGCCCTGTACGCAGGCGGTTTCGATGGTCAGCAGATCGCCACCCACTTCCGTCCACGCCAGGCCGGTAACCTCACCCACGCGGTTTTCGGTATCCGCACGGCCGTAGTCGACACGCTGTACGCCCAGGTAGTCTTTCAGGTTGTCGCCGTTGATCTCAATATGCTTGATCTTCTTGTCCATCAGCAGCGTTTTCACCGCTTTACGGCACAACTTGGAGATTTCACGCTCCAGGCTACGTACCCCAGCTTCACGGGTGTAGAAGCGGATAATGCCGGTGATGGCGCTATCGTCGACCGTCAGCTCACCTTTTTTCAGGGCGTTACGCTCAAGCTGCTTCGGCAACAGGTGCTGCTTGGCAATGTTAAGCTTCTCGTCCTCGGTGTATCCGGACAGGCGGATCACTTCCATACGGTCCAGCAGCGGCGCAGGAATGTTCATCGAGTTCGAGGTAGCCACGAACATCACGTCGGACAGATCGTAATCCACTTCCAGATAGTGATCGTTAAACGCCACGTTCTGTTCCGGATCCAGTACCTCAAGCAGTGCTGAGGCTGGGTCACCGCGCATGTCGGAAGACATCTTGTCGATCTCGTCCAGCAGGAACAGTGGGTTTTTCACCCCAACCTTGGCCATTTTCTGGATCAGCTTGCCCGGCATGGAACCGATATAGGTACGACGGTGACCGCGAATTTCCGCTTCGTCACGCACGCCACCCAACGCCATACGCACGTACTGGCGACCGGTCGCTTTGGCGATCGACTGACCCAGCGAGGTTTTACCTACGCCAGGAGGCCCTACCAGACACAGGATAGGCCCTTTGATTTTGCTGACGCGGCTCTGTACTGCGAGATACTCAAGAATACGGTCTTTGACGCGCTCCAGGCCGTAGTGATCGATATCGAGCACTTCCTGCGCCTTGAGCAGGTCTTTCTTAACCTTGCTGCGCGCATTCCACGGCACCTGCAGCATCCAGTCGATGTAGCCGCGTACCACGGTGGCTTCCGCAGACATTGGTGACATCATTTTCAGCTTTTGCAGTTCCGCTTCGGTTTTTTCACGCGCGTCTTTCGGCATTTTCGCCGCTTCGATCTTGCGCTTCAGCGCTTCATGCTCGTCTGGCGCATCGTCCATCTCGCCCAGTTCTTTCTGAATCGCCTTCATCTGCTCATTCAGATAGTACTCGCGCTGACTTTTTTCCATCTGTTTTTTGACGCGGTTACGGATGCGTTTTTCAACCTGCAGCAGGTCGATTTCCGATTCCATCATCGCCATCAGGTATTCAAGACGTTCAGTGATATCGAACATCTCCAGTACCGACTGCTTGTCGCTGAGTTTCAGCGGCATGTGCGCAGCGATGGTATCCGCCAGGCGTGCAGCATCGTCGATGCTGTTCAATGACGTCAGCACCTCCGGTGGAATTTTCTTGTTCAGTTTGATGTAGCCTTCAAACTGATTGATTGCAGTGCGCACCAGCACTTCTTGTTCACGCTCATCAATCGCAGGTGACTCAAGATATTCGGCCTGGGCAGCAAAATGCTCTCCGCTGTCGGAAAGCGTAGTAATACGCGCCCGCTGCAGACCTTCGACCAGCACTTTTACCGTGCCATCAGGCAATTTCAGCATTTGCAGGATCGACGCTACGGTGCCGACAGAGAACAAATCATTAATACCAGGTTCATCCGTTGAGGCCTCTTTCTGTGCCACCAGCATGATCTTCTTATCATGATCCATTGCTGCTTCGAGGCACCGAATTGATTTTTCCCGGCCAACAAATAACGGGATCACCATGTGCGGATAAACCACCACGTCGCGCAACGGCAAGACGGGGATTTCTATGCGTTCGGAACGCTCAGGGTTCATAGAGCTCTCTCTTAAGTTTAACTTCCGCCAGGTTGAGGGGGAATCTCATGAGACGCAAGCATCAAACGTTTCATAAAATCTGGTTAATGAGTATATGGGGATGAATCTCTTACATTCAACGGCAGAATGCAGGAAATAAAAATGGGGGATAAAATCCCCCATTTTGACATTAACTTTCTGGTTTGACTGGCGAATTATTCGCCTGAAGCCTGTGCTTCCGGTTTACCGTAAATCAGCAAGGGTTTGGACTGGCCGGCGATGACCGACTCGTCGATCACCACTTTGTCGACGCTGTCCATTGATGGCAGGTCGTACATGGTGTCCAGCAGCGCGGCTTCCACGATGGAACGCAGACCGCGAGCACCGGTTTTACGCTTCATGGCCTTCTTGGCGATGGCGTTCAGTGCTTCTTCACGGAATTCCAGTTCCACACCTTCCAGATTGAACAATGCCTGATACTGTTTGGTCAGGGCATTTTTCGGCTCTTTCAGGATCTGGATCAGCGCATCTTCGCTCAGCTCACTCAGCGTAGCCACCACCGGCAGACGACCGATGAACTCAGGGATCAGACCAAACTTGATCAGATCTTCCGGCTCGGCCTGCAGCAGCAGTTCGCCTTCGGTCGCTTTCTCAGCCTCACCCTTCACGGTGGCGCCAAAACCAATACCGGAACCGGTATTCACGCGCTGACCGATCACCTTATCCAGGCCGGCAAAGGCGCCGCCACAGATAAACAGGATTTTCGAGGTATCAACCTGCAGGAATTCCTGCTGCGGATGCTTACGGCCGCCCTGCGGCGGAACGGCGGCAATGGTGCCTTCGATCAGCTTCAACAGCGCCTGCTGCACGCCTTCACCCGAAACGTCACGGGTAATCGACGGGTTGTCTGACTTACGAGAAATCTTATCGATTTCATCGATGTAGACGATGCCGCGCTGAGCTTTCTGCACGTCGTAGTCACACTTCTGCAGCAGCTTCTGGATAATGTTTTCCACGTCCTCACCCACATAACCGGCTTCGGTCAGCGTGGTGGCATCGGCCATGGTGAAAGGCACATCCAGGAAGCGTGCCAGCGTTTCCGCCAGCAGGGTTTTACCGCTACCGGTAGGACCAATCAGCAGAATGTTGCTTTTGCCCAACTCGATACCGTTGCTGGTATCGCCGTTGCGCAGGCGTTTGTAGTGGTTATACACCGCGACTGCCAGCACTTTTTTCGCCGGTTCCTGACCGATGACGTAGTCATCCAGGTGATGGCGGATCTCGTGCGGCGTCGGCAGCGCACTGCGCTCACGATGCGGTGAAACTTCTTTAATCTCTTCGCGAATAATGTCGTTACACAGGTCAACACATTCATCGCAGATATACACTGACGGACCGGCAATCAGCTTACGCACTTCATGCTGGCTTTTGCCGCAGAAAGAGCAGTACAGCAGCTTTCCTGAACCGTCTTTGCGCTTATCTGTCATCAGTAAACCTCTTCTTTAGTCTTTGTCCCGCAGGAAAATCACGGCGGCCGTGCGCCCCGAATTCATACCGGGAATGCCGATAATGCTCACCAGAGCGAGCCACGCCCGCTCTGATTACTATAGTCTATCGGCTCGCACAATTATCTCGCCAGCCGCGTGGTGTTACTTGCGGTGCGTCAGAATACCGTCAACCAGACCATATTCTACCGCTTCTTCCGCGGTCATAAAGCGATCGCGCTCGGTATCGCGTTCGATCTGCTCCAGTGTCTGGCCGGTGTGTTCTGCCATCAGCTCATTCATACGCGCCTTCACCTTCAGGATTTCACGCGCATGGATTTCGATATCCGTCGCCTGGCCCTGATAACCGCCCAGCGGCTGGTGGATCATCACGCGTGAATTCGGCAGACAGAAGCGCTTGCCCTTGGCACCGGCAGTCAGCAGGAAGGAGCCCATCGAGCACGCCTGACCCATACAAATGGTGCTGACGTCCGGCTTGATGAACTTCATGGTGTCATAGATTGACATGCCTGCGGTGATCACGCCACCCGGGGAGTTAATGTAGAGGAAAATGTCTTTTTCCGGGCTTTCTGCTTCGAGGAACAGCATCTGCGCCACAATCAGGTTGGCCATGTGATCTTCGACCTGGCCGGTCAGGAAAATAATGCGCTCTTTCAGCAGGCGGGAATAAATGTCGTAAGAACGCTCCCCGCGTGAAGTCTGCTCTACCACCATCGGCACCAGGGCCATGTTAGGTGCAAATTGATCTCGTTCGCCACTGTATGACATTACCGTCTCCTAATAGAAATTGCCTTGGCGGCCAGGGTTACACCCTATTACACCGATTCTACTTGAGAACGGTCATGATGACTATGCTCAAGCATTCGACCCACGCCACACGTACCCGACGGTTTTTTTATCCCGCGCACTCTGGCAAACAGCCTATACCCGTCATCTTTCAAGTCGCAGCGTTGTTACCTGCACTCGCTCACCCCAGTAACTTACTCGAGTAAGCGCCTGGGGATGAGCGAGCTGGGCGCCTAGCTGCAACTTGAAAGCTATAGGGTATATATATACATTTTACAGATTGGGGCCACTGTCAGAATTTCAAGCCCGGCGGCGTATTTTTAGCGGTTATCCTGCACACCTTCGCTGCGGGTGATAACCATCATGCCAGACTGTTGCAAGATCAACAGTGTAAATATAGTGCATATTGTCACGCTTAACCTGAGATTAATCAGCAACGTGGCAAAAAGAAAAGCCCGCAACCGAAGGTTACGGGCTTTTTTAACGCCGGGACCGACCAGGCGGCCCCGAGAGCGCAACACGTTGCGCCCTGGCGTACAGACATTACGCCTGTTGAGTCTGGTTCATCAGCTCGCTGAAGGTAGTGGCTTTCTCAGTCACTTTCGCTTTTGCCAGCAGGGCTTCAACCGCTTGTTCTTCCAGAGCAACGTTGCGCATGTTGTTCATCAGCTCTTTGTTTTTGCTGTAGAACTCAACAACTTCACTTGGATCTTCGTAAGCGGAAGCCATTTCTTCGATCAGCGTTTTAACGCGATCTTCGTCAGCTTTCAGATCGTTGGTGCTGATCACTTCGCCCAGCAGCAGACCGACAACGACGCGACGCTTAGCCTGCTCTTCGAACAGTTCGCGTGGCAGTTCCAGCGCTTGCTTCTCGTTGCCGCCGAAACGCTGTGCAGCCTGACGGCGCAGAACGTCAACTTCGCCGTCGATCAGCGCAGCAGGAACGTCGATTTCGTTAGCGCTGACCAGGCCGTCGATTGCCTGAGTCTTGATGCGGTTACGCACTGCGCCTTTCAGCTCGCGCTCCATGTTTTTACGCACTTCAGCACGCAGGCCTTCGGTAGAACCATCAGCCACGCCGAAACGTTTGATGAATTCTTCAGTCAGCTCTGGCAGTTCACGCTCTTCAACTTTCTTCAGAACGATGTCGAACTTAGCCGCTTTGCCCTTCAGATTTTCAGCGTGATAATCTTCTGGGAAGTTAACGTCGATAGCGAATTCTTCACCGGCTTTATGACCGACCAGACCTTCTTCGAAGCCTGGGATCATGCGGCCCTGGCCCATGGCCAGTACGAAATCAGAGGCTTTGCCGCCTTCGAATTCTTCACCGTCGATAGAGCCTGAGAAGTCAACGGTCACGCGGTCTTCAGCCTGAGCTGCGCGGTCGGTCTCTTTCCAGGTCGCCTGCTGCTTGCGCAGGGTGTCCAGCATGGTATCAACGTCAGCGTCGTTAACTTCAACCACTGGCTTCTCAACTTCGATGCCATCCAGGCCTTTCAGCTCAACTTCCGGATACACTTCGAACTCGACGGTGAAAGTGAAATCTTCACCTTCTTTGTACTCGCCCGGCACGTAGTTTGGTGCGCCAGCCGGATTGATCTTTTCTTTGATGATCGCATCAACGAAGCTGCGTTGCATCGCATCGCCCAGTACGTCCTGACGAACGGAAGCGCCATAACGTTGCTCAACGATGTTCATCGGTACATGGCCTTTACGGAAGCCATCGATACGAACGCTTTTTGCAGCGTTGATCAGCTCTTTTTTAATAGCCTGCTTGATTGTATCAGCGGGTACAGTAATAGAGAGACGGCGCCCAAGGCCTTGAGTGGTTTCTACTGAAACTTGCATCTTGTTACCTCAAAAAAATCACAGTGCTCGGTCAACTCCGTTCCAAGAACCAGGACGGCTACATTACAGAACCGAGTTTCCTGATGACAGAAGCGTCCCGAAACCATTCCGGAAAAATAAGACGCGACATTATAGCGGCGCATGCGGAGCGAGTCGAGGAAAGCAAGGCGGCGGCGGCGCGCTAAAACTCACACTTTTGCCGATTTGATCGCCAAAAGGCCGCCGAAGCCGACCCGGCCTTGGCTGCATTGCGCATCGGCTGTGTCGTCGTCAAAAACAGAAACGGCCCGCAGGCCGTTCCAAAATTCGTCTGTAGTAATACCCCAAATCGTGGTCAAAGTTCCACTGATACCGCAAATTTAGCCGTCAGGCCAGGGTACCGGCCCCACGACAAGGGGGAGAAACCGGCACGGTATCCTGCAACCCTTCCCACTCTTTCAGGGTATAGGTGTGCAGTGCCAGCGCATGCACGCCATCGGATAACTCTTCCGACAGAACGCCGTAAATCGAGCGATGCCGCGTCAAGAAACGTTCGCCGACGAAGCGATCGCTGACCAACACCACCTTGAAATGGCTTTCTGAGCCCGCCGGAACGTTATGACGATAGCTTTCATCAACGACTTCCAGATACGCGGGCTCAAATGCCGCCCTTAACTTTGCTTCTATTTGCTCGCGAATCATAGGATCTCCTTACTACACCGGCAGAGGACCGTCCCCATCTATTTCAATATTAGCCGCTTTCTTCCCGTTTAGACCATTCCTCAGCTAAATTTCTCTTCTTTGCGGGTAAAAAACGGCCAACATCCGCCGTCGCTTGAGGTTTTTCTGATTGAGACGGTCAAAAAAGCATGTTTTTATCAACGGCAGGTAAAAATTTGTCACTCCGGTGCGTTCTGCGCTTCCTCCGGCCGGCGGCGATGCTATGATGTCGACAATTTGTTGTTGGCTATCCCGCTCTGATTATTACAGAAAGCTTGCTCAAATCGGCCTCTCTGTCATGGGCTGTTTGCGTCGGCTTAAAATCCATCGAGAATGAGACAGTAACTATGTTAAAGAAACTTTGCCTTCCACTGTTGGCCGCACTGCTGCTGGCTGGCTGTGCTACCAGCAGCAACACCCTGAACGTCACGCCAAAGATCGTCTTGCCACAACAGGATCCGACGCTGCAAGGTGTGACCATCAGCATTAACGGTGCGGATCAGCGCCAGGACCAGGCACTGGCGAAAGTGAACCGCGACGGTCAGTTGGTGACCCTTACCCCATCCCGCGATCTGCGCTTCCTGCTGCAGGAAGTGCTGGAGAAACAAATGGGCGCGCGCGGCTATATGATCGGTGCTGACGGTGCCGTTGACCTGCAAATTGTGGTCAATAACCTGTATGCGGACGTCTCCGAAGGCAACCTGCGCTACAACATCACCACCAAGGCCGATATCTCTATCACCGCCCAGGCGAAGAACGGCAACAAGCAGGTGAAAAACTACCGCTCAACCTATAACGTGCAGGGCGCCTTCACGGCGACCAACGAGAAAATCACCAACGCGGTCAACACCGTGCTCGGCGACGTCATTGCCGATATGGCGCAAGACACCAGCGTCAACGATTTTATCAAGCAAAACGCGCGTTAAGCCACGAACGCCTTGTGCCGCCCGGACAGTCGGGCGGTGCAGACAGGGAACTCATGTCGAAAAACTATCTGAATATCTTCACCCAGCGTAACTCCGCCATCCTCCTGCTGCTGGGCTTTGCGTCGGGTCTGCCGTTGGCATTGACCTCCGGCACGCTGCAAGCCTGGATGACCGTCGAAAACATCGATCTGAAAACCATCGGCATCTTTTCGCTGGTCGGTCAGGCCTATGTGTTCAAATTCCTGTGGTCACCCTTTATGGATCGCTACACCCCGCCATTCCTTGGGCGGCGGCGCGGCTGGTTGCTGATCAGCCAACTGCTGCTGGTGGTGTCGATTGTGGCAATGGGCTTTATGCAACCGGCACAGCATCTATGGTGGTTGGCAGCACTGGCGGTACTGGTGGCGTTCTGTTCTGCGTCGCAGGATATTGTTTTCGACGCCTATAAAACCGATCTGTTGAGCGCTGAAGAACGTGGCACTGGCGCTGCAGTCTCGGTTCTGGGTTATCGGCTGGCGATGCTGGTGTCCGGCGGGCTGGCACTGTGGCTGGCGGATCGCTATTTCGGCTGGCAGTCTACCTACTGGCTGATGGCCGGGCTGATGCTGATCGGTATCGTCGCCACCCTACTGGCACCGGAGCCGGACAACAGCATTCCTGCGCCGCGCACCATGGAGGAGGCAGTCGTCGCCCCGCTGCGTGATTTCTTCGCACGTAACAACGCCTGGCTGATCCTACTGCTGATCGTGATGTACAAGATGGGCGATGCCTTTGCCGGTAGCCTGAGTACCACCTTCCTGATCCGCGGTGTCGGCTTCGATGCCGGGGAAGTCGGGCTGGTGAACAAAACCCTCGGCCTGTTCGCCACCATCGTCGGTGCACTGTTTGGCGGCATGCTGATGCAGCGCCTTAGCCTGTTCCGTGCCCTGATGCTGTTTGGCATCCTGCAGGCGGTTTCCAATCTCGGTTACTGGATACTGGCGGTCACCGATAAAAACATCATGACCATGGGCAGTGCGATCTTCCTGGAAAACCTGTGCGGCGGCATGGGTACCGCCGCCTTCGTCGCGCTGCTGATGACGCTGTGCAACCGGTCATTTTCCGCCACTCAGTTTGCCCTGCTGTCAGCACTGTCGGCGGTCGGTCGCGTCTATGTTGGCCCCATTGCTGGCTGGTTTGTCGAAGCACACGGCTGGCCGCTGTTCTATCTATTCTCGATCGCCGCGGCCTTGCCCGGCCTGCTGTTGCTGCGCCTGTGCCGACAGACGCTGGAATACACGCAGCGCACCGATAACTTCATGCCACGCACTGAATTTCGCCAGTTTTACCGCTGGGCGCTACGCATGCTGACCCTGGGTTGTTCACTGCTGGGGCTGTGGCTGATTCTGCTGATCACCAACGCGCTCGACTGGAGTGCCTTGCCGAACCTGGCCGATCGGTTGTTGCAGTTGGGTGCCGCGCTAAGTCTGGTCGGTATTGTGATGGGCAGTTTGCTGGACTATCTGGCACTGCGCCGCACTAAACTTGCCTGATATCGTCGGCCGGTGATCACACCGGTCGGCAAAAATGCATCAGCGTGATGAGTTTATTTCGGATAAAAGAACATAAATGGCGGAGGAATTATTTTTTTATCCGACTAAGGCACTCGGAAATAAAATTAAATTCACTTTAAATACACAATTATTTTACATTAAATAAACCTTTCCTGCGTATTTAAAAACGACAGCTAAATCTGCCAAACTCAGCATACCTTTAGTTTTCCTTAACATAGAGTCTGCTCGCCACGATTCAGCGAGCCAACGCTTTGTTGCCATTAGTAAATTGTCACGCAACGTGACATCTGTGACCCCCTTAACAGAAAGTGTCAACAAGGCGCTGACACTCCCTTAAGCATGTTTACAGTACTGCAACCTTCCCGTAAAATGCCCGCACACATGAAACGACAATATAGAGCCTTTGTAATTGGGGTCGTTAGATGAGACTTAAGAAATACAATAAAAGTATTGGGATGTTGTCATTAATTGCTTCCACTGTAATGCTCAGCGGTTGCAATATGGTATTGATGAATCCCAAAGGAGCAATTGGTGTTGAGCAACGGACACTGATTATCACTGCAATCGCCTTGATGTTGATCGTGGTGGTACCAGTCATCTTTATGGCGTTCGCCTTTGCCTGGAAGTACCGTGCTTCCAACAAAGATGCCAAATACAGTCCGAACTGGTCACACTCCAACAAAATCGAAGCGGTCGTCTGGACCATTCCTATCATTATCATCGCCATCCTTGGCACCATTACCTGGAAGACTACCCACGAGCTGGATCCGTTCAAGCCGATTGTCACTGACAAGAAGCCGATGACGATCGAAGTGGTGTCGCTTGACTGGAAATGGCTGTTTATCTACCCGGAACAAGGCATCGCAACGGTTAATGAACTGGCTTTCCCGAAAGATGTTCCAGTTGAATTCAAAATCACCTCTAACTCGGTAATGAACTCGTTCTTTATTCCTCAGTTAGGTGGGCAGATTTATGCGATGGCCGGGATGCAGACCAAACTGCACCTGATCGGCAATGAAGCCGGCAAATACGACGGTATTTCCAGCAGCTTCAGCGGTCGCGGGTTCTCCGGCATGAAATTCACCGCCATTGTCACCCCAACCGAAGGCGACTTCGATCAGTGGGTTGCCAAGGTGAAAGCATCGTCGACTAACCTTAACGCCACCAGCGACTTTAACAAACTGGCAGAGCCGAGTGAAAATAACCCGGTCGAGTACTTCTCCAGTGTCAAACCTAATTTGTTCAAAGAAACTATTGGCAAATTCATGGGCGATATGAACATGCACAAGGGCGCTACCACGCACGAAGGTATGGATATGAGCCAGGGTATGGACATGGGTGAACATGCTGCTCACGCCGGAGCCGAGGAATAAACTGATGTTGGGAAAATTAACGATTGATGCGGTTCCGTACCACGAACCGATCATCATGGTCACCGTTGCTGCAATTGTTATCGGGGGCCTGGCTCTGCTGGCGCTGATAACCTATTTCGGCAAGTGGAAATGGCTATGGAGCGATTGGCTGACTTCGGTCGACCATAAAAAAATTGGTATCATGTACATCATCGTGGCAATGGTTATGTTGCTGCGTGGTTTTGCCGATGCCATCATGATGCGTAGCCAGCAGGCGCTTGCGTCCGCCGGCGAGGCCGGATTCCTGCCGCCGCACCACTACGACCAGATCTTTACCGCCCACGGCGTAATCATGATCTTCTTCATGGCGATGCCTTTCGTGGTCGGCCTGATGAACGTGGTTGTACCCTTGCAAATCGGTGCACGTGACGTTGCCTTCCCGTTCCTGAACTCCCTGAGTTTCTGGTTCTTCGTGGTAGGTGTCGTACTGATCAACATCTCTCTGGGTGTCGGTGAGTTTGCGCAGACCGGTTGGTTGGCGTATCCGCCGCTGTCGGGCAAGGAATACAGTCCTGGCGTCGGGGTCGATTACTGGATCTGGAGTCTGCAGATTTCCGGTCTGGGTACCCTGTTGACCGGTGTGAACTTCTTCGCCACCATCATGAAGATGCGTGCTCCTGGCATGCCTCTGATGAAGATGCCGGTGTTCACCTGGGCGGCGCTGTGTACTAACGTCCTGATCATCGTTTCTTTCCCAATTCTGACTGTTACCATCGCGTTGCTGACCCTGGATCGCTACCTGGGCTTCCATTTCTTTACCAATGATATGGGCGGCAACATGATGATGTACATCAACCTGATTTGGGCCTGGGGTCACCCAGAGGTGTATATCCTGGTTCTGCCAGTGTTTGGTGTGTTCTCTGAAGTCACCGCGACCTTCTCAAGAAAACGCCTGTTCGGCTATACCTCACTGGTATGGGCAACCATCGCGATTACCGTTCTGTCGTTCATCGTATGGCTGCACCACTTCTTTACCATGGGGTCGGGCGCGAACGTTAACGCCTTCTTCGGTATCGCC
This sequence comes from Serratia sp. BW106, assembly GCF_002607755.1. Taxonomy (NCBI): domain Bacteria; kingdom Pseudomonadati; phylum Pseudomonadota; class Gammaproteobacteria; order Enterobacterales; family Yersiniaceae; genus Serratia; species Serratia sp. BW106. The sequence goes on from NZ_MCGS01000006.1 coordinate 26,617, forward strand.
ACCATGATCATTTCCATCCCTACCGGGGTGAAAATCTTCAACTGGCTGTTCACCATGTACCAGGGCCGCATTCAGCTCAACTCCGCAATGCTGTGGACCATCGGCTTTATCATCACCTTCTCCGTGGGTGGGATGACCGGCGTTCTGCTGGCAGTACCGGGCGCGAACTTCGTGCTGCACAACAGTCTGTTCCTGATTGCCCACTTCCATAACGTGATTATCGGTGGTGTGGTGTTTGGTTGCTTCGCCGGCCTGACCTACTGGTTCCCTAAATCCTTCGGCTTCACGCTGAACGAAACCTGGGGTATCCGTGCGTTCTGGTTCTGGATCATCGGTTTCTTCGTGGCCTTTATGCCACTGTATGCTCTGGGCTTTATGGGTATGACTCGTCGTATCAGCCAGAACATCAACCCAGAGTTCCACCCACTGCTGCTGGTAGCGGCTGGCGGCGCGGCTCTGATTGCCTGCGGTATCCTGTGCCAACTGATTCAGATCTACGTCAGTGTGCGTGACCGTGAGCAGAACCGTGATCTGACCGGTGACCCATGGGGCGCTCGTACTCTGGAGTGGTCTACTTCGTCTCCACCGCCGTTCTATAACTTTGCCGTAGTGCCACAGATTCATGACCGTGATGAATTCTGGGACATGAAAGAAAAAGGCAACGCTTATAAGAAACCGGCGAAATACGAACCGATTCATATGCCGAAAAATACCGGTGCCGGTGTGATTATTGCTGGCTTCAGCCTGGTATTTGGTTTCGCGATGATCTGGGACATCTGGTGGATGGCGATCGCTGCCTTCGTAGGTATGATCGTGACCTGGATTGCCAAGAGCTTCGATCAAGATGTTGATTACTATGTGCAGGTTGATGAAATCGAGCGCATTGAAAACCAACACTATGAACAAATCAGCAAAGCAGGCGTGAAACATGTCAACTGATACTCTGACTAACCATGATGCAGCCCATGCAGAGCATGGGCACCACGACGCAGGAGAGACCAAAGTCTTCGGATTCTGGATCTACCTGATGAGCGACTGTATTTTGTTTGCGAGCTTGTTCGCGACTTATGCAGTACTGGTGAACGGGACCGCTGGCGGTCCCTCTGGCAAAGACATCTTCGATCTGAAGTTTGTTCTGGTTGAGACCTTCCTGCTGTTGTTCAGCTCCATCACCTACGGTATGGCGATGATCGGCATGAACAAAGGCAAGGTTGGCAGCGTGAATACCTGGCTGTTCCTGACCTTCCTGTTTGGTCTGGGCTTCGTAGCGATGGAAATCTATGAGTTCCATCACCTGATCGTTGAAGGCTATGGCCCGGATCGCAGCGCGTTCCTGTCAGGCTTCTTCGCACTGGTTGCTACCCACGGTCTGCACGTGACTACCGGTCTGGTTTGGATCGTTATCATGATGATTCAGGTCAGCAAGCGCGGCCTGACTTCAACCAATAAAACCCGTCTGATGTGCCTGAGCCTGTTCTGGCACTTCCTGGACGTGGTTTGGATCTGCGTATTCACCGTTGTTTACCTGCTGGGGGTTATGTCATGAGTCATTCATCCCATGAAACTTCTCACGGCGGCGCAAGCCACGGTAGCGTCAAGACCTATCTGATCGGCTTTATTTTGTCGATCATCCTGACGGTGATTCCATTTGCGATGGTGATGAGCGGCACCGCCTCTCATTCAACTATCCTGGCGGTTGTAGTCGGCATGGCGGTCATTCAGGTGGTTGTTCACCTGATTTACTTCCTGCACATGAATACCTCATCGGAAGAGCGCTGGAACCTGGTGGCATTGCTGTTCACCGCTATGATCATCGGTATCGTTGTTGTGGGTTCACTCTGGATTATGTACAACCTCAACATCAATATGATGGTCGATTAAGAGCAGAGCTGGACGTGATGATTAAGCAATACCTGCAAGTAACTAAACCAGGAATTATTTTCGGCAATTTAATTTCTGTCGTCGGGGGATTCCTGCTCGCCTCTAAAGGGAGCATCGACTATCCCCTGTTTCTCGCCACCCTGGTGGGTGTCTCGTTGGTTGTCGCTTCGGGCTGTGTATTTAACAACTACATTGACCGCGACATCGACAAGAAAATGGAGAGAACGAAGAATCGGGTGCTGGTTAAGGGCCTGATCGCGCCGAGTGTAAGCCTGGTTTACGCTACCGCTCTGGGTATTGCGGGCTTTGCGTTGCTGTATATCGGCGCCAACCCGCTGGCCATGTGGCTGGCGGTGATGGGCTTTGTGGTTTATGTCGGCGTCTACAGCCTGTACATGAAACGCCACTCGGTCTATGGCACGCTGATCGGCAGCTTGTCGGGCGCTGCGCCACCGGTTATCGGTTATTGCGCAGTCACCAACGAGTTCGATGCCGGTGCGTTGATCCTGCTGGCTATCTTTAGCCTGTGGCAGATGCCGCATTCCTATGCGATTGCCATCTTCCGCTTTAAAGATTACCAGGCAGCCAACATTCCGGTCCTGCCGGTTGTGAAAGGCATTTCGGTGGCGAAGAACCACATCACGGTCTACATTGTGGCGTTTATGATTGCCACCCTGATGTTGACCCTGGGCGGCTACGCCGGCTACAAATACCTGATTGTCGCTGCGGCGGTAAGCGTATGGTGGCTGGGCATGGCGCTGCGTGGTTACAAAACCGAAAATGACAGCGTCTGGGCACGTAAGCTGTTTGTGTTCTCGATTGTTGCCATCACTTCGCTGAGCGTAATGATGTCTATCGACTTCAGTGCGACAGCCGCACCGGAAGCGCTGATGACGTACGTCTGGTAAGCCAAATCGTCTGTGAATGGGCCGCTTTCGCGGCCCATTTTATTTGTCTCGCCAAAAAGCCGACGAACTGTAATATCTGTTAAACAACATTAGATTTACCCCCCCTGCCCTTCACACTAAAATGACGCAGCTTTGACAGAAGCTATCCCCTCAGGCGTATCACCGATAGCCTGACGGAATGGCTTTTAATGAGGTTTTAATGAACGATAATGCAATGACCCCACTGGAACGACGAGCGACCTGGGGATTAGGAACCGTATTCTCACTGCGCATGCTGGGCATGTTTATGGTGCTGCCGGTACTGACCACCTACGGTATGGCGTTGAACGGCGCCAGCGAAACGCTGATCGGTATCGCCATCGGTATTTATGGCCTGGCGCAGGCGATATTCCAGATCCCCTTCGGCCTGATCTCCGATCGTATCGGCCGCAAGCCGCTGATTGTCGGCGGCCTGCTGATCTTTGCGCTGGGTAGCGTGATTGCCGCCGCGACCGACTCCATCTGGGGCGTGATCCTCGGCCGGGCATTACAGGGCTCCGGCGCTATTGCCGCGGCGGTGATGGCGCTGCTGTCCGACCTGACCCGCGAACAGAACCGCACCAAGGCGATGGCGTTTATCGGCGTCAGCTTCGGTATTACCTTCGCCATTGCCATGGTGGTGGGCCCGATCGTCACTCACGCCTTTGGCCTGCATGCGCTGTTTTGGATGATTGCGGTACTGGCATTGGCCGGCATCGTGATCACTCTGGCGGTAGTCCCTTCCGCCAGCCACCACGTGCTGAACCGTGAATCCAGCATCGTACGCGGCAGCTTCAGCAAGGTGTTGAGCAATTCCCGCCTGCTAAAGCTGAATTTCGGCATCATGTGTCTGCATATCCTGCTGATGTCCAGCTTCGTGGCGTTGCCGCTGGCGATGGAGAAAGCCGGTTTGGCCCCGAGCGAGCACTGGATTATCTATCTGGTCACTATGCTGGTTTCTTTTGCCGCCGTGGTGCCGTTTATCATTTATGCCGAGAAAAAACGCCGTATGAAGCAGGTCTTTATGGGTTGCGTAGCGGTGTTATTCTGCGCTGAGGTGCTGTTGTGGCTATCTGGCGCACACCTGTGGGGCATCATTGCCGGCGTGCAGCTGTTCTTTATGGCGTTTAACGTGATGGAAGCAATACTGCCTTCGCTGATCAGTAAAGAGTCTCCGGCCGGCTACAAAGGGACGGCGATGGGGGTTTACTCCACCAGTCAGTTTATCGGCGTGGCGATCGGCGGCAGCCTGGGTGGCTTGCTGTATGGCCTGCAGGGGGCAGGACTGGTGTTTATCGCCGGGGCGGTATTAGCTGCCGTTTGGTTCCTGGTCAGCAGCACCATGCAAGAACCGCCTTACGTCAGCAGCCTGCGTATTACGCTGTCGGAACTGGCGGTGAAAGATTCGGCGTTGGAAAGCCGCCTGAAAGCCCAGCCGGGCGTGGCAGAAGCGATAGTGGTGCCGGAAGAGCGCAGTGCCTACGTCAAGGTCGATACCAAACAAACCAACCGCGGCCAATTGGAAGCGCTGGTGAATTCACTGTAAAGAAAAGGGCCAGCAAGCTGGCCCACGTTTGATAACAAAGTTGTTTTTAGCCCGCGATACCCGGGCCTAGCGCACCGAGGGGCGCTCCGGCAACTAAAGTTGCTACGACCCCTTCGGCACGCTCTCCCTAATAACTGGCTTTGTCAGTAGTTAGATAAACCTTAATCGCGGAAGTTCTTGAACTGGAAAGGCTGTCCCAGATCGGCACCGCGCACCAGCGCCATCACGCCCTGCAGATCGTCGCGTGACTTGCCGGTTACCCGCACTTCATCACCCTGAATCTGTACCTGGACCTTCAGCTTGCTGTCTTTGATCAGCTTGACGAGTTTCTTCGCCTGGGCACTTTCAATCCCCTGCTTCAGCTTGGCATCCACACTGTAGGTTTTACCGCTGTGAGTCAGTTCGTCCGGGATCTCGAGCGCGCTGCCTTCAATGCTGCGTTTGCTGAGTTTTTCACGCAGAATATCGAGCAACTGCTGCACCTGGAAATCAGACTCACTGGCGACTTTAATGCTTTCGTCTTTTTCGTTCAGCTCAAAACTGGCCGGCACGTTACGGAAATCCCAACGGGTGCCAAGATCGCGCGTGGCGTTCTCGACGGCGTTACGCACTTCCTGCATATCAATTTCGGAAACAATGTCGAAAGATGGCATACTTCTTCCTCCTGAATGAGAGCCTAATGCGATAGGCGATTTCGATGCCGAGCATGATAACCGCTTTAGCGCCGCAGGCAAAATCTGCTGAAGCTACCGGCGAATAAGCCGTCGAACAGCAGAAAAGTCTATAATTATAAGACCGTCATTGAGCGATATTCCCGTTACCCCCCAGGAGTCTGGATGAAAATAACTATTCTTGGTTGCGGTGCGCTCGGACAACTGTGGCTCTCCCGGCTTTATCAGCAGGGTCACGATGTTCAGGGATGGCTACGAGTGCCACAGCCCTTCTGCGCAGTGAACGTGATTGAGCCGGAAGGCGCTTCATTCAACCGTAATTTGCCCACCAACGATCCCGAACATTTAGCCCAGAGCGAACTGCTGCTGGTCACGTTGAAGGCCTGGCAGGTGTCCAGCGCGGTCAGCACGCTGCTGCCAAAGCTGAACCCGCGTTGCGCCATCCTGCTGCTGCACAACGGCATGGGCACCCAGGATGAACTGCCGCCGAACAACCAACCGATACTGCAGGGTACTACCACCCATGCGGCGCGCCATGACGGCAGCACTATTATCCATGTCGCCGGTGGCACCACCCATATCGGCCCGACCTCCCCGGCGGCGCAATCCCTTAGCCACCTGGCGGAAGTGCTGCATCAGGCCCTGCCTGACGTCGCCTGGCACAACAACATTGCCTCGGCGAACTGGCGCAAGCTGGCGGTCAACTGCGTGATCAACCCACTAACGGCGCTGTATAATTGCCGTAATGGTGATTTACAACGCTATCCGGAGCAAATCGAGACCCTCTGCCGCGAGGTCGCCAGCATCATGGAAATGGAGGGCTACCACACCTCATGCGAAGGCTTGCAGCAATATGTCATGGAGGTGATCCAAAGCACCGCAGACAACGTCTCTTCGATGCTGCAGGACATCCGCACCCAGCGGCACACCGAGATCGACTACATTACCGGCTACCTGCTGCGCCGCGCGCGTAGCCACGGCGTGACTCTGCCAGAGAACGCACGACTGTTTGAATTGATTAAGCGAAAGGAAAATGAATATGAGCGTATCGGCGCTGGTCTGCCTGGCACCTGGTAGCGAAGAAACCGAAGCCGTCACCACCATCGATCTGCTGGTACGGGCCGGTGTCAAAGTCACCACTGCCAGCGTGGCCGGCGATGGCGACCGGACTATAGTCTGTTCACGCGGGGTAAAGCTGCTGGCCGACGCGCCGCTGGTGTCGATTGTGGACGATCATTTTGACGCCATCGTGCTGCCCGGCGGTCTGAAAGGCGCCGAGTGCTTCCGTGACAGCCCGCTGCTGGTGGAGAAAGTACGTCAGATGCACCTGCAGGGCAATATCGTCGCCGCCATCTGCGCAGCACCGGCGCTGGTGCTACAACACCACGATCTGTTCCCCATCGGCAATATGACCGGGTTCCCGGGGCTGAAAGAACAGATCCCGGCCGACAAATGGATAGAAAAACGTGTGGTGTTTGATCCGCGCGTTAACCTGCTCACCAGCCAGGGGCCGGGAACCTCGATGGAGTTTGCGCTGAAGCTGATTGATTTGCTGCTGGGTAAAGCCAAAGCGGCGGAGATCGCCGCTCAGTTGGTGTTGATACCGGGAATGTACGATTTCCGCGATTAAATCACGGGGGCGGCAGATGCGCCCCCTGAATGACTTACGGGCGGTAAACCTTCACGTTGGTGAAGCCCTGCTCCAGCAAATATAGCGCCTGCAGGCGGCTCATCACGCCACGCTCACAGTACAGCAGGTAGGTTTTGCTCTGATCCAAATCGCCAAACTGGCTGCTGAGCTTGTAGAACGGCAGCGGTTTCACCTCAACCTGCTCCAGCTTCAGCGGCTTGTCTTCCTGCTCATCGTTAGAACGAATATCCAGGATCACCTGATCAGCGTCAAACTCTGCCACGGTTTCCACTTCGGCAACCTGCTCCTGCGCCTGTTCGGCGATGGTGCGGATATCCACGTTCTTGGCTTCGCTAACCACGCGATCAAGAATGCTGAAATCAAAGTGCCCTTCTTCCTCTTCGATCTTGGCTTTAATCGCCTTCACCGTCGGGCTTTTTGAGATCACGCCGCAGTATTCCGGCATGGTCTTGGCAAAGTCTTCGGTGCCAATCTCACGCGCCACTTTGATGATGTGCTCTTTGTCGTGAGAGATCAGCGGACGCAGGATCAGCGTATCGGACGCGTTGTCGATCAAGCGCAGGTTAGTCAGCGTCTGGCTGGAGACCTGCCCCAACGCCTCACCGGTCACCAGTGCCTGCACGCCATAACGTTCGGCTATCTGTGAAGCGGCACGTACCATCATGCGTTTAAGCACCACGCCCATCTGACCGTCTTCGACCTTTTCCAGGATCTCGCCAACCACAGGTTCAAAATCGATAGCGATAAAGCGCACCTTGTGCGAACTGGCAAAGCGGTTCCACAGGTAATGAGCCACCTGCCGCACGCCAATTTCATGCGCGGCACCGCCCAGATTAAAGAAGCAATAATGCACGCGGCAACCACGACGCATCAGCATATAGCTGGAAACGCCCGAGTCGAAACCACCGGAAATCAGCGACAGCACGTCTTCCTGAGTCCCGACCGGATAACCGCCGATGCCTTCACGGCGAGCTTTAACCAGCATCAACTTGTCGTCTTCGATCTCCAGATTGACCGTCACCTGCGGATGCGACAGCTTAACGCGAGCGCTGGCAATGTGCTGGTTCAGACCGCCGCCAACGTAACGTTCTACGTCCTGCGAATTGAAGTCCTGCTTGCCGCGGCGCTTAACGCGCACGCAGAAGGTTTTGCCTTCCAGTTGCTCGCGATAGGCTTCCAGCGTCTGCTCAAAAATGTGGTGCATATCGGTATAGTCGCGATCTTCCACTTCCAGGATGTGGTGAATGCCAGGAATGCGCGTCAGCGCATCGGCAATCACAGGCCGCTGGTTTTCATCTTTGGCGCGAACTTCGATATGATCCCAGTGACGGACAACCGCCAGTGTTTCATCATACTGCTTCAGGACGTTGCGAATACTGGTCGAGAGGATCTTGATAAAGCGCAAGCGCACAGATTGGCTCTTGATGGTGATTTCCGGGAACAATTTAATGATAAACTTCATGGCGGTCTTTATTGTCAGAATTACGAGGGAAAAGGATTTACAATGTATATGCGATTGATAAAACCAACGGGGTTGCCGAATGTTTTATCAATCGCATTTGCGGCGCAGAGTATACCACTATCTGGTGGGGCTCGGTGCACAAAACCACACAGGTACGCCATGATTTGCTAATCAAGATCCGCTAGGATAGGCTCTGGCGTCACTGTTCACATGATGATGTAAAAAGAAAATTATGCCAAAAAAACCTGCACAATCAGACAGTACAGAGCAAAGCGTCAGCTTTGAAAACTCCCTCAGCGAGTTGGAAAACATCGTGACGCGTCTGGAATCGGGTGAGCTACCGCTGGAAGACGCGCTGAATGAATTCGAACGCGGCGTACAGTTGGCGCGTCAGGGCCAGCAGAAATTGCAGCAGGCGGAGCAACGCGTACAGATTTTGCTTAACGACAGCGCCGATGATGCCGCGCTGGCGCCTTTCACACCGGATGCCGAGTAATTACCATGTCCGAAACTGTCCAACAGACCGCTTTTTCTGACCAGTTGCAGGCCTTGCGCCAGCGGGCCGACCGCACGCTGCTGGATTTTATCGCGCCGCTGCCGTTCAACGATGGCAATATGGTGGCGGCAATGCGTCACGGCGCTGTGCTGGGCGGTAAACGCCTGCGTCCGTTCCTGGTGTACACCACCGGGCAGATGTTTGGCGTATCACTGAATAATTTGGATGCGCCCGCCGCTGCGGTAGAATGCATTCACGCCTATTCACTGATCCATGACGACTTGCCGGCCATGGACGACGACGACCTGCGTCGCGGTCAGCCGACCTGCCACATCAAATTTGGTGAGGCCAACGCCATTTTGGCCGGCGATGCACTGCAGACGCTGGCATTTTCCATTCTGGCCGATGCCGAGATGCCCGACGTGGCGCTGCGCGATCGGCTGGCGATGGTCTCTGAACTGGCAACCGCCAGCGGTGTTGCCGGCATGTGTGGCGGCCAGTCGTTGGATCTCGAAGCTGAGGGCCAGCAGATTGGTCTGGAAGCGCTGGAGCAGATCCATCGCCATAAGACTGGCGCGTTAATTCGCGCAGCCGTTCGTCTGGGAGCGTTAGCCGCCGGTGAACCTGGCCGTGCCGCACTGGTGCAGCTTGACCGCTACGCCGCCGCGATTGGCCTGGCGTTCCAGGTGCAGGATGATATTTTGGACGTGGTCGGCGAAACCGAAAAAATCGGTAAACGCCAGGGGGCGGACCAGCAACACGGAAAGAGTACCTATCCAGCTTTGCTCGGGCTTGACAGCGCGAAAGCAAAAGCGTGGGATCTCTATCAGGAAGCTTTAGCTGCATTAGACACTTTGGCAGCACAATCTTATAACACAGCGCCATTGCAAGCGTTAGCCAGCTTCATTATTGAACGCGACAATTAACGTGTGACGTTAACTCCTCTGATATGAGTATCGAATGAGTCTTGATATAGCCAAATACCCGACCCTGGCGCTAGCGGAAAATCCCGATGAACTCCGTTCGCTGCCAAAAGAGAGCCTACCGAAGCTGTGTGACGAACTTCGGCAATACCTGCTGGACAGCGTTAGCCGCTCCAGCGGCCACTTTGCCTCCGGGCTGGGTACCGTCGAACTGACGGTGGCGTTGCACTATGTGTACCAAACCCCCTTCGATCATCTGGTCTGGGACGTTGGCCACCAGGCTTACCCGCATAAAATCCTGACCGGGCGTCGCGATAAAATCGCCACCATTCGCCAAAAAAATGGCCTGCACCCTTTCCCGTGGCGTGCGGAAAGTGAATATGACGTTCTGTCGGTTGGCCACTCATCCACCTCGATCAGCGCCGGTCTCGGCATGGCCGTAGCCGCAGCGCGTGAAGGCAAAAATCGCCGCACGGTCTGCGTGATTGGCGATGGCGCCATCACCGCCGGTATGGCGTTTGAAGCCATGAACCACGCCGGTGACATCGATCCGGATATGCTGGTGGTGCTGAACGATAACGAAATGTCGATTTCGGAAAACGTCGGCGCGCTGAACAACCATCTGGCGCAGCTGCTGTCCGGCAAGCTCTACTCCACCCTGCGTGAGGGCGGTAAAAAAGTATTGTCCGGCCTGCCGCCAATCAAAGAGTTGGTCAAGCGCACCGAAGAGCACCTGAAAGGCATGGTGGTACCGGGCACGCTGTTCGAAGAGCTGGGCTTTAACTACATCGGTCCGGTCGACGGCCACGATGTCCAGGGGCTGGTCGCCACGCTGAAAAATATGCGTGACTTGAAAGGCCCGCAACTGCTGCACATCATGACCAAAAAAGGCCGTGGTTACGCCCCGGCGGAAAAAGACCCGATCAGCTTCCACGCGGTGCCGAAATTCGATCCGGCCAGCGGTACCCTGCCGAAAAGCGCCGGTGGCCTGCCGACCTATTCAAAAATCTTTGGCGACTGGCTGTGTGAAACCGCCGCCAAAGACAGCTCGCTGATGGCCATCACCCCGGCCATGCGTGAAGGCTCGGGCATGGTGCAGTTCTCCCGTGACTATCCACAGCAGTATTTTGACGTGGCGATTGCCGAACAGCATGCGGTGACCTTCGCCGCCGGCCTGGCGATTGGTGGCTACAAGCCGGTGGTGGCAATTTACTCCACCTTCCTGCAGCGCGCTTACGATCAGTTGATCCACGACGTCGCCATTCAAAAACTGCCGGTGATGTTTGCCATCGATCGCGGCGGTATTGTCGGCGCTGACGGCCAGACTCACCAGGGAGCCTTCGATCTGTCATTCATGCGTTGCATCCCAACCATGGTGATCATGACGCCAAGCGATGAGAACGAGTGCCGCCAAATGCTGTACACCGGCTATCACTATAACGAAGGCCCAAGCGCCGTACGCTATCCGCGTGGTAACGGTACCGGAGCGTCGCTGGAACCTCTCAGCGCGCTGCCGATCGGCAAAGGCGTTGTTCGTCGTGAAGGCGAAAAGCTGGCGATCCTGAACTTCGGCACGCTGTTGCCGGAAGCCGCGCAGGTAGCAGAAAACCTCAACGCCACGCTGGTGGATATGCGCTTCGTGAAGCCACTGGATGAACAGTTGGTACTTGAACTGGCAGCCAGCCACGGCACGCTGGTCACGCTGGAAGAAAACGCCATTATGGGGGGGGCCGGCAGTGGTGTGAACGAGCTGCTGATGGCCAAACGCCGCGTAGTTCCGGTGTTGAATATTGGCCTGCCGGACTACTTTGTCTCCCAGGGTAGCCAGGAAGAAGTCCGTAGCGATCTGGGTCTGGACGCTGCCGGTATACAACGGCAAATTGAGACCTGGCTGGCGCAATAATCCTCGCGCCGGGTTGATCAACGCCTCCGCTTTGCGGGGGCGTTTTTGTTTCTGCCGTCCGAAAATCCGCTACAGTTAAAGTTCTGTGCTGACACCGGGAGGCAAGCATGAAGTATCTGAAATTGGGTAACACCGACCTGAACGTCTCACGCATCTGTCTGGGCTGTATGACCTACGGTGAACCCAGCCGTGGCAACCATGCCTGGACGTTACCGGAGGAAAGCAGCCGACCACTGCTGAAACAGGCGCTGGATGCCGGTATCAACTTCTTCGACACCGCCAACAGCTACTCAGATGGCAGCAGTGAGGAGATCGTCGGCCGGGCACTGCGCGATTATGCCCGCCGCGACCAGGTGGTGATCGCTACCAAAGTCTATTTCCCCCTGAGCAATCTGGAACGCGGCCTGTCGCGCGCCAAAATCATGCAGTCCATCGACGACAGCCTGCGCCGCCTGGGCACCGATTACGTTGACCTGCTGCAGATCCACCGCTGGGATTATGAAACGCCGCTGGAGGAAACACTGGAAGCGCTGCATGAGGTGGTGAAAGCCGGTAAGGCACGCTACATCGGCGCATCCTCAATGTACGCATGGCAGTTCGCCAAGGCGCTGTACACCGCCGATCTGCACGGTTGGACGCGCTTCGTCAGCATGCAGGACCAGTATAACCTGATCCAGCGTGAAGAGGAGCGGGAAATGCTGCCACTGTGTGCCGCCGAGGGCATTGCGGTGCTGCCGTGGAGCCCGCTGGCACGGGGTCGATTAACCCGCCCCTGGGGCGAAACGACCGCGCGGCTGGTCTCCGATCAGGTCGGTAAAAATCTGTACGATGAAACCGAAGGCATCGATGCCATCATTGCCGAACGCGTGGCCAGTATTGCTGAAGAACGCGGTGTGACGCGTGCGCAAGTCGCACTGGCGTGGCTGTTGAGCAAGCCGGTTGTCAGCGCACCGATTATCGGCGCATCACGCCATGATCATCTGGAAGACGCCGTCGCCGCCGTCGATCTTGAGTTAACACCGGAAGAGATTGCCGAGCTGGAAACGGCTTATGTACCGCACCATGTGACAGGATTTGAATAACGCAGAGGGTTCAAGGGCGTAGCATTGAACTACGCCCTCAAGATCAGAGCAACCCAAGCGGCCAGTGGTGGCCAATCAGGTAGATAATACCGGCGGAAAACACCCCGGCGACAATGTCGTCGACCATGATCCCCATGCCGCCGTGCACGTTGCGATCAAACCAGCGGATTGGCCATGGCTTCCAGATATCCAAAACACGGAAAATCACGAAGCCCGCCGCAACCCACTGCCAGTCATTGACCGGCAGAGCCATCAGCGTGATCCACATACCGACAAATTCGTCCCAGACGATGCTGCCGTGGTCGTGTACCTTCATGTCTTTGGCGGTCTGGTGGCACAGGTAGACGCCAATGCAGATGCTGAACATCACCAACAGCGAATACAGTTGCCATGGCAATTGGATCAGCAGCAGCCAGAACGGGATCGCCGCCAATGACCCCATGGTGCCCGGCATCACCGGCGACAAACCGCTACCGAAGCCGGTGGCCAACAGGTGCCACGGATTGCTCATCCGCAAGCGGCGTTTAGCTTCATCCATGTTACGCCTGCCCTTCACTGAAATGATCGAACCCCTGCCATGGCAGTTCCACCACTTCATCGTTGCGGTAGAACTTGATGCCTTCGGACAGCGGGCCAATTTGGCCGATGCAAGTGTAGTCAGCGCCCAGATGGCTCAACGCCACTTCCAGCGCGCCGCGGTTGATTTCCGGCACGGTGAAGCACAGTTCGTAATCCTCACCGCCGGTCAACGCCCAGCGCAGTGCCTGATCAGCGTCCGTATGGCTGCTTAACGCCTGCGACAACGGCAGCTCATCCAGATTGATGCGCGCCCCGCAATCAGAAGCTTTCAGCACGTGCTTCAGATCGGAAATCAGGCCATCCGAAATATCAATCGCCGAACTGGCCAGATCGCGCAACGCCTGCCCTTGCAACACCCGTGGCTGCGGCCGCAGATGGCGACCAAGCAGGTAATTGCGTGCTTCGGTATCTGTCACCTGCAAACGGTCCTGCAGCACAGCCAGGCCCGCGGCGCTGTCACCCAGCGTACCTGTGGTGTAGATCCAGTCACCGATGCGCGCGCCGCTGCGGGTCAATGCCCGACCGGCCGGGATCAGGCCGTGAATGGTTAACGTCATGCTTAACGGACCGCGAGTAGTATCGCCGCCAATCAACTGCATGCCGTAATAATTAAGTTGTTCGAACAGGCTGTCGCTGAACGCCTTCAGCCAGGGCTCATTCACGTCCGGCAGGGTTAGTGCCAATGAAAGCCAGGCGGGATCGGCGCCCATGGCCGCCAGGTCGCTCAGGTTAACTGCCAGTGCTTTGTAGCCGAGATCGGCGGGATCGATATCCGCCAAGAAGTGAACGCCCGAAACGAGAGTGTCGGTACTGACGGCCAAAAGCTGTTTTTCTGCCACTGTCAGAAGTGCGCAGTCATCTCCAATGCCCAACTGTACATCCCGGCGCAGACTCTTAAACCGGTCAAAATAGCGGGCAATGAGGTCAAATTCGCCACATGCCATGGTCGATATTCCAATAGAAGAAATTAAGGCCGGGGATACCGGCCTTAATTTTTTATTTTTTCTTGCGGATGCTTGGTGCCACTTTATCCAGCACGCCATTCACAAACTTGTGGCTGTCTTCAGCGCCGAAGGTTTTCGCCAGCTCGATCGCTTCGTTGATTGCCACCTTGTAAGGTACATCCTCACGCATTTTCAGCTCGTACAGCGCAATGCGCAGAACGGCCCTTTCTACCTGGCCCAGCTCTTCGAGCTGACGCGACAGGACAGGTGCCATCAGGCTATCCAGCAGACCTGCATTCACCGCCACGCCGGACAGCAGCTCCCGAAAATAGGCGATGTCTGCATCTTTGACATCTTGCTCCGACAGGAACTGGTGTTCAACATCGGCAATGTCATTTTTAGACAACTGCCAAGAGTAAAGCGCTTGAACAGCGCACTCACGAGCGCGGCGACGAGCAGCAGGTTTCACGGAATTCCCCTTAACTAAATTCAGGCTTTAATAGCTTTGATAACATTAATCATTTCAAGTGCGGTCAGAGCCGCTTCAGCGCCTTTGTTGCCTGCTTTGGTGCCGGCACGCTCGATAGCCTGTTCGATGCTTTCGGTCGTCAGCACGCCAAAGGCAACCGGGATTTCAGTGTTCAGAGAAACACTGCCCAGGCCGGAGCTGGCTTCGCCCGCGACAAATTCGAAGTGCGCGGTGCCCCCACGGATAACCGTGCCCAGTGCGATCACTGCATCGTATTTGCCGGTGTTAGCCAGCACGCGTGCAGTCAACGGCAACTCGTAAGCGCCCGGGACCCAGACAACGGTGATGTTGTCGTCAGCAACCTGACCAATGCGCTTCAGTGCGTCGATGGCACCTTGCAACAGGCTGTCATTGATGAAATTGTTAAAACGTGCAATTGCAATCGCCACACGGGCATTTGGAGTAGCAACAACACCTTCGATAACTTTCATGGGCTTTCCTTAAAAATGGGTTCAATACCCCGCAGGGGGGCGGATTCTATCACATTCTTTATCAGCCTGCGCGGGCGGTTTTGTAAAACGACAACCGTCCCGGCAAGCGGACGTTACATTCAGTATTTTGCCTTCAATCGCAGCCGTAAATCAGGGCCGATTTGCCGTACTTCGCTGAAGACGAACTCCGGTGTATCAGCCAAGCGCTCGAGGCCCGGCAGGTGACACAGGCCGCGGCCATTATCTCCCAACAATTTTGGCGCGATATACAAAATGAGCTCATCGACCAACCCGGCCTGCAGCAAGGCACCGGCCAACTGCGCGCCGGCCTCGACCCAAATGGAATTCACCTGACGTTTCGCCAGTTGCATCATCATCACCACCAGATCGACCCCACCTCCGTGCGCCGGGAAGGTCAGTTGCTCGACATCCTGCGGCCAAGTTTGCCGATCCGGCTGCAGGCGTGCCAGCCAGGTAGGCCCTGGCTGTTGCACCACCCGATGCTGCGGGGTGACACGATTTTGGCTATCCAGAATAATACGCAGCGGTTGACGCAGGTTTTCACGCGGGTAAATGCTTTGCGTCTCGGCGTCCAGCTCATCCCAACGCACCGTCAGTGACGGATCGTCCGCCAGCACGGTAGCGCTGGTGCTGAGGATCGCGGCGCTTTGCGCCCGCAGGCGCTGTACATCCTGACGCGCCTGCGGTGAGGTGATCCATTGGCTTTCGCCGGAAGCCATCGCCGTGCGGCCATCCAGTGAAGCGCCGAGCTTGAGTTGTACATAAGGAAAGCCGGTGCGCATCCGTTTGAGGAAACCCAGATTCACCGCTTCGGCCTCCGCCAGCATAAAACCGTGGCGGACATCCAACCCCGCCTGCTGCAATTTGTACAGCCCACGACCGGCAACTTCCGGGTTGGGATCCTGCATCGCCGCCACAACCCGGGCTACGCCGGCAGCCACCAGCGCATCGGCACAGGGTGGCGTGCGGCCATGATGGCTGCAGGGTTCCAGCGTGACATAAGCGGTGGCACCCCGCGCCTTTTCGCCCGCCATGCGCAGCGCATGCACTTCCGCATGGGGTTCACCGGCGCGCAGATGGTAACCTTCTCCGACGATTTCGCCATCGCGCACGATAACGCAGCCGACATTGGGATTCGGTGCGGTAGTGAAACGGCCCAATCGCGCCAGTTCAAAAGCACGTGCCATATACAATTCGTCGTTATGCATCAAAGGTCCCTTAGTCCTGCAGACGGGCGATCTCTTCGCCGAATTCACGGATATCTTCAAAGCTGCGGTAGACCGAAGCAAAGCGAATATAGGCCACTTTATCCAACTTTTTCAACGCGTCCATCACCAGGTTGCCGACCAGTTTAGTCGGCACTTCACGCTCGCCGGTGGCGCGCAGCTGGGATTTAATGTGGTTGATCGCGTTCTCCACGTCGTCAGAGCTGACCGGGCGTTTTTCCAACGCCTTCAGCATGCCGCGACGCAGCTTGTCTTCGTTGAAAGGCTCACGGACTTCGTCGCTTTTGATTACCCGCGGCATCACCAGCTCAGCCACTTCAAAAGTGGTGAAGCGTTCATTACAAACCAAACATTGGCGGCGACGGCGCACCTGCGAACCATCACCCACCAGGCGGGAATCAATGACTTTGGTATCAACGGCGGCGCAGAAAGGGCAATGCATAACACGTCCTGATAAACGTTTTCATAGTTAAGAACAGTTTACCCCGAAGTGCGGTTACAACAAAGGCCGTCGGTTATTTGTTGCGAAGACCCGTTATCAACGGCGGTCAAAACGAGGGTTAACATGACTTTCCCGGCCAGGCGGACTAAGCTGATAACAGGAGAAGTTGAATAGGAAATCCCCGCCATGACAACCCGTTACCCCAAGATTTTCCTGCTCGGCACGCTGGTGCTGCTGGCAGGCTGCGCACAAACTCGCGAAGTGCCAAAACTGCATAATCAGGTGGTTGCACTGAATCAGCAATTAACCACCCTGACTAACCAGGCCACGGCGCTGGAACAGCAAAACCAGTTGAACCAAAACTCCACCAGCGGCGTTTACCTGCTGCCGGCGGCCAATAACGGCGCTCGCCTGCACAGCAGTCTCGGTGAACTGAGCGTGTCACTCAGCCACGTGAAGAGCGAGGCTAACGGCACCCAGGCCATGCTGCACGTCCGCACGCTTTCGCAGGCGTCGCTGCCGGCATTCAAGGCCACAGTGGAATGGGGCCAACTGGATGCGGCCACCGGCAAGCCACTGACGGCCGATGCGCTTTCTCAGCCGATCGCCAGTGCGGACTCGCTGCTACCCAAAACGGAGCACAGTTTTGAGCTGCGTTTCAGTGGCCTGACGCCAGATCAACTGGGCTATGTTCGACTGCACAGCGTAGAACCCACTGCAGCGGCAGCCGCAGCAAACTAACCAGGCCCGGCCCACACTCAACCCTTCGCGAGAGTGGGCCATCAGCTTAACCCAGCCGTTGCAGCCTGGCCGGTAGCCCCTGGCGCACCGCCGCCCCGCTGACCCAGTCAAGCCAGCTATTGCTGATTTCTCTGGTCGGATCGGGCAACCCGAGATCGTTTAAGTTGATACCGGAGGCAATGCGCGCATCGGCTGCCAGCGGCTGACCATCCAGCATATGCGTTCGCGCCCCCATCTCGCGATGACCATAACCATGCTCGATAGCAATCACGCCGGGCATCACGCCATCCAGCAAGCTGATCTGCGCCTCAACGCTGCCGCCCGGGGTCTGCAACCGCACCCGATCGCCATGCTGTAGAGCATAACGCTCAGCATCGGCCGGATTAAGCGCCACCAGATTGACCGGCTTCACCGCGCGCAGACGATCGATCGGCGCCGTTGAACTGCTCATCAGGTGCGACTTAAACGACATCAGGCGGAACGGCCATGCCTCCTCTGGATAGTGTTCCCCAACGTCGGACCCGTCGGCAAAGCGTGGCGGATAATAGGTCGGACAGCCGCTATAACGTTCTCCGGTCATCGCATGGCGATGGCGCGCCACCTCTTCGTTCCAGATATTCAGCCCTTTCTTCCACTGCGGCCCGGTTTCATTTCCTCGCCAGCCCTGTTCATAAGGCGCGAAACGTCCACCACGCGCCAGCATATAGCCGACCCGCAACCGCTCATCCGTTTTCAAGACCCTATCCAGCGCCGGTTGCAGGCGATCCACCCCGGTCAGCCGCAGCTCGCTTTCCGTCGCTTCCGGCAATGGCTCACTGGCAAAGGCCACGTTGGCCGCAGCACGCAGATAATAATCTTCGGCGTTGTGCAAGCCGCAGGCATTCCCCTGCGCATCCTGCAAGGCGGCATCGCCAAACCCCGGCAACTGCATCGCCTTCGACAACGCAATAACAAAGCTTTCCAGTGCCACCGGCTGACCGTCCGCCGTGGTCGCAGTCCGCGACGGAACCACTGGCCAGCGTGCAGTGCTTGCCCGCACCATCACGCCGGACCAGGGCGCGGTAAAGCCCCAGCTCTCGAAGTTATGGGTGTCCGGCACGATATAATCCGCCAGGGCGCTGGTTTCGTTAATAAAAGCGTCGATCGCGATAAACAACGGTAATTGGCGGGGATCTTTCAGCCGGCTTTCAACCACCTCGCGCAGACCGGCAACGCCGTACAGCGGGTTGCCCATATGGCTGATCCAGGCCTTCAGCGGGTAGGGGTATCCCATCAGCGCCGGAGCCAGTTGCTCGGTGAATTGCCCCGCGACAAACGGGTACCAGGGCCCGCGCGCCGGATAAGGTTTTTCACCTTGCTCAAGTTTGCGACGATATTCGTCCGACTGCTCGTATGCCTGTTTGCTGCGCGAAAGCACCAGTCCTTTCGGTTTCACCATGCCGGGGAAGCTCTTCAGGTTATAGCGAGGCCCATCGGCAAACTCTTTGAACTTACCGCCACCGACCGAGACGCCGCCCTTAAGGTTCAGGTTACCGATCAGCGCATTGAGCATCATCACCGCCCAACTGTTATAGAAGCCATTGCCGCTCATCATGCCGCCATGGGCGATCACCGCCGCTTGCCGCTGATAGGAAGTAAACTCCCTGGCCAGCGCGGCAATGGTCTCGGCACTGACGCCACAGCGGGTACTGTACTCAGCCAGCGTGAAGCGCTCAGCCGCCCGCTGCAGACAGAGAAAGCTCGAACGAACCTGGACCTGTGAACCGTCGGCCAGCCGCAGCTGTTGCTCCACCCGCAACGCGCCCTGTAGCGCCTGGTTGGCCGACACCGGTTCAGCCCGCTGCGTATCCCAGACCAAAGGCGGGCTTTCGGCCTCTCCGGTTGTGCCGCCGTCCAAATGTACCTGACGCAAAAACTGGCCGCACAACGGATGATCGTCATTCATCACCACCAGATGTGTGGCATTGGTCCAGCTCTTTTCACCGGCCGCCTGCATGGCCGTCTCGCCGGGCAGCGCCAGGTAGTCAGCGTTATAACGCTCCTGCTCGATGATCCAACGGATCATGCCCATCACCAGCGCGGAATCGGTACCCGGCAACACCGGGACCCAACGGTTGTGATCGTTGGCCAGCGTGGTGGTTAATGGCAATGCCGGGGCCACTACCACGTAACGGAATTCATCGCGCAGACGGGCGTTGGCCAACTGACGCCCCTGGCGTTTGAATGGGTTGCCGGACTGCGCCGGCGAGGTACCGAGAAACAGTCCAAAGCGTAAATGGTCCCAATCCGGTTTAACATGCGCATTGGTTTCCAAATCGCCCATTAATGCCCCGGAGCCCGCCCGGTAAGCCAGCCCGCAATAAGCGCCATGATGGCCGAAGTTACGTGTCCCAAAGGCGTTTTGCGCAAACCGTTTGATAAAAGCGTCCCGCCCTTCATCACCGGCGTTGGTGACCAGCAACTGATTGGCCTTTGGCCCCAGCGAAGGTTGCTCAGGATCGAGCGGCGTTTCGAGATCGCGGATCGCTCGCAGCCCCTCAACCTGCCCCTCGCCAAACAGATCGCCGCCCTCGACCACTTCGTGGATCAACTGTTCAAAACTGATGCGCTGCCACTGCCCGCTGCCGCGTGGCCCTACCCGCTTCATCGGTTCCAGCACGCGATAGGGGCTGGTCAGCCCTTCCAGCAAGGTCGCGCCACGGGCGCAGGCGGTGGAACGCTGTTCAAGACCTTCATCGCCCCCCAGACGGTTGAGTGCATCACTCACCGGTAAAGAGTAGGGAAAGTGGTGGTCGTGAGACAGCGGATGATAAGGGTTGCCCGCCACGCGCAAGATCTGATTGCTGTCGCGATCCACCCTGACCCGCAGGCCGCAAAGCGTCCAGCAGCCAAAACATTGGGTCATGGACACCGCCTGCTGTGGATTGGCCTGCCAGCCATCCGGGTGCCGACGGCCTTCTGTCGGTAACGAGTTGGCGCTGATCCGATCGAGCGTCAGTTTGCCGCTGCTGCCGTCGCGCAGGCCGGTAAACACTTTCTGCACCATCTCACTGTAACTGGCACCAAACAGGGTCAATCCGCCCAGCGCGAGCCCACCCTTCAACCACTGACGCCGCGTTGACTTAGCCATAGTATTTTTTCTCCATCAGCCCATGCTGTAGTTCACGAATTCCAATGATTAAAGCTATCCACAAGCCCAGGGTGCCCAAGATCGCCAATAGCCCTTCGCTGCCGAGGGGTAACACATAAGGATTGGTCAATACGTTGAACTTGGGCAGCGTCTGGGTTTGCATCAGCAACATCCAGCGCACGCCCCAGCACAGCAGCAGCGCTGCGGCACACTGCACCCGTAGCCCATTCGAGCCCAACGCCTGAGTGCGTGCTCGCCATGCCAGCGCCACCAGCAACAGGGTCAAGCCGAGCAAGGCGATACCTGCCCAGAGCCAGACGGCCCCCTGAGTCGCCAACGAGTGCAATGCGACGGAAGACCTGCTGCCATCCAGCCACCAGCCAAGAGCCGAGAGACACAGCAACAGCAGGCTGATGACCTGATAGCGAGCCAGGCGCGGCTGCCATTGCGGCTCCTGACGCAGCCAATAAGCCAACAGCGGCGCAACGGCCTGGATAGCGGTCAGTAACAATAGCCAGGGTAACCAGAGGCTGTACCACAGCGGCTGCGCCCGCAGCACCGAAACCTCACGCCCGGTATAGAGCAGGATGCTGAACGCCGAAAACAAAGTGGCCAATGCCACCCCGCGCAACCATTTATCTTCACGCCATGCCGGCCGGAACTGTAGCCAACGAGCCCACAACGGCAGGCTTTTCGTGCGCAGTTGCCCCCGTAACAGCAGGACGAAATAGCTGACCACCAGCAGGGTAAACAGCGGTAAAAACAGTGAGCCGAGCGACATCCACGACCAGGGGGTAAAGTAGGCGTAGAAATGCCAGATGCGAGCGGGCTGATGTAAATCTGCGCTCAGGGCCATCGGTGCCACGGTGCCGCTCACCAGCGCCAACGAGACGGCGGCCAGTTCCAGCCGTGACGTATTCTGCGGATCGCGCCAGCGCAGCCAAACGGCAATCATGATGCTGCCGCAGGCCAGACCGATAAAGAAAAAATACTGCACCGCCCAGGGCAACCAGGCGATCTCCTGCGGGCGGGCCATAATTTCGCGGATCATGGGTGTACCTCCTGCCACAGCGCCGGTTGTCCCCGGACGTGACTGACAAAAGCCTCATCCAGCCCCAGATAGAACACCTGAGGGTGGGTTCCCTGTTCGGGTTTCAATACCTTGAGCTGCGCCTGATGCTCATCCAAAGCACGCCTTAATGCACCTTGCCGATCGTTGAGATCGCCGATCATCCGGGCGCCACCAACACAGGATTCAACACAGGCGGGCAGCAGCCCGGCATCCAGCCGGTGCACGCAGAAAGTGCATTTGTCGGCGGTCTGGGTTTCGTGGTTGATAAACCGCGCCTCATAAGGGCAGGCCTGCACGCAATAGGCGCAGCCGACGCAGCGGGTGTTGTCGATCACCACGATGCCGTCCTGACGCTGAAAAGTCGCCTGCACCGGGCAGACCGGCACGCAGGGTGGATTGTCACAGTGGTTGCACAGCCGGGGTAACAACACGTTGGTGGTCGAATCCTGTCCCGTCAGGCTGACCTGATATTGCTGTACACTGGTACGGAATTGCCCCTGTGGCAGCCGGTTTTCCACCGCGCAGCTGACCGTACAAGCCTGACAACCGATGCAACGACGCAGGTCGATCAACATCGCCATGCGCTTTTTGCTGTCACCTTCTCGCCGGGCGGGTTGCAACTGCCACCCTGACTGCGCCAATGGCACCAAAGCGGCACCGGCGGTCAGCGCACCGAGTCGTTGTAAAAACTGCCGTTTCCCACTGTCCATTGATTTCTCCCAATAAGTATCCGCCGGGGAACTGATACAAAGGAGTGTAAAAACGACGACCGACCGCCAATATTGTGGTTTACCACATTCCCGGCGGCGGCTTGATCCAGGACAATTCAACCCGGTGATGTGGATCATAAAAGCGGAGACGATGTGAAAAGAGCAGTGCTAATTCTGTTGCTGGGCGGTTGGTTAAACACGGCCTGGGCAGGACAATGGACCATCGCGGTGCTGGCGCTGCGCGGCGATGCCCATGCACTGGCCCAGTGGCAACCCCTCGTCGACCACCTCAATCGCCAGTTTCCCGACGACCATTTCCAACTGTCGCCGCTCAGCCTGACCGGCATGGATGACGCGGTCCGTAACCAACGCGTGGATTTTTTGCTCACCAACCCGGCGCAATATGTTCAGTTGGATAACCGCTACCCGTTGCGCTGGCTGGTTTCACTGCGATCCGCCCAACAGCCGCAACAGGCCTCAGGCAACGTGGTCGGCAGCGTCATACTGGTGCGCCACGACAGTCCCATTACCACGGCCAGCCAGCTACTCGGTAAAAAGGTCGGTGCCGTCGCCGCTGACGCCTTTGGCGGCTACCTGCTGGGGTATAAAGAACTGCTTGGTGCCGGCCTGCAGCCGGAGAAAGACCTGCAACTGCACTTCAGCGGTTATCCGGCGGATGCCCTGCTTTATCAGTTGCGCGATCGGGCGCTGGATGCGGTGATAGTACCGGTTTGTCTGTTGGAGAAAATGCAGGCGGAAGGCTTGCTACAGGCCAGCGATTACCGCGCCCTGTTGGCGAAGCACAGTGACCAGCGCTGCCTGACCAGCACCGAGCTGTATCCCAATTGGTCATTTGCCGCCTTAAACCACGTCCCGGACCGGCTGGCAGATGAGTTAACCCGCCAGTTACTGCAGATGAAGGCTCCCGGCCTGCCGGTTTGGGGCGCCCCGGCGTCATCCCGCCAGGTTAATCAATTACTGAGCGATTTAAATATCCACCCGACCCAGCGATCGCTCTGGCAAGACGTATTCCTTTGGGCGCAGCAACACCGGTTGTTGCTCGGTGCCATCTTCGGCGGAATGCTGCTGCTTGGCGCTAACCATCTGTGGATTGGTCATCTGGTCCGCCGTCGCGGACGTCAGCTCGAACAGATGCATCAGACGCTACGCGCCAGGGAAACGGCTCTGGCCAAGGCGCAACGCCTCAGTACCCTGGGGGAGATGGCTTCCGGCTTTGCTCATGAGCTCAACCAACCGCTGGCGGCGATCCGGCATTATGCGGAGGGCTGCCGTATTCGTCTTGAGCGCAGCGATCGACAGCATGAACTGCTGCCGATCCTCGAACAGATTGGTCAGCAGGCGCAGCGTGGCGCGGAAAGCATTGTCAATTTACGCCGCTGGGCCAGCAAGGCTCCGCACCATGAAAACGCGCAGCCCCTGTTATTGCGACCGCTGGTGGAACACCTGGTTAAACTGATGCAGATAGAACAACAGTATCCGCAGTGCCAGATAACCCTGGCTATCCCGGACCAAAGTCAGTTGTATAGCCAGACCACGTTATTGGAGCAGGTGCTCGCCAATTTGCTGAGTAACAGTCTGCAAGCGGGTGCCCTACACATCACCCTGCGGCTGGAAACCGACTCCCATCAGCAACGGCTGATGGTTGAAGATGACGGCGGCGGTCTGAGCATCGAACAACTGACACTGCCGTTCGTGCCGTTTCGCAGCAGCAAGCAGGAAGGCCTCGGCCTGGGGCTGGTGATCTGCCAGCGGCTGCTGAAAAACCAGGGGGGTGAACTGACACTGGAAAATTACTTTTCCACCACTCAACGACAGGGGCTGCGCGTGACTCTGCACTTCCCCGTGATCCAAAAGGAAACCCGCCATGGCGCTAATACATCTGGTCGATGACGACTTAGCCGTCACCGACGCCTGTCGTTTCTTACTCGAGGGACTTAACTATCGGGTGCAGATTTGGCACGACAGCCAAAGGTTCGTCGATCAAGTCAGTCTTTATCAATGCGGTGTGGTGATGCTGGATATTCGGATGCCGGGAATGGACGGACAACAGGTTCATCAGCAACTGCGCCGACAGGAAAGTACGCTGGCGGTGGTGATTGTCACCGGTCACGGCGATATTGCCATGGCCGTGGCAGAGATGAAGCTGGGAGCCGTGGATTTCTTGCAAAAACCTATTGCCGCCGCGCCGCTGATCGAAGCATTGGAGCGCGGGATCGCCCACTCTCAATGCCGGCTGGAACGCTACCAACTGCAACAGCGTTTCAGTGCGCTGACGCCGCGTGAACGCGAGATAGCCCGCGCCGTGGCCGCCGGAATGACCAATAAGCTGATTGCCGATCGTCACTTCATTGCGGTGCGTACCGTTGAGGTACATCGGGCCAGAGTGATGGAAAAAATGCAGGCCGCCAGCCTGGCGGAGCTGGTGAACTCACTCAACCAATTGACGTTAACCGAGCGCCCGGAGAACGGAGTCAGCCGCCTATAGGCAAAAAAAATGCCGGTCGGGATAAACCGACCGGCATGATATTTTCAACTCACGGGCAAATCACGGCATAATCGAAGGCTGATCTGCGCCCTCTTTTTCCACTTTCTGCTGCAGCATGTGTTCGCGTTTCATACCCAGTTTCAACGCTAGCGCGGACGCCACGTAGATAGAAGATATGGTACCGATAGACACACCAATCAGCATAGCCAGAGAGAAGCCGTGCAGCATTGCGCCGCCGAAGATGTACAGCATCAGAACCACCATCAGGGTGGTACCGGAAGTCATCAAGGTACGGCTCAGCGTCTGGGTCAACGACACGTTCATGATTTCGTAAGGCGTCCCGCGGCGGATCTTGCGGAAGTTCTCACGAATACGGTCGGAAACCACGATGCTGTCGTTCAACGAGTAACCAATAACCGACATCAATGATGCGACGATGGTCAGGTCAATCTCGATACGGAACAACGACAGCACGCCCATGGTGATAATCACGTCGTGCGCCAACGCGATAACCGCCCCCAGCGCCAGGCGCCATTCGAAGCGGAAACCGACGTAGATCAGAATACAGATCAACGCCACCAGCAGCGCCATGCCGCCGTTTTGCGCCAGTTCGGTGCCCACGCTCGGGCCGACGAACTCAATCCTCTTCACGGTGGCGTTTTTATCCACCGAGTCGTTGATCACGCCGATCACTTTGTTACCCAGTTCCTGGCCTGCGGTGCCGATCGCCGGTGGCATACGCACCATCACGTCACGGCTGCTGCCAAAGTTCTGAATAACCGGGTCCTGGAACCCGGCTTTTTCCAGCGTATCGCGCATCAGATCGAGGTTGGCCGGTTGTTCCAGGCTGATTTCAATGACGGTACCGCCAGTGAAGTCCAGACCCCAGTTAAAACCACGCACCGACATAATGGCGATTGACGCGATCAGCAGCACCAGCGAGATGCCGAAGGCCACGTAATCCCAGCGCATAAAGTCATAGACTTTACGGCCGTAGTTGAGTTGTTCAACAGTATAATCCTGTGCCACAACGCACTCCTCAGATAGACAGCTTGTTAATGCGTTTGCCGCCGTAAAGCAGGTTGACGATGGCACGGGTACCGACAATCGCGGTGAACATGGACGTCGCCACACCGATTGCGGTGGTAATCGCAAAGCCTTTAATCGAACCGGTGCCCACTGCGTACAGAATAATCGCGGTGATCAGGGTGGTGATGTTGGCATCAACGATACTGGAGAACGCGCCTTTATAGCCTTCATGGATCGCCTGCTGAACGGAACGTCCGTTCTTCAGCTCTTCCTTGATACGTTCATTGATCAGTACGTTGGCGTCGACCGCCACCGCCAGCGTCAGCACGATACCGGCAATACCCGGCATGGTCAGCGTCGCCCCCGGCAGCAGGGACATCACGCCGACAATCAGCACCAGGTTGGCGACCAGCGCCGTGGTCGCGATCATGCCGAACTTACGGTACCAAACCACCATAAACACGATGGATGCCACCAGGCCCCACAGGCAGGCTTCCAGACCTTGGGTGATGTTCTGTTGTCCCAGGGTCGGACCGATAGTACGCTCTTCCACGATCTGGATAGGCGCAATCAGCGCACCGGCGCGCAGCAGCAACGAGAGCTGGCGTGCTTCGTTCGGGTTGCCGATACCGGTAATACGGAAGCTGTTGCCCAGACGCGACTGAATGTTCGCCACGTTGATCACTTCTTCCTGTTTCACCAGGACTGCACGGCCGTTAGCGTCTTTCTTGCCGCTGTCCTTGTACTCCACAAACAGGGTCGCCATCGGCTTGCCGATATTGTCCTTGGTGAAGTTGGACATTGCGGTACCGCCGGCACTGTCCAGCGAGATATTAACCTGCGGCTGGTTATATTCGTCGGTGCTGGAGGTGGAGTCGGTAATGTGGTCACCGGTCAGGATCACTCGCTTGTACAGCACAACCGGCTGGCCTTCACGGGTGTCTTTTACTTCGGAGTCGCCCGGCACGCGGCCGTTGGCTGCCGCAGTGGTATCCGCGTTGGTGTTAACCAAACGGAATTCCAGAGTCGCAGTGGCACCCAGGATCTCTTTGGCGCGTGCGGTATCCTGAATACCCGGCAGTTCGACCACGATGCGGTCAGAACCCTGGCGTTGTACCAGCGGTTCGGCAACGCCGAGCTGGTTAACGCGGTTACGCAGGATAGTGATGTTCTGCTGCACCGCATACTCACGCGCTTCGCTCAGGCGGGCATCCGTCAAGCTGGCTTTCAAAGTATTGGTGCCATTGGCCGAGAGCACCATATCGCGCTGGCGCGAGCTGATGTAGCTGATGGCCTGATCGCGGGCAGCATCGTCACGGAAACGCACTTCCACGCCGTTGTTGTCCAGCTTGCGGATAGACGCATAAGGAATGCCCTTTTCACGCAGTTCACTGCGCAGGGTGTCCATGGTCTGTTCCTGCAGCTTGCTCAGTGCAGTGTCCATGTCCACTTCCATCAGGAAGTGCACACCGCCACGCAGGTCCAGACCGAGTTTCATCGGTTCGGCGCCCAGCATGGCCAACCAGGTCGGCGTTGCCGGGGCCAGGTTCAGTGCCACCACGAACTTGTCGCCCAGTTCTGCCATCAAGGCTTCACGGGCGCGCAGCTGAATATCAGGATTGCTAAAGCGAGCCAGGATGGCGCCATTTTCCAGCGCAATCGACTTGCTCGCGATCTTGTCTTTTTCTAATACGGTACGGACTTGGTCCAGCGTAGTTTCACTGGCGGCGACACCGCGCGCGCCAGTGATTTGTACAGCCGGATCCTCACCATAGAGGTTGGGAAGCGCATAAAGCAGACCGACGAGGATCACGACGATCAGCATCAGATACTTCCACAAAGGATAACGGTTTAGCACGGCAATTCCCTTCGGGAAAACAAAATTACAGGGCCTTCATGGTACCTTTCGGCAGAACGGCCGCCACGAAGTCACGCTTGATCATCACTTCCGTGGTGTCGTTCAGCGCAATAGCGATAATGCCGGTGTCAGCCACTTTGGTCACGCGGCCAATCAGGCCACCGGTGGTCAGCACTTCATCACCCTTGCCGATCGAGTCCATCAGTTTCTTGTGCTCTTTAGCGCGTTTCTGCTGTGGACGCAGGATCATGAAATAGAAAATCAGGCCAAAAACCACCAGCATAATGATCAGAGAGTACGGGCTTCCCTGAGACGGAGCTCCTGCGGATGCGACGGCGTCAGAAATGAAAAAGCTCATTGAAATTCCCTCATTAAGTTATCAATTATTAATTCAAGCGTTTAAAGGTGGAATCGGTTTACCGATCCGACCGTAGAAATCCGCAACAAACAGCTCTAATTTACCCTGTTCAATGGCCTCGCGTAAACCCGCCATCAGGCGTTGGTAGTGACGCAGGTTATGAATGGTGTTCAATCGGGCACCCAGTATTTCGTTGCAACGATCGAGATGATGCAAGTAGGCGCGGCTGTAATTGCGACACGTGTAGCAATCACAGTCTTTATCCAGCGGAGAAGTATCATCCTTGTGCTTGGCATTACGGATTTTTACCACACCGTCAGTCACGAACAGATGACCGTTACGGGCATTACGCGTTGGCATCACGCAGTCGAACATATCGATACCGCGACGCACGCCTTCAACCAGATCTTCCGGTTTGCCCACGCCCATCAGGTAGCGTGGCTTATCTTCCGGAATTTGCGGGCAAACATGTTCAAGAATGCGATGCATATCCTCTTTTGGCTCACCGACTGCCAAGCCGCCCACAGCGTAACCATCAAAACCGATATCCACCAGCCCTTTTACTGATACATCACGTAAATCTTCGTAAACACCGCCCTGAATAATGCCGAATAAAGCGTTCTTGTTATTCAGTTCGTCAAAACGCTGACGGCTGCGCTGCGCCCAGCGCAGGGACATTTCCATCGAGCTCTTGGCGTAGTCCCAGTCTGCCGGGTACGGCGTACATTCGTCGAAGATCATGACGATGTCGGAACCCAGGTCATACTGGATTTCCATCGATTTTTCCGGGCTGAGGAACACTTTATCGCCGTTAATCGGATTACGGAAATGAACGCCTTCTTCTTTAATCTTGCGCATCGCGCCCAGGCTGAACACCTGGAAGCCGCCGGAGTCGGTGAGGATCGGGCCATGCCACTGCATGAAATCATGCAGATCGCCATGCAGCTTCATGATCTCCTGCCCTGGGCGCAGCCACAGGTGGAAGGTGTTGCCCAGCAGGATCTGCGCACCGGTCTCTTTCACTTCTTCCGGCGTCATGCCCTTTACCGTACCGTAGGTGCCGACCGGCATAAAGGCCGGGGTTTCCACCACGCCACGTTCAAAGATCAGGCGGCCACGGCGAGCGCGGCCATCGGTTGTGTCTAATTCGTACTTCACAAAGCCTCCAGCATCAGAGAAACAGTCTGATGTCGTTAAAACAGGGTTGCGCCAGATGCGCAGCCCAGGAAATCAGGCGCCTACGGATTCTTGCTCCGCCTGCGGGTTACGGCTGATGAACATCGCATCGCCATAGCTAAAGAAACGGTACTGCTCGGCCACCGCCTGCTGATAGGCATGCATGGTGTTTTTATAACCGGCAAAAGCGGAAACCAACATAATCAGCGTCGACTCCGGCAGGTGGAAATTGGTCACCAGCGCGTCGATCACCTGATAGTGGTAACCCGGGAAAATAAAGATGCTGGTATCGCCGAAGAACGGGGCAATTAATGCCTCTTTGCTGGCGTTGGCGGCGCTTTCCAGCGATCGCACCGAGGTGGTGCCTACTGCCACCACACGTTTACCACGCGCTTTACAGGCTAAAACTGCGTCAACCACGTCCTGCGGCACCTCTGCATATTCGGCATGCATGACGTGTTCTTCGATAGTTTCCACCCGCACCGGCTGGAAGGTGCCCGCGCCCACGTGCAGGGTGACAAATGCCATCTCAATGCCCTTCTCACGCAGCGCAGCCAACAGCGGCTCATCGAAGTGCAGCCCGGCGGTCGGTGCCGCCACAGCGCCCGGTTTCTCGCTGTAGACCGTTTGATAAAGCTCACGGTCGGCATCTTCGTCCGGACGGTCGATATACGGTGGCAGCGGCATATGGCCGACGGCATTAAGGATAGTGAAGACGTCGCGCTCATCGTTAAAGCGCAGTTCGAACAGCGTATCGTGGCGCGCGACCATAGTCGCGGCGATGCTTTCGTCGTCGCCCAACAGTAAGTCGGTGCCCGGCTTGGGAGCCTTCGAGGCGCGTACATGCGCCAGCACCCGGTGGTCGTCCAGCACCCGCTCGACCAGAACTTCAATCTTGCCGCCGCTGACCTTGCGGCCAAACATGCGCGCCGGGATCACCCGGGTGTTGTTGAACACCAGCAGATCGCCGGCTTCCAGGTTATCCAGCAGATCGGTGAATACGCCATGCTTAAGCTCCCCGCTCGGCCCGTCCAACTGCAGCAAGCGACAAGCGCTGCGCTCAGGTTGAGGGTAGTGGGCAATCAGGGACTCGGGAAGTTCAAACGAAAAATCGGCGACGCGCATGGCTCTATTCACTTCTTCAATATAGGACGGGTTGGTAAAAAACAGGCGGCCTAGTCTAAAGCTGCGGGCGGTCAGCGGCAAGAAATAAGGAGGATTTGCATGACTTCAGGTATAGTTGCCGGATGAATTTTCTCGCTCATCTCCATTTAGCCTCACTGGCGGAAAGCTCGTTGTTGGGCAATCTGTTGGCCGACTTCGTGCGCGGCAACCCCGCAGGCGAGTACGATCCCGCCGTGGTGGCCGGCATTATGATGCACCGCCGCATCGATGTTCTGACCGACAGTCTGCCGCAGGTAAAGGCCTGCCGCGCGTATTTCTCTGATGAGCACCGGCGCGTGGCCCCCATCACGCTGGACGTGGTGTGGGATCACTTCCTGGCACGCCATTGGCAGCAACTGGAGCCCTCTCTCAGCCTGCAGGGGTTTACCCAGCACGCCCGCAGCCAGATCGTGCCGCATTTAGCGCTGACGCCACCGCGTTTTCAGAATTTGAACGGCTATTTATGGCCGGAACGCTGGCTGGAGCGCTACGCCGAGCTGCCGTTTATCGGCAACGTGCTGGCAGGCATGGCCAGCCGTCGTCCGCGCCTTGCCGCACTGGCCGGTTCTTTCGCCGACGTGGAACGCAACTATCATCAGCTTGAAACACAATTCTGGCAGTTTTACCCGCAGATGATGGAGCAGGCCAAAGACAAGAAGCTGTAAGGTCAAGCCAAAGCCATTGAAAATGCGATGCTTTACAAGAAATTGCTTTTTAAGCCTTGCCCTTTTATGGGAAAAGGTTATTTTTAAAGACTGCTAAATTTAATCACCGACTTTGATAGGTGAAAGCTATCTCATTGATTGGTCTTTTACCCTTTCTTCACCAAGTCGTGGCCCCTATACTGGCCCTTGCTTTTACATCAACCCCTTAACACCTATTACAGGAGTAATTATGGTCCTGGTAACTCGTCAAGCCCCTGACTTCACTGCAGCTGCCGTACTCGGCAGTGGCGAAATCGTAGAAAACTTCAACTTCAAGAAGCACCTGAACGGCAAACCAGCCGTACTGTTCTTCTGGCCGATGGACTTCACCTTCGTATGTCCTTCTGAGCTGATCGCTTTCGATCACCGCTATGAAGAATTCCAGAAGCGTGGCGTTGAAGTGGTTGGCGTTTCATTCGACTCAGAATTTGTCCACAACGCATGGCGTAAAACCCCAGTCGAGAATGGCGGCATCGGGGAAGTGAAATACGCAATGGTTGCTGACATCAAGCGTGAAATTCAGAAAGCTTACGGCATCGAGCACCCAGAAGCAGGCGTTGCCCTGCGTGGTTCTTTCCTGATCGACAAAGACGGTGTGGTTCGCGCTCAGGTTGTTAACGACCTGCCAATCGGCCGTAACATCGACGAAATGATCCGTACCGTTGACGCGCTGCAATTCCACGAGCAACACGGCGAAGTTTGCCCGGCTCAGTGGGAAAAAGGCAAAGCAGGTATGGGCGCATCTCCGGACGGCGTAGCTAAGTACCTGTCTGAGAACGCTTCCAAGCTGTAATTTCAGCCTGCAAGTGTATCAACCGGCCCTCGCGGCCGGTTTTTTTTTGCCCTTTTTTAGGGCAGCCGCCTCCATTGTGTGCTTCATTTCCTTGTTTCCGCTCACATTTACCCGGCTGTTCTCCGCGCTATCCCTGAACTCTGACTAGTATCAATAACGCTGGCCCGCTCTTTGCACAGCTGGAGAGGCAAGCCAAACACAATAAGAAAACTGACAGGGTAGGAATAACTATGTTTTTACAAAAATGGAGCAAACCGCTGACCATGGCGGCGCTGCTGGTCAGCAGCAGCCTGTATGCCGCATCCAATCCGGCGGTCGAAGCCAAAAACGGCATGGTAGTGACATCGCAACATCTGGCCTCGCAGGTCGGCGTGGATATATTGAAACTGGGCGGCAATGCAATTGATGCCGCCGTAGCCGTCGGCTATGCGCAGGCAGTAGTTAACCCTTGCTGCGGCAACATTGGCGGCGGTGGTTTTATGACGGTGCACCTGGCCGACGGCACCGACACCTTTATCAACTTCCGTGAAACCGCGCCGGCAGCGGCCAGTGCCAATATGTATCTGGATGCCGCAGGCAACGTGAAGAAAGGCGCCAGCCTGTACGGCTATCTGGCTGCAGGCGTGCCGGGCACCGTGTTGGGCATGGAAACCGCACGCAAAAAATACGGCAAACTGAGCCGCGAGCAGGTGATGGAGCCGGCAATCAAACTGGCACGCGAGGGCTTTGTTTTGACCCGTGCCGATACCGATATCCTCGATACCACCATCGCGCGCTTTAAACAGGATCCAGAATCTGCCCGGATCTTCCTGCGCCCGGACGGCACGCCGTTGCAGCCGGGCGATCGCCTGGTGCAGAGCGACCTGGCCAATACGCTGGAGGCCATCGCCAAAGACGGCCCGGATGCCTTCTATAAAGGCAAAATTCCACAGGCGGTTGAGGCTGCCGCCAAACAGGGCGGCGGCATCCTGACCGCAGCCGATTTCGCCAATTACAAAGTCACCGAAACCCCACCGATTACCTGCAGCTATCGCGGTTATAAATTTGTTTCGGCCCCGCCACCCAGCTCCGGCGGCGTGACGCTGTGCGAAATCCTCAACGTGGTTGAAGGTTATGATCTAAAAAACATGGGCTTTAATTCGGCGGCGGCCATCCACACCATGACCGAAGCCATGCGCCACGCCTATATGGACCGTAATACCTACCTCGGCGACCCGGAGTTCATCAAGAACCCGATCGACAGGCTGGTCAGCAAGAGCTATGCCGAAGAGATCCGCAAGAAAATCGTTGCGGACAAGGCCACGCCGTCTGAGAACGTGCAGCCCGGCATGGAACCCCACGAGAAGCCGGAAACCACCCACTACTCGATTGTCGATCATCAGGGTAATGCCGTCTCCACCACCTATACCGTCAACGGTCGTTTTGGCGCGGTAGTGATCGCCCCAGGCACAGGTTTCTTCCTCAACGATGAAATGGACGACTTTACCGTCAAAGTGGGTGAGAAAAACCTCTACGGGCTGGTGCAGGGAACCGCCAACAGCATTGCCCCCGGTAAGCGCCCACTATCGTCAATGAGCCCGACACTGGTGACCAAAGACAATAAAATCTTTATGGTACTCGGCTCGCCGGGCGGGTCACGCATCATCACCATCACGCTGCAGACCGCACTGAACGTGATCGACCACGGCATGGCACCGCAGGAAGCTGTCGATGCGCCGCGCATTCACCATCAATGGCTGCCGGATGAGGTTTACTACGAACAGCGCGGGGTTTCTGCCGATACGCTGAAAATCCTCAGCGGTATGGGTTACAAAATGGTTGAACAAACCCCCTGGGGCGCAGCCGAACTGATTCTGGTTGGCCTGCCAGGTGCGGCAGGCGTCAGCCCGGCTAACTCAGGCAATGACTCTGCGGTGTCCGGCAAGGTGCGCGAAGGCTACCTGTACGGTGCCAACGACGTTCGTCGTCCGGCCGGTTCCGCCGTAGGTTATTGATCTGACTGGGCGTGTGAACGCCCACTAACTTATCCAGGGGCCGGAAAATCGGCCCCTGTCAGCCTTACCCTACCCGCCGCCACAGGCTCACCGATTCCTCGCCCAACTGCAGCGAGATCGCGCTCAGCTCATTATTCAACTCACCGTCCCCTTCCAGACGTTGCCATTGGCCTGCCGCCAGCAGCGGGCTGTGCGGCAACGTCACTTTGCCGCTCCCGCCACGTTGTAACGCCACCAACACCTGTTCCTGCTGATAGAGACGCACAAATATCAGTGTTTCTGCCGCAGCATACAGCACCTGACAGCCGCCGCGACGCAGTGCCAGACTCTGTTTACGCAGTGCTGCCATGCGCTGGCACAGGGCCAACAGGCTGTGATCCCACTGGCTTTCGTCCCACGGGAAAGGCTTGCGGCAGAACGGATCGTTGGCACCATCCAGGCCAATCTCGTCGCCGTAATATAAGCAAGGCACACCGATCCAGCTCATCAGCCACACCGCCGCCATGCGCATCCGCGCCTGATTGCCCTGCAGCAGTGTCAGAAAGCGCGCAGTGTCATGACTGTCCAGCTGGTTGAACTGAATCAACTGGCGGCCATGCGGCAACCCGGCCCGGTAGTCGTCCATCCATTGGGCACAGTCCGCCGCATCCATCTGCACCGGGTGGTGCGCCACGTCCAGCCCGGCGAGGAATCCCCGCACCGGCAGAGCGAAGCCCATGTAGTTCATCGCGGCATCTTCCACACCGGCATGCAGCCAACGACGCGCATCGCCAAAATGCTCGCCCAGCACGTAAGCCTGCGGGTTTTCCTGTTTAACCGCCTGATAAATGCCCGCCAGATGTTGCAGGTTGCCGGTGGCGCCGCCGTTTTCACCCAGCATATGCACCACGTCCAGCCGCCAACCGTCAATGCTGTACGGCGGCCGCAGCCAGTGACGCACCACGCTACCGTCGCCGCGATAAATCGCCTCTGCCACCTGCGGCTCGGCAAAATTGAGCTTTGGCAGGCTGGCATTGCCCTTCCAGTCGAGCGCGCGGCCATCGGGGTAGAAATTGAACCAGCCGCGGTACGGTGAATCCGGGTGATGGCAAGCACCGTTATCACCTTGCTGGTGGCGGTCAAACCACGGATGCGAATCACCGGTATGGTTAAACACCCCATCCAGCACCAGTTTCATTCCCACCTTGTGAGTACTCACTCGCAAACGCTGCAGGGCGGCGTTACCGCCGAGATAGGGATCGACCTGGTAATAGTCTTCGGTATCGTATTTATGCACGCTGGGTGCGGTAAAAATCGGATTCAGATACAGCGCCGTCACGCCCAGCTGCTGTAGATAAGGCAGTTTTTGGCTAATCCCCTCCAAATCGCCACCGTAGAAGGTGGACGCGGCATCGTGGTCTTCCAGCGGATGCTGCCAATCGTGGCGCACTACATCGCAACCGGCCGCATGATGACGATAGCTGCCGCTCTGAATGCCATGTTCCCCCCCGCTACTGGCAAAGCGATCGGGGAAAATTTGATAGAAAACCTGATCCGCCACCCAGGCTGGGCTGCTGTCGGGCATATCGACAGCAAACTGTGTCAGTTGCCCCGGCGGCGTCACCGACCAGCCCTGGGGGCCGAACCATTGCTGACGATCGGCCCAAACCAGCTTGAAGCAGTAACGGCGGGTCGGCTCGCCCTCATTCAGCGTCAGGCTGGCCTGATAGCGATGCAGCCCGTCAATCTGCTGCACTTTCATCGTCAGCAGCCATTCTTCGTTATCCGGTTCGGCACGTAAAAATACCCGTTCGGGTAAATCATCCCCCTGTAACCACAGCGTGATATCAAGGCGCTGCCCCTTCTTCACCACGAAGGGCGGGACCGGTTGGTGCCAGGCGTTAAGCATGACTTTCCTCCTGCTGTACAAAACGAAATCGACGACGTTATTCAATGCCACGAACAATGCCACGTTGAGTGCCAGTCCCCCTCCTCTCTGGCCGGTAAACTCGGGGAGGAGCCGGGGGGTGGAGATAGTCAGTCAGCGGCAAGCCTATGTAAAAAAGGGTAAAAAGACGCACATTATGGCCCGCAGCCATTAGGCTAACCTGTTTTGAGTGTATTGGATATTTTTTGCACATTTTTTAAAGGAGCGGCAATGCAACAACAGATAACCCTGTGGCTGGAGAAGTTCGGGCTGGAATTTAGCGGGGTGATGTCCCTGCTGATGGTGCTGGGACTGATCGTCCTGATTTCTGTGGTGATCCATCTGGTGCTGCACCGCGTGGTACTGAAGGCGATCCAGCGCCGTGGTCAGCAATCGCAGCGCGTATGGCAACAGGCAATCACCCAGTACAAGCTGTTCCAGCGCATGGCGCTGTTACTGCAAGGGGTGATCATTAATCTGCAGGCGGTGCTGTGGTTGCACGCCGGCGGTCAAACCCAGGCAATTATCGTCACCGCCGCCCAGGTGTGGATCATGGGCTTCGCCCTGCTGTCGTTGTTTTCCCTGCTGGATACGTTGTTGGCGATGCTGCGCCAAAGCCCGATTTCAAACCAGTTGCCGTTGCGCGGGATTTTTCAGGGACTGAAGCTGGTCGCGGCCATTCTGATTGGCATCATGATCGTCTCCCTGCTGATGGGTAAGTCACCCCTGCTGCTGCTCAGCGGTCTGGGGGCGATGACCGCCGTGCTGATGTTGGTGTTTAAAGATCCGATCCTCGGTCTGGTGGCCGGCATTCAGCTTTCCGCCAACGATATGCTGACCATTGGCGACTGGCTGGAGATGCCGAAATACGGCGCGGACGGTGCGGTCACCGACATCGGCCTGACCACGGTAAAAGTACGCAACTGGGATAATACCGTCACCACCATCCCGACCTACGCGCTGATCTCCGACTCCTTTAAGAACTGGCGCTCAATGTCCGAATCCGGCGGACGTCGCATCAAGCGCAGCATCAATATCGACACCACCAGCGTGCATTTCTTGTCGGATGAAGAGCAGCAACGGCTGAACCGCAACCCGCTGCTGCAACGCTATCTGAACGATAAAACGCAGGAGTTAAGCCAACATAACCAGCAGATTGCCGTCGATCTCAGTTCCCCCCTCAACGGCCGCCGCCTGACCAACCTCGGTACGTTGCGCGCTTATCTGGTGGCGTATCTGCGCGCCCACCCGAATATTCATCAGAATATGACGCTGATGGTGCGCCAGCTGGCACCGCTGCCGGAAGGATTGCCACTGGAGATTTACGCCTTCACCAACACCACGGTCTGGGCTGAATACGAAAGTATTCAATCGGATATTTTTGACCATATTCTGGCGGTGATTAATGAATTCGATCTGCGGGTGCACCAAACGCCAACCGGCAACGACATGCGCAGCATGCTTAGCCAAATGCGACAAACGGCGGAGATTTCCTGACGCAGGCTGACGTAACTGTTTCAGCCGGTAATGACTATCAACCCAGAGGCAACGGATGTCTCGGCCCGCTTTTCTTTCGGCCTAAAAACAGCGTTAATGCATTGATTATCGCTCGCTGAAGGAAAAGAGGATTGCTGAAACCATTACGCCACCGGCTGTTCGCCCTGTTGGCCGCCCTGATGTTTGTCGGCTGCTTGCACAATGCTTCTGTG
This sequence comes from Serratia sp. BW106, assembly GCF_002607755.1. Lineage (NCBI taxonomy): Bacteria > Pseudomonadati > Pseudomonadota > Gammaproteobacteria > Enterobacterales > Yersiniaceae > Serratia > Serratia sp. BW106. Next base: position 64,180 of record NZ_MCGS01000006.1, read on the forward strand.
GACGAAAGCCGTATGAGCCAAACCTTGCAGCCGGCACTGAGTACCCTGAGCCGCAACATGCAGGATATCCGCGAGATGCTGGCGCGCGCAGCAGGTGAAGAAAAGGAAGATCAGTTGAATGACGGCAGCCTGCGTATCGAAGCCCGAGCCTCCGGCGACGATGAACCCGAGGAAAAACGTTAAACGAAAGAGGTTACAAAACAGTCAAACTCATTGCGTCATACGCGGCACAGAACTATGATGCGTATAGCGCAACACCCAAGGAGCCTTCAGGATGATAAAAAGCTTCAGACATAAAGGACTAAAGAAATTTTTTGAAACCGGTTCAACGGCGGGTATCGATACCAAACAGGCGAAAAAAATCAGCCTCCGTTTGAGCGTGCTGGACCTGGCCAAGGAAATCAATGATGTAGATCTCCCTGGTTTCTTTTTGCATTCGTTAACAGGCGATCGAAGCGGGCTCTGGTCAATAACTGTAACCGGTAACTGGCGAATCACTTTTGAGCTGACAGAGGGTGACGTCTATATCGTTAACTATGAGGATTACCATTAATGACTCAAATGTTTAACCCGCCGCATCCCGGAGAGCTGATAAAAGAAACCATGGAGACATTAAAGCTCAGCGCTCGTGGTCTGGCTAAAGCGCTGGACGTAGCGCCATCAACGGTACAGCGCCTTATTACCGGCAAATCAGATATTTCCCCAGAGATGGCTATCCGTTTGTCGATAGTCATTGGCAGTTCAGAACGGGTATGGATGGGAATGCAGGATGCTTACGACCTTTGGCACGCCAGGCAAACTATCGATGTATCAAAACTACGTAAGCTGGATTTTGCGTAACGGGCACGATTGAACTTACGATAAAAAAACACCGGCGCATGGCCGGTGTTTTTATTTTTAATCCTGCTGCTGCGCCAGCACCGCCAGCTTCTTCTGGTGGTTAAGCTTGAAGTAGTAACCCGCCAGCAACACCACGACCCAGACCAGACCGGCGTACAGTGATACGCGGGTGGTTGGGAAGTAGCCAATCAGACCGATGATAAACACCAGGAAGATGATCGCCACCACCGAGGTAAATACGCCGCCGCGCAGCGGGAAGGCCAGGTTTTTCACCTGCTCTTTGCTCAGGCTGCGACGGAAGGCAATCTGTGAGAACAGGATCATGATCCATACCCACACGGTGGCGAAGGTCGCCAGAGACGCAATCACCAGGAACACGTTTTCCGGCATGATGTAGTTGAGATACACCGCCAGCAGCAGTGCCAGCATCATCACCACTACCGTGACCCACGGAATACCGCGTTTGGAGACCTTGCTGAATATCTTCGGCGCGTGGCCCTGTTCGGCCATGCCGTGCAGCATGCGGCCAACGCCAAATACATCGCTGTTAATCGCGGACAGTGACGCGGTAATCACCACAAAGTTAAGGATACCCGCCGCCACGGTAATGCCCATGTGCTGGAAGGTCAGCACGAACGGACTGCCGCTGGTGCCCACCTGGTTCCACGGGTAAATCGACATGATGACGAACAGCGTACCGACGTAGAACACCAGGATACGCCAGGGTACTGAGTTGATGGCCTTGGGAATCGAGGTTTTCGGATCCTTGGCTTCGCCGGCGGTGATGCCGATAATTTCGATACCGCCGTAGGCAAACATCACCAACTGCAGCGACAGGATCATGCCAATAAAGCCGTTACTGAAGAAGCCGCCGTTAGACCACAGGTTATGGATACCGGTCGGCTGACCGCCGTTGCCAATCCCCCAAATGATGATGCCGATACCGGCAGCAATCATGATGATGATGGTGGCCACTTTAAAGAATGAGAACCAGAACTCCAGCTCACCGAACACCTTCACGCTCATCAGGTTGATGGCACCAATCACCAGCACCACGCTCAGCACCCAAATCCAGTGCGGTACCTCAGGGAACCAGACGCCCATATAGATACCAAAGGCGGTCACGTCGGCAATGGCGACAATCAGGATCTCAAAACAGTAGGTCCAGCCGGTGATATAGCCGGCCATCGGCCCAAGGTAGTCCTGCGCGTAGCGTGAAAACGAACTGGCCTGCGGGTTGTTGACCGACATCTCGCCCAGCGCACGCATGATGATAAAGGCGACGATGCCGCCAATCAGGTACGCCAGCAAAACGCTTGGGCCGGCCATTTTAATCGCGTCCGCCGAGCCGTAGAACAGACCGGTGCCGATAGCCGAACCCAGAGCCATAAAGCGAATGTGACGCGTGCTGAGACCGCGTTTCAGCTTATTGGCCGCGGGGGCGGCGGGTGACTGTTGTTGCATGAAAATAACCCGTGGTTTTTAAACGTAAAAAAGCCACGGACAAGTCCGTGGCCCAAAATTTAGCCGGGGAATCAGGAGTGCGCGGTCACTTCGGAGCGCGTACAAACCCGGTCATAAATCGCGACCAGCACCAGCATCAACAGCGACGGCGGCAACCATGCCAGCCCCTGATCCGCCAATGGCAGGTGATTGGTCCACTCCGGCAAGAAGTGCTGGAAGGTAGACGCTTTCACCGCGTCAAGGATACCAAACAACAGGCTGACTAACATCACCGGCGCAATGATACGCGGTGCGCTGTTCCACCAACGCAGGGTGAAGCTCAGCACCACCAGCACGATACACGGCGGATAAATCGCGGTCAGCACCGGGATGGAGATCTGGATCAGATGGCTCAGGCCCAGGTTGGAAACCAGCATCGAGAACAGCCCCAGAATGAACACCAGCGTCTTGTAAGAGAACGGCAGGTATTGGGCAAAGAACTCGGCACAGGCGCAAGTCAGGCCGACCGCAGTTACCATACAGGCGATGAAGATCAGCGCCGCCAGGAAGAAGCTGCCCAGCCCACCGAAGGTATTCTGTACGTAAGCATGCAGGATCACCGCGCCATTGGTTGCATCAGGCACCAATACGCCGCTGCCGGAACCCAGCTTGAACAGGCTCAGGTAAACCAGCGTCAGGCCCACACCGGCGATCAATCCCGCCAGAATGGTATAACGCGTCAGCAATTTGGCATCTTTCACGCCACGGGAACGCGCGGCGTTAACAATGACGATGCCGAATACCAGCGCGCCCAGCGTATCCATGGTCAGATAGCCGTTAACGAAGCCGGTAGAGAATGGAACGTTCTGATAAACCTCGGTCGCCGGAATTGGCGTACCTGCAGGCCAGGCCAGCGCGGCGATGCCGAGCGCGCCCAGCGCAACAATTTTCAGCGGTGCCAATACGTGGCCCACGGTATCGAGCAGGCGGCCCGGATACAGAGAAATGGCGATCACCAGGGCGAAGTACACCAGGCTGTAAATAAACAGCGGCATGGCGCCATCACCGGTCAGCGGTGCAATCCCCACTTCGAAGGAGACGGTCGCGGTACGCGGGGTAGCGAACAGCGGGCCAACAGCCAGATAACAGACGGTCGCCAGCAGCAGACCGGCGCGGCGGCCAATCGGCGTGCTCAGGGCGTCAATACCGCCACCGACGCGTGCCAGCGCAATCACGGTCATCACCGGCAGACCGACGGCGGTGATCAGGAAGCCGATAGCTGCGGTCCAGACGTGATCACCGGACTGTAAACCGACCATCGGCGGGAAAATGATATTCCCGGCGCCGACGAATAAGGCAAAGGTCATAAAACCCAATGCGATAATATCTTTTGACGTTAAACGATGACTCATACGATGTCGTGTTGCCTGTTCAAATGAAAAAAAGTGCCCGATACGTGGTGGCGTTATGCCCCACCCGGTTGCCGGCTTGCCATTTCATCGCGAGACCAATAAGAGCAGAAAACGCATAACGTCCGGCGTTTTGTCCTTATTCGAAAGTGACCACTCATGATGATGGGCAGAGTTTTAAGAGTTATAAATGGAGGTTTAGTCCGACAACGGAGGCTAAGTTAAACGTTTATAGCGTTGAAAGGCAAGGCGCATGACAAAAAGCAGAGTTATAGACCAGATAATCTTTCGGGGCCAGTCGATCATAGTGGCTATCAATAAATATACAATACATGATTTGTATCATTTTTGAGCGACACATTCACAAAACGTGAAGCCTAAGGCGAATGACCGCGCGAAAACGCCAATAAACAGCCAATTTCCGCGCGCTCTGGGCGGGATTTTCGCCGTTACCAAACCTGTCGGGCGATGTTCACCACGCTTTGCAGTTTATTCCACTGCTGTGATTCACTCAGGCTGTTGCCCTCTTCGGTCGAGGCAAAACCGCACTGGGTGCTGAGGCAAAGTTGGCGGCGATCGACAAATTGCGCAGCCTCCTCAAGACGCTGTTTCACCTGTTCAGGATTTTCCAGCTCGCCGTTTTTGGTGGTGATCAACCCCAGCACCACCTGCTGTTTACCCGGTTTGATAAAACGTAACGGCTCGAACCCGCCGGAGCGCTCATTGTCGTACTCCAGGAAGAAGGCATCGATATTCACCTGACCAAACAAGATCTCCGCCACCGGCTCATAGCCGCCTTCGGAGATCCAGGTGGAACGGAAATTGCCGCGGCAAACGTGTAAACCAATGATCAGATCGTCCGGCTTGTCGGCGATCGCTGCATTCAACACATCCGCGTAAATACGCGCCAGACGATCCGGATCTTCTCCGCGCTCGCGGATCTGCCGCCGTTGATCGTCCGAGCACAGATAGGCCCAAACGGTGTCATCCAGTTGCAGGTAGCGGCAGCCGGCGTCATAAAACGCCTTGATCGCGTCGCGGTAGGTCTGCGCCAGATCGTCAAAATAGGCGTTCAGATCCGGGTAAACCTGGCTGTCTATGGCCTTGCGCCCGCCGCGAAAGTGCAGCACGCTCGGGCTGGGAATGGTCATTTTCGGCACCGCATCACCGGCGGTCGCCTTCAGGAAACGAAAATCTGCCAGCATCGGGTGCTGCGGGTTAAAACCCAGCTTGCCGACCACCTTGATACTGCGCGCCCGGGTTTGCACGCCGTTGAACTGGATCCCCTGCTCCGCGTCATAACCCTCCACGCCGTCCAGCCCTTCCAGAAAATCAAAATGCCACCACGCCCGACGAAATTCGCCGTCGGTCACCACCGCCAGGCCAAGATCTTTCTGTTTGGCCACCGCCAGACGGATCTGCTCGTCTTCAACCGCACGCAGTTGGTCAGCATTAATTTCATCCCGCTGGAACTGTTGGCGAGCAGTTTTCAGCGCCTCAGGGCGCAACAGGCTGCCGACAACGTCAGCGTGAAAAGCGTGATTGCAATCGCACATATTTATGACTCCCGGTGGCAGGCAAAAGATCGGGCCTTTGCCTCAGTAATTTACGGTGTGAACTATTACGCTGGGTTACAATAGACATCCAGACGTCTAGAAATCCAATAAACAGCATGCTGTCATATCGACTGCCGGGCAGCAATAGAAGAAATTTCATCGGTAGTGAGAGAAATTCATGTTGGGCGCGTGGCCGCACCCCGGGAGAAGTTTATTTCAGGCCTAATGCCAGGCGGGTTTTCTTCAGGGTGGCCGACGGCAGCGGCAGATAGCCGTCGTGGTTCACCAGGTTTTGTCCGGTATCGGACAGCACGCGATCGAGAAATGCGGCGGTCAGCGGCTCCAACGGCTGGTTGGGGGCTTTGTTGATGTAAATGTACAGATAGCGTGACAACGGGTAGCTGCCGTTGCGCACGTTGGTGTCGTTGGGGATAACATAGTTTTCGCCGGACTCCGCCAGGGGCAACAGCCGCACGCCGCTGGCACGAAAACCGATGCTGGCGTAGCCGATACTGTTCAACGAACCGGCCACCGCCTGTACCACCGAGGCCGAGCCGGGCAATTCATTGACCCGTGGCATAAAGTCACCACCACACAGCGCACGCAGTTTGAAATAGCCGTAGGTACCGGAGGCCGAATTGCGACCAAAGCGCTGCAGAGTGCGCTGCTGCCAATCGCCGCTCAGCCCCAGTTCTCCCCAGCGCGTCAACGGTCGGTTTTCGCCACAGCGTAGAGTCGCGGAGAAAATCCGGTCAAGCTGTTGCAAGTTAAGACCACGCAGCGGATTGTCCTGATGCACCAGCACCACCAGCGCATCCACAGCAACCGGTACTGCCAGCGGTGCATAGCCATAACGGTGTTCGAAAGCCGACACCTCCGCCGCTTTCATCGGGCGGCTCATGGGGCCAAGCTGCGCGGCACCTGCCGCCAATGCGGTAGGCGCGGTCGAGGAACCTGCTGCCTGGATCTGCAAATTAACGTTGGGGTAATGCTGACTGAAGTCCTGCGCCCACAGCGCCATCAGATTGGCCAGCGTATCGGAACCGACGCTCGACAGGTTGCCGGACAGCATGCCATCCGGCTGCGCTAACGCGCCACGGCTCGCCAGCAGCGCCAGGCAAAGCAACAGCCCTCGGGTCATTCGGTTCATACCAGCCTCTCCGCGTTAATTTTTCACCGCATTCTCTGACAAAGCTGCGGGAACAATCAACCGGTTAGGCAAGGTAAAGATGAATCGGGTGCCGATGCCCTGCTCACTGAGGATCTCCAGCCGCGCGTCGTGGTGGCTGAGAGCATGCTTGACGATCGCCAGCCCCAACCCACTGCCGCCGGTCTGGCGTGAACGGGCCTTATCGACGCGATAGAAGCGTTCGGTCAGGCGCGGAATATGCTCGGCAGCGATGCCCGGCCCATTATCACTGACCTGGAACTGCGCTCCATTTGGCGTCTGCTGCCAGCTCACCTCAATATTGGTGCCGTTCGGCGTATGATTGACGGCGTTATACACCAGGTTTGATACCGCACTGCGCAGTTGGTCGTCGTTACCGAAGACCTTGAGCTGCTCGTTCACCCGGAAAGTAATCTCATGGTTGCCCCCGCTCAGCGACTGAGCTTCGCGTTGCAGCACCCGTAGCATCAGCGGGATATCGACCCGTTCGTTCATTTCGACATTAGGCGCTGCCTCAATCCGCGACAGCGTCAGCAACTGCTTGACCAGCCCGTCCATTCGTCGGGTCTGCTCCTGCATGGTGCCCAGCGCCTTGCCGCGCAGCGAGCCATCCAGCTCTTCGTCGCTCATCATCTCCAGATAGCCCTGCAACACCGTCAACGGAGTGCGAAGCTCGTGGCTGACGTTAGCGAAGAAGTTGCGTCGCGCACCTTCCAGTTGGCGCATCTGGGTGACATCACGCGCCACCATCAGCAACTGCCCTTCGGAATAAGGCATCACACGAAATTCGACGTAATGTTCATTGTTCAACTGCAAGGTTAACGGCCGGGAGAACTCCTGCTGTTGTAGATAGTGGCTGAACTCCGGGTAACGCAGCAGGTTAAGGATGTGCTGACCATTGTCTTCCGGCCAGCGGAAACCCAACAGATGCTGCGCCAAACCGTTACACCAGAAGATATTGCCTTCGACGGTGGTCATCACCACCGCATCGGGCAGCGATTCCGCTCCGCTGCGGAAACGTTTGATCAACAGCGCCAGCTCACGACGCCGGCGACGGTTGCGCTGCTGCATCTGGTACAGGCCGTAAAACAGCGGTTCCCAGCTCCAGCGGCCAGGGGGTGGCGTCATGCTGCGATCAACCCACAGCCAGTGGGAAAGTTTGAGTTGGTTGTAGAAATTCCATACCAGCGCCGCCAGCACGGAGGCCAGCAGCAGCCAGGGCAGATAGCCGAAAATCAGCCCCAGCAGTAAGGCAGGCAGGCAGAAAAGGGCCAGCTCCAGGGCCAGCCTCTTCCAGGATAGACGTTCTAGCACGGCATATTCTCCAGCGCGGCGCGATCAGTAGCGCGTTGAGAATCGGTAGCCGGTGCCCCGAACGGTTTGAACCATTTTGTCATGACCACTGGTCTCTAACGCCTTACGGAGTCGACGGATATGCACGTCAACGGTGCGGTCTTCCACATAAACGTTAGTGCCCCAGACGTGATTAAGCAACTGCTCGCGGCTATAAACACGCTCAGGATGGGTCATAAAGAAGTGCAGTAATTTGAACTCGGTCGGCCCCATATCCAGCGCCTGTTCGTTGGCCATCACCCGGTGTGAAGAAGGATCCAGGCTCAGCCCTTGCATTTCAATCACTTCTTCCACCGCCATCGGTGAAATACGGCGCATGACCGCCTTGATGCGTGCCACCAGTTCCTTTGGCGAGAAGGGCTTGGTGATGTAATCATCCGCCCCGACTTCCAGACCACGTACCCGGTCTTCTTCTTCACCGCGGGCAGTCAGCATCATCACCGGAATATCTCGGGTCAGCGCTTCACGCTTCATATGTTTGATAAACTGAATGCCGGAGCCTCCGGGTAACATCCAGTCGAGCAACACTAAATCAGGGAACGGCTCAGACAGGCGCGTCACTGCGCTGTCATAATCCTCAGCTTCCAACGGTTGGTAACCATTCTGTTCCAACACAAAGCACACCATCTCACGGATCGGCGCTTCGTCTTCCACCACCAGTATGCGTCTTGCCATCGTCAATCCTGCCAATGTGTTAGCGATCACAGTTGATTGCGGTCGCCATTATGCGTCAGTTTTGTGACAGATTTATGAAATAAATAGCCATGAAAAAACCTGCCTGTTGTAGGCAGTAAGCATAGCGATTATTTCTAGTCACGCAGAAACATCATATTCCCTTTATAATCCCTGCCATTACTCTATCGCCCTGGGAGTGTCATGCGCCTGATCCACACCTCTGACTGGCATCTTGGCCAGTATTTTTTCACCAAAAGCCGCGCCGCCGAACATCAGGCTTTTCTGCGCTGGCTGATCGAGCAGATCGAACAACAGCAGGTGGATGCGCTGATCGTCGCCGGGGATCTGTTCGATACCGGCTCGCCGCCAAGTTATGCCCGCGAGCTGTATAACCGTTTTGTAGTCGAGCTGCAGCGCACCGGCTGCCAATTGGTTGTGTTGGGCGGCAATCACGACTCTGTGGCAACCTTAAATGAATCGCGTGAATTGCTTTCCTGCCTGAATACCACCGTGATTGCCAACGCACAGAGCGAAACCGAACAGCAAATCCTGGTGCTGAATCAGCGCGACGGCCAGCCGGGCGCGGTGCTGTGCGCCATCCCGTTCCTGCGCCCGCGCGATTTGCTCACCAGCCGCGCCGGGGAATCCGGGGTACAAAAACAGCAGGCGCTGCAAGAGGCCATCGCCGACCATTATCAAACGCTGTATCAGGCGGCCTGTGCACGCCGTGACGCGCTGGGCTTGCCCCTGCCGATTGTTGCCACCGGCCACCTGACCACCGTGGGCGTCACCACCTCCGACTCGGTGCGCGATATCTATATTGGTACGCTGGACGCCTTTCCGGCGCAGGCCTTCCCACCGGCCGACTACATCGCGCTGGGGCATATTCACCGTGCACAAAACGTCGCCAAATCCGAACATATTCGCTACAGCGGCTCGCCGATCCCCCTCAGTTTTGACGAGTTGGGCAAGGCCAAAAGCGTGTTTATGGTGGATTTCAGCGCGGGTGCCCTGCAACAGGTCAGCGCGCTGGAGATCCCCAGCTTCCAGCCCATGCAGCTTATCAAGGGCGATTTGGCGCAGATCGAGCAACAATTGCGGCAGTTCGCCGATTATCAGGGTGAATTACCGGTGTGGCTGGATATCGAAGTGGCAACGCAGGATTACCTTAGCGACATTCAGCGCCGCATCCAGCTCCTGGCCGATCAGCTGCCGGTAGAAGTGGTGCTGTTGCGCCGCAGCAAAGAACAACGCCGCCAGGCGATTGAACAGCAGGACAAAGAAACGCTAAACGAACTGAGTGTTAATGAGGTGTTCGAGCGGCGACTGGCGCAGGAGCCTGAAATGGCTGAAGAACGTCGGCAGCGAATGAGCCAAATGTTCCAGCAGGTGGTCGCGGCCGTTCAGCATAACGACCAGGAGCCGAGCCAATGAAAATTCTCAGCCTGAGATTAAAAAACCTCAATTCATTGCAGGGCGAATGGAAGATCGACTTCACCGCTGAACCCTTTGCCAGTAATGGGTTGTTCGCCATCACCGGGCCCACCGGCGCGGGCAAAACTACCCTGCTGGATGCCATCTGCCTGGCGTTGTACCACCAAACGCCGCGCCTTAACGTCACGCCAAGCCAAAACGAGCTGATGACGCGCCACACCGCCGAATCGCTGGCTGAGGTCGAATTTGAAGTTAAAGGCGTCGGCTACCGTGCTTTCTGGAGCCAACGACGCGCCAAAAATGCCCCGGACGGCAATTTGCAGGCACCAAAGGTCGAACTGGCGCTGCGTGAAGACGGCAAGATCCTGGCAGACAAAGTGCGCGACAAGCTGGATATGACCGCCGCGATCACCGGCTTGGATTTCGGCCGCTTTACCAAATCGATGATGCTGTCCCAGGGGCAGTTCGCCGCCTTCCTCAATGCCGACGCCAACGATCGCGCCGAACTACTGGAAGAACTGACCGGCACCGAGATCTACGGCCAGCTTTCCGAGCGGGTTTTCGAACAGCATAAGCAGGCCAAGGCCGACCTGGATGCACTGCACCAACGCGCCAGCGGCATTGAACTGCTGAATGACGAACAGCGTCAGCAACTGGAAAATCAGTTGGTTGAGCTGGGGACGCAGGAAAATACCCTTAGCGGACAGACCCGCCAGCAGCAGCAGGCGCTGAACTGGTTACAGCAGTGGCAACAGACGCAGCACAAGCAGCAGGAATACCAACGCCAGTTGAGCGCTGCACAGCAGGAACAGGCCGCGGCCGAACCGCAACTGCAGCAGTTAGCGCGCAGCGAACCGGCAGAAAAACTGCGACCGCTGCTTAACGAACGTAACCGCTGCCGCCACGATCAACAGGCGCTGCAACAGCAGGTCGCCCAGTTGACGCAGCAGCAGGCGCAACAGCTTGCCCAGATGGCGCCGTTGCAACAGGCGGTAGAACAAGCGCGCGCGCAACTGCAGGCGCATGTTGAATACCAGCAGACTCAGCAGCGTGTGATCGACGAGCAAGTGGTTCCGCTGGATAACCAGATCGCCCAGTGGCAAAAAACCCAGGCCGAACTGCAACAGGCCTGCACTAACGCCATCCAGCAATACGCACTGCAAAAAGCGGAGCTGGAAAAGCTCGAGCTTCAGCGAGCCCAGTTAACCGCACAGGCCGGACAGCATCAGGAAAAGCTTAACGGCCTCACCGCCGCGCTGGCAACGCAGCAACAGCGGCAAAATGCGCTGGAAGCCCAGTCCCCGTTGGCGGCGCTGCGTCAGCGTCAGACCGAATTGGCCGAGCTGCGTCCGGTGCGCCAGCAGTTATTCACCCTCTCCTCGCTGTTCAGTCAGGTCAGCGAGCGGCTGGAGCAACAGCGTAAAGAATTTGCCGCCCGGCAGATGCAACTCGGCAACCATGAAAAACAGCTCGAAGAGACGCGGCAGCAGTATAAACAACAAAAAGCCCACCAGTTGGACGTGGAGAAAGCCCTCGAGCTGGAACAGCGCATTGTCAGCCTGGAGGCCGAACGCGCTCGTCTGCAAACCGGTGAACCCTGTCCGCTGTGCGGTTCCAGCAGTCATCCGGCCATTGAGCAGTATCAGGCGGTAAAACCTTCTGAAACCGCATTACGCCTGGCCCAGATGCGCGTTACAACCGAGGCTTTGTATACTCAGGGCACCGAGTTGCGCACCCGTTGCGAAAGCCTGAAAGAACAGCAACAACGCCAACAGCAACTCATCGCGCAAGACGAGCAGCAGCTGGCCGCACACCTGCAGCAGTGGCAAACACTCAGCACACCGCTGGCGTTTGATTTTGCCCTGCAGGATGCCGAACGTCTGAGCCAGTGGCTGAACGCCTGCGACAGTGAAGAACGTCTGGGTCAGGCTGCTCTGCTGCAACACGAGCAGGCGTCGCGCGCCGTGCAACAGGCCAAAGACCAATTGGCCGCACTGCAAACACAACAGCAGCAGGCGCAACAAGATAAGGCGCGGCTGGACGAGCGTTTCACCCTGCTGGAGAAAAGCCACACCGAAGCCCAGTTGCAACAGCAGCGCTTGCAGCAGCAGTGGCAGGAAGGTGAACAAGCCCTCGGTGAGCAGCGTGCACAGCGGCTGGCCCTGTTTGGTGAACAGCAAATCACGCAGGTACGCGAACAGTTACGCGCCCGCCAGACGGCCTGTGAGCAGGCCAGCCAGCAGGCGGCCGAACAATGGCAGAAAGCCCAGGAGCAACGCGATCGTCTGAGCGGCCAGTTGGCCGTACTACAGCAGCAACTGCGGCAACAGACCGAACGGCTGCAGCAGGCAGAGCAAGAGTGGCTACAGGCGCTGGCCGCTAGTGAATTCAGCGACGAGGCCGCCTTTAGCGCCGCGCTGTTGGATGACCACCAGCGCCAGCAATTGCAACAGCGTAAAGAGCAGTTGCAACAGCGTCAGGTTGAAGCCAGCGCCCTGCTGGCCCAGGCCACAGACAGCCTGCAGCAGCACCAACAACAGCGCCCCGAAGGGCTGGATGAGAGTCAGGTCGATCCCCAGACCCTGAGCCAAAGTCTGGAAGCGCTGGCACAGCAGTTAAAAACCCTGCAGCTACGCCAGGGTGAGGTGCGCAATCAGTTAGAAAGCGATGCCGCACGCCGCATCAATCAGCAGTCGCTGTTTGAACAAATCAGTCAAAGCCAGAGCCAGTACGACGACTGGAGCTATCTCAACCAGCTCATCGGCTCCAAAGAGGGCGATAAATTCCGCAAGTTTGCCCAGGGGCTGACGCTCGATCACCTGGTGTATCTGGCGAATAACCAGCTTGGGCGGCTGCATGGGCGCTACCTGCTGCAACGCAAAACCAGCGACGCGCTGGAGCTGCAGGTGGTGGATACCTGGCAGGCGGATGCGCTGCGCGATACCCGCACCCTGTCCGGCGGTGAAAGCTTCCTGGTGAGCCTGGCGCTGGCATTGGCGCTGTCCGATCTGGTCAGCCACAAGACCAGCATCGACTCGCTGTTCCTCGACGAAGGCTTTGGCACGCTGGATGCAGAAACCCTGGATACCGCGCTGGACGCCCTCGACAGCCTGAACGCCTCCGGGAAAACCATTGGCGTGATCAGCCACGTTGAAGCCATGAAAGAACGCATTCCGGTGCAGATTAAGGTGAAAAAGGTTAACGGCCTCGGCATCAGCCGGCTGGAGCCGCAGTTCCGCCTGGAATAATGCTGCACTGACTAAGAAATGTGACCGCGGCGGCAGTCCGCGCTCAAAAGCATTGAGCCACTACGGACAAAGGTTATGATGCGGCTGATAACAGGATTGTTACTGTAGATATCCAAATACAGGCAAAACCTGACGTACGGGATCGCTCCTGTGCGTCAGGTTTTTTCGTTTTCAGCATGCTGAAACATCCGGGAATAGCCATGAAGATCGAAAAAATACTCAATAATAACGTGGTGATTACGCTGGACGATCGTCAGGAAGAAACGGTCGTCATGGGGAAAGGTATTGGTTTTAAAAAGAAGGCTGGCGATCCGCTGGACGAAAGCCTGATCGAGAAGATCTTCACCCTGAACGGCAGCGAAATGGCCGAGCGCTTTAAAACGCTGCTGTCAGAGATCCCGTTGGCCTGCGTGACCACCGCCGACAAGATCATCACCCTTGCCCGCCAGCGTCTGCCGGGTAAGTTGCACAACATCGTCTATATCACGCTGACCGATCATATCCACTTTGCGCTGCAGCGCCACGCGCAAGGACTGGACATTAAAAACGTGCTGCTGTGGGAAATCAAAAAACTCTACCCGGCGGAGTTTGCCGTCGGGCTGGAAGCGCTGGCGCTGATCGCTCAACGACTGGGCACCGCCCTGCCGGAAGATGAGGCCGGGTTTATCGCTCTGCACCTGGTCAACGCCCAACTGAATGACGAAATGCACAACACCCTGCACATCACCCGGGTGATGCAGGAGATCCTGAACATCGTCAAATATCACTTCCGTTTTGACTACAACGAAGAAGCCCTGAGCTATCACCGTTTTGTCACCCATCTGAAGTTCTTTGCGCAGCGCCTGCTGGGGAAAAACTACGTCGACAGCGACGACGATTCGCTCTATCAGGTAGTGAAAGAAAAGTACCGCGAGTCCTTCGCCTGCTCAGGCAAGATTAACCAACACATCGAAAAAAATTACCAGCACCAGCTCACCAGCGAAGAAATGATGTTCCTGACTATTCATATCGAACGGGTACGCAGCGAGAGCGAAGTGAAATAGATCTAGCGCCGGGCGTCAAACACCCGGATGCCATACTGCGGGAAAGCGGCATCGGCGGAAATCAACGTCAGCCCTTCGGCCTGCGCCTGGGCGATCAGCATGCGATCAAAAGGATCCTGATGATGCGGCGGCAATTGGCCCGCCTGCTGACCATGAAAGGCGGCCATCGGCAACGGCAGAAAATCTTCGGCATCAATTACCTCGAAAATGTCCTCCGGCAGCGCCAGCTTGCCCAACGCCCGCTTAATCGAAATCTCCCAAATGCTGGCCGCGCTGACGTACACCACATTACCGGGATCGGCGATCTGCCTTCTGGCGTTCTCCCCCAGGCTGGCGTCATCGATCAGCCACCACAGCAACGCATGGGTATCCAGCAGCAGACGTTTCATTCATCGCCCTCAAACAGCGCGGTGATATCTGCATCGCCATCATTAAAATTGTCCGGCACGGTAAACTTGCCCTTGGCGGCACCAGGCTTACGGGTTTGCCCCTTGATGGCCATCAGTTGAACATACGGCTTCCCTGCTTTCGCTATAATCACGGTCTCTCCCTGTGCGGCTTTATCCGCCAGTTGGCTCAGGTTGGATTTGGCTTCGTGCATATTGGCCTGGATAGGCATACGCGATCTCCTTAGCTAAGTTAGCTAAAGCATAGAGGGGAGTCTAATTTTTGTACAGAGAATTGATTAAAGCGCGAGCGGGCCCGCGCTTTTTTGCAACAGTTACAGCTGTGGCCACAACCAGGCCGCGCCGCGCACGCCGCTGGAGTCGCCGTGGACAGCCTTGCGGATCGGGGTTTCACATTCGCCGCCGAATACCCAAGATTTCACTAACTGCGGCACCCGCTGATACAGACGATCCACATTGCTCATCCCGCCGCCCAACACCACCACGTCCGGATCAAAAATATTGATCACGTGCGCCAGCGACTTCGCCAACCGCAGCTCGTAACGGCTGATGGCTTGCTCCGCCAACCTGTCCCCTTGCTCCACCAACGTCATGATTTCATGCCCTTTCAGCGGGTTGCCGCTCAAACGTGCATAGTCGGTGGCAAAACCGGTACCGGAGATAAAGGTTTCAATGCAGCCCTGCTTCCCACAGTAACAAGGGACCTCTGCGCGAAAACGCAGCTCGTCCTCATCCAACCACGGCAGCGGGTTATGCCCCCACTCGCCAGAGATCCCATTCCCGCCCGAGTGTGCCTGGCCGTTGATCGCCACTCCAGCACCGCAGCCGGTGCCGATAATCACCGCAAACACGGTTTGCTTGCTGGCGGCAGCGCCATCGGTGGCTTCCGATACCGCCAGACAGTTGGCATCGTTGGCAATACGGACTTCACGCGCCAGCATCGCTGACAGGTCTTTATCCAGCGGTTGGCCGTTGAGCCACACCGAGTTGGCGTTTTTGACCAGCCCGGTATAGGGCGACAGCGTGCCGGGAATGCCCACGCCGACCGAGCCCTGCTGGCCGGTATTTTCTTCTGCCAACTTCACCAGACCGGTAATCGCATCCAGCGTTTGCTGGTAGTCATGGCGCGGCGTGGCGATGCGATGGCGGAACAGTTCCTGCCCATCGTTAGCCAACGCGATCACTTCAATTTTGGTGCCACCCAGGTCGATACCAATGCGCACGATTTTTCTCCTCAATGCACCACAACGTTGCCACAGCCTAATATATTCAGTTACCAGGATCACTCAATCAGCGCCGAGTGTGACGGTGATGGCAATTTCCGCATCAGATCCACACCGACTACCGCTTATTAATTAGCCATCGGGTACACTGCAGTTAGCCAGTTAACTTATTGATAACATTTTCCGCATCATAAAATCCGGAGAGCAGCGATGAAACCTGCCATATTGATTGTCGATGACGACCCCGCTATCTGTCATCTGCTCTGCGACGTGCTCAATGAGCACGTATTTACCGTGCATGCCTGCCACCGGGGCAGCGAGGCGCTGGCACTACTCAACCAGCAGCCGGACATTGCGCTGGTGCTGCTTGATCTGATCCTGCCGGACACCAACGGCCTGCTGGTGTTGCAGCAGATCCACCGGCTGCGCCCGGATCTGCCGGTGGTGATGCTGACCGGCCTGGGCTCCGAGTCCGACGTGGTGGTCGGTCTGGAGATGGGGGCCGACGACTACATCGCCAAACCCTTTAACCCACGCGTAGTGGTCGCCCGCGCCAAGGCGGTATTACGTCGTACCGGTGCCTTGGCGCTGGAACCGGCCGCCGCCGGTCACAACAAACCCGAAGGCTGGCAGTTTAACGGCTGGTGCCTGGATACTGCCCGCTGCACCTTGCACAACCCACAGCGACAACCGGTCGATCTGACCCAGGGCGAATACGGCCTGCTGCTGGCGCTGGTGCAACATGCGCGCAAAGTACTGACCCGCGACCGCCTGTTGGAACTAACCCACAGCGAAACGCTGGAGGTGTTCGATCGCACCATCGACGTGCTGATCATGCGGTTACGACGCAAGATCGAGAGCAATCCACATCAGCCCGAATTGATCCGTACCATTCGCGGGCTGGGCTATGTTTTTGCCGCCGACGTCAGCCAACCGGTGGCTGTCGCCTGATATAATCCTGCAGTTCCGGCAAGGATCGTGCGCCATCGATCGCGTTGGCGCACAGTAAATTGAACCGCGCACAGGCATGTGCCAACTGCAACGTCACTACCAACGGCCAGTCTTCATGGCTGGCGTACAACACACCGGCGCAGAAAGCATCCCCGGCACCGACGCTGCCGACAATTTCGCTTTCACTGACACGCCAAGACGGCTGCCAGCACGCCTCTCCCCCTTGCTCGACACCGTATGCGCCTTCCGGGCAGTGGATCACCACTCGTCGCCGCACACCGGCCTGCAATAACTGTTCTGCCGCCTCGGCCATCAACTGCGGTTGCACCTCACCATTAGCCGCACGCAATGCCAGCCCGGTAAACTCACCGGCCTCCAGTTCGTTGATCACCAGATAATCCAGCCAGCGCAGTGCCGGTAACACCAGCGGGCGATAGCGTGGATCCCCCTGGCGCGACACCAGATCCAATGAAGTCTGGTAACCGCGCTGCTGCATATGTGCCAGCAGGCGGGCACTGCGAGTGCCGAATTCCTCATCCGGGCGATCCAGGCTGTCGAGCAGCAGCAGATAACCCAGATGGAAAATTTTATGCTCGCTGTCCAGTCCGTCAAAATCGGCCAGATCCAGACACCGATTGGCGCCCGGTGCGTGAAAAAACGTCCGTTGCCCGCCCGGTTCGGTCATCACCTGCGACATGGCGGTCATTGCCGTTTCGCTGCGCCGCACCAGGTCACTGTCGACCCGATGCTGAGCCAGCATCTGCAGGATGTAGTCACCATCCGCATCGCAGCCGATCAACCCGAGCGCCGCCAGCGGCAACCCGGTCTCCATGCGTGCCAATGTCAGCAGCACATTCAGTGGGGCACCGCCGGTGGCGCGTTGGCTGTGTTCAATCTCCACCAACCAGCCCGGCTGGGGCCAGTGAGCAATTTGATGCACATGATCCACCAGTATATTGCCGGCCGAAACAATGCCACGCCGGCTCATCACAACCGTCCGGCGCTGCCGAAAATATGCATCTGCTGCTGCACCACTTCGCTGATCGACTGCTCCACCGCCAGCAGCACTTCGGCAAATTCATCGTAAATCGCGTGGCGCTGCGTGATGCGCTGTTCAACCGCCCCCAGCGCTGCCTGCGACATGCCGGTATAGAAGTTGATTTTGTGAATGCCCAGGCCGATCGCACGTTTGAAATCGGCATCGCTGATGCCGGATCCGCCGTGCAGCACCAGCGGGATACCGGCCTGCTGCTGGATCGCCGCCAGCCGCTCAAAATCGAGCTTCGGCTCGCCTTTGTATTTGCCATGTGCATTGCCAATCGCCACCGCCAGCGCATCAATGCCGGTCAATTCGACAAACTCGCGCGCCCGCTGCGGATCGGTAAATTTGTTGCTGTCCGCCTCACCGTACAGCGCACCCCCTTCGTCACCGCCGACCGCCCCCAGTTCCGCCTCCACCGAGACGCCGACCGCGTGGCACATGCGTACCACTTCCTGCGTCTGACGTACGTTCTCTTCGTAGCTCAGGCCGGAGCCGTCGAACATCACCGAACTGAACCCCAGTCGCAGCACCTGCACCACCGCTTCGAAATGCAGGCCGTGATCCAGGTTCAACACCACCGGAATATCGTGCTGCGCCACTTCGCTTTTAATCGCCGCCACCAGGGATTCCAGCGAGACGTACTTAAAGTGCACTTCGGCAATATTGATAATAAAGGGCGATCGCGCCGCCTGCGCCGCGGCAAACAAGGCACGCAGAAAGTGGCTGTCGAGCACGTTGAACGCGCCCAGCGCATAACCGTGTTGACGAGCCTGCGCCAACCCCTGCGCCAGTGAAATCAATGCCATGCTGGTTCTCCTTAAGCGATAAAGCGCAAGTATTCGTGACACAGCAACCACTGCGGCGGCTGGTCTTCTTCAAGCTGGCTAAAACGACTGAGCGGCAGCAGGAAACGGTTGTCGTTGTCGTCATCGTTCACCGTCGACACTTCGCCCACCAATACGTCACCAAACCCCTCCTCGCCCCAGAAGCTGTGATAGATACCCGGCGTCAGGCAGATGCTTTCTCCCGGTGCCAGCCGCAGGCGCGAACCGGGGGCGTGGGTCTGTCGGCAGCCATCCAGCGTCACGGTCACCGCGCTATCGGCCAGCCCTTCCCGAAGGTCTGCGTTATACAGCTCGACGATCAGGTTGCCGCCACCACGGTTGATAATGTCTTCCCGCTTGCGCCAGTGGAAATGCATCGGCGTCACCTGCGCTTCGCGACAATGCATGATTTTCTCCGCGTAGCCTTTGGCGTAGGGTTGACCGCCGGGTGAACCGTTGCGCAGGGTAAATAGCGTTAACCCTTTGCGGGCAAAATCGTTGTCGCCAAATGCCGTGACGTCCCAACCCAGTTTCAGGTCAAACACTTCCTGCCACGGCTGGCGATCGAGCTGCTGCCAGACCGCTGGGCTAAAATGGGCAAACGGCGGCAGATGGACGTCGAAGCGGGCAAAAAAATGCTGGGTTTGCTGCAGGATTTGGTTCACGGCGGAACGGTTCATGGTGCCTCCGGAAGCGATAAGGAATGAGGGGCCCGATCGGGCAGGCCCCGCCGATAACAGGTTATTTCACCGTCCAGCCTTTGTAGCTGCCGATATTGTTTTTATCGATCATGGTTACCGGGATCAGTACCGGGCCGGTTGGCGCGGGTTTACCCTGCAGAATGTCGTAACCGATCTCGACCGCCTTGGCCGCCATCACCTGAGGATCCTGTGCCGGCGTCGCGACAAACAGCGATTTTCCGCCGCGCTTGAGCGCCTCTTCACCGTCCGGCGATCCATCTACGCCAACAATAAAGAATTCGCTGCGCTGCGCCTGCTTGGCGGCCAGATCGGCACCGATCGCCGTAGGATCGTTAATCGCGAACACCCCGTCGATCTTCGGATTGGCCGCCAACAGCGCGGTCATGATCTCCAGCCCACCTTCACGGCTGCCCTTGGCGTTTTGGTTATAAGACAGCAGTTTGATCTCCGGGTGTTTCTTCAGCTCGGTCATACAGCCTTCTACCCGGTTTTGCACGGCAGACACCGGCGGCCCGTTGATGATCACCACGTTGCCTTTCTCTTTCAGACGATCGCTGATGTATTTACAGGCCATCGCCCCGGCCTGGGTGTTGTCCGAGGTGATCGTGGCATCGGCCCCTTCGGCCGCCACGTCAACCGCCACCACCACGATACCGGCATCCTTGGCGCGTTTTACCGCCGGGCCGATGCCCTTGGAGTCTGCGGCGTTCAGGATGATCATATCGACCTTGGCAGCGATAAAGTTGTCGATCTGCGCCACCTGCTGGCCAAGATCGTAACCGCTCGACACCAGCGTCACGTTGACCTTGTCGCCGGCCAACTCACGCGCTTTCATTTCTGCACCCTTGGTGATCTGGACAAAGAACGGGTTGGCCAAATCGCCTACCGTCACCCCAATCGATTTCAACTCTTTTGCCTGCACCAACGAGGCACTGCCGAGCGCGGCGGTAACCAGTAAAGCAGTAATCAATGGCTTGAAACGCATAGTGTTTTCCTCATTATTTTCCGATCTACGAAAAATCTGCCCCGGTGGGCGCCAACCAACCTTTCTTTATCACCCAACCTACCCTATGGATTTCAAGTTGCAGCCAGGCGGCCAGCTAGTTCATCCCCAGGCGCTTACTTGAGTAAGTAGCTGGGGTGGGCTAGTGCAGGTAACAACGCTGCGGCTTGAAAGACGACGGGTAAGTTAGTGCTGGTAATTGCGGGTGCGGTACTTGTCTATCAGCACAGCTATGATGATCACCGCCCCTTTGATCACCAATTGCCAGAAGTATGAGACGCCCATCAGCGTCATGCCGTTGTTCAGGGTGGCGATAATCAGCGCCCCCACCAGCGTGCCGGTAATGGTGCCAATGCCGCCGACAAAGCTGGTGCCGCCCAGGATCACCGCAGCGATCGCGTCCAGCTCATAGCCCATGCCAAGGTTGCCGTTGGCGCTGTACAAGCGTGAGGCACTCATTATCCCCCCCAGCCCTGACAGCAAACCGCTCATGCCGTAGACGAACAGCAGTACCGCACCGACCTTGATCCCGGTCAGGCGCGCCGCCTGGATATTACCGCCCACCGCGTAGATATGGACGCCCAGGGTGGTGCGGCGCAGGATGAACCAGCACAGTGCGATCACCGCGAAGGCGATAATCACCAGCCAGGGGATCGGCCCCAGATAAGAGTTGCCGATCCATTCAAAACTGATATCGGAATTGATGATGGTGGTACCGTCGGCCAGCAAGTAAGCCGCACCGCGCAGGGCGGTATAGGTCCCCAGCGTGACAATAAACGGCGGCAGCCCGGCGTAAGCCACCAGAAAACCGTTAAACAGCCCCATGCCCAAACCGGCCAGCAGCGCCAGTGGGATCGACAACCCGGCCAGGCCCGGCATCAGTGAGACCGCCATCGCCACCACCGCGGTGGTACCCAGCATCGAGCCCACCGAGAGATCGATACCGCCGGTCAGGATGATGAAGGTCATACCCGCCGCCAATACGATGTTAATCGACGCCTGCCGGGCAATATTCAGCAGGTTGGCGTCGGTAAAGAAATTGGGCGCGACAAAGCCGAAAACCGCGACGATCAGGATCAAGATCGGCAAGATCCCGACGGTTTGCATCATATCGCCCAAAAATGCCCGTTTCAGCGTCGGATTTTTTGCGGCCGGTGGCAGCGGATTTGAAGTCATGACAGGCTCCTTGAGCGTAGGGATAGAATTATTCATGGCTGGCCGCCTTCAGGACAGGTTCGACGCCGGTAGCCAGCGTCATAATGCTCTCCTGACTGATCTCGCCGCCGCTCAGCTCCCCGGCAATGCTGCCTTCGTGCATCACGTAGACCCGGTCACTCATGCCGACCACCTCGGGCAGTTCACTGGATATCATCAGGATCGCCACTCCCTGCTGCGCCATCTGGCTCATAATGCGGTAAATTTCGCTTTTGGCGCCGACGTCAACGCCGCGTGTCGGTTCATCGAGGATCAGAATTCGCGGGCCGATCGCCACCCAGCGTGAAATCAGCAGCTTTTGCTGGTTGCCGCCGGACAGCCCACCGGCCCGTACCTGAGCATGCGGCACGCGGATATTCAGCAGGCCGATGGCATCGCTGGAAATACGCTGTGCCTTGCGGCGATTAAGCAGGCCATAGCGCCCGTCGCGCTCCAGCGTCGCCATAACGATATTTTCATGCGCCGCCAGATCGAGGAACAAGCCCTGCTCTTTGCGGTTTTCGGTGAGAAAACCGATGCCCAGCGCAATGGCGTCGCGCGGTGAATGGATATTGGCCGGTTTGCCGTCAATTTCTACCGTACCGCCGATCGGCTTGCGCACGCCGAAAATCAACTGCGCCAGTTCGGAACGCCCTGCCCCCACCAGCCCGGCAAGACCGACGATCTCTCCGGCTCGGACCTGCAGGCTGACCGGTTTCACTTTCTTGCCGTCGGTCAGCCCGTGTAGCGTCAGGCGCGGCTCACCCACGGCAATACCTTGTTCCTTGTTGAACAAATCGCTCAGTGGACGGCCCACCATCATGCGCACCAATTCGCTGGCCGACAGTTTGTCGCGCATCAGGCTACCGACGTACTGGCCGTCGCGCAGCACGCTAACGCGATCCGACAGCTCGTACACTTCCGCCATGCGGTGGCTGATGTAAATGATCGCCATTCCCTCATCGCGCAGACGTTTGATCAACTCAAACAGCCGATGCGTCTCACGCGAAGAGAGTGCCGCCGTCGGTTCGTCCATCACCAGAATACGGCTGTTGCGGTGCAGCGCGCGGGCGATTTCCACCTGCTGCTGTTCGGCGATGGTTAATTTCATCACCCGATCGCCGGCGCTGAACTGCGCGCCCAAACGATCGATCACCTTCTGTGCTTCCAGCAACATCTGCTGGCGCTTCACCAGGCCACCGCGCTGGATCTCGCTGCCCAGAAAAATGTTTTCCGCCACCGTCAGATTCGGCGCCAGATTCATTTCCTGATAAATCAGCGTGATGCCTGCTGCCAGGGCATCTTTTGGCCCTTTAATGGCAAACGGCTGCCCATCGATAAAAATTTCCCCGCTGCTGGCGATATAAGCGCCGGCCAATATTTTCATTAACGTGCTTTTACCCGCGCCGTTTTCACCCATCAGCGCGTGGATCTCACCGCTATAAACCGTCAGGTTGACGCCTTTCAGCGCATAGAACTGACCAAAACTCTTGGCGATGTTGTGCATTTCCAGAATCGGGGTTGCGCTCATCGTCATACCTCAGGTTGCGGTTCGGATTGAGTGCAGTTAACCACGCATAAATAAATGCAAAATGTCAGCGGCCGTTCATCTTTGTCA
Source organism: Serratia sp. BW106 (assembly GCF_002607755.1). NCBI lineage: Bacteria > Pseudomonadati > Pseudomonadota > Gammaproteobacteria > Enterobacterales > Yersiniaceae > Serratia > Serratia sp. BW106. The sequence goes on from NZ_MCGS01000006.1 coordinate 87,312, forward strand.
TATTGTTAATGGAACGAGGATTTATACTGCGAACAGTCAGTTACGGGGGATACGATGCGCAGACTGCCTTTCCTTGCCGGTGCACGTGGGCGCCTGCTGATGTTCAACCTGTTGGTGGTGGCGGTGACGCTGATGGTCAGCGGCGTGGCGATCGTCGGTTTTAACCATGCGGGCAAACTGCAGGAACAGGTGCAGGCGCAGACGCTGAAAGAAATGAACGGCAGCATGGCGCTGAGCCGGGATACTTCGAACGTGGCGACCGCCGCCATCCGGCTTTCGCAGGTGGTGGGCGCGCTGGAGTACCAGAGCGAATCGGCCCGCCTGAAGCAGACCCAGTTGGCGCTGCAGGCCTCGCTCAGCCAATTGGCGGACGCTCCGTTGGCACACAGCGAGCCGGAACTGGTCCAGCGCATCATCAGCCGCAGCAACGCGCTGGAAACCAGCGTGACCCGTATGCTGGATCTCGGCCATGCGCGGCATCTGCAACGCAATATCCTGCTCAGCGGGCTGTATCAGTCACAGAGCACACTGCGGCATATCGCCAGCCTCAATCAGCGTAATAACCTGGACCAGCCTTCGCTGCCGCTGCTGAGCCAGATCGACCGACTGCTGGCGATCGCCATTCAAACCCCAACACCCAAGGCCGCCGCCCAACAGCTCGACAGCGTGATGGCCTACTGGCCGCAGCGCAGCCCGGATGCCCTGGTAGACGAGAAAATGCGGCAGTTTCGCGACAGTGAGCAGCGCCTGCTGCCCGAAACGCTGGAGCTGGAGCAAAGCGATCTGGCGCTGGCCTATTACACCTACCATATCAAAGCCCTGGTGGCGATGCTCAACGACGACATCAACCTTTACGTGCAGAAGGTGGCGGACGAGTCGGAGCTGCGCACCCACCAAACGCATCGTGAGCTCAGCTCCATCAGCTGGTTTATCGGCCTGTTCGCACTGTTGGCGCTGGTGATTACCGGCTTCGCCGGGCTGTATATCTACCGCAACCTCGGTTCGAACCTGACGGCGATCGCCGGTGCCATGACGCGGCTGGCGCGCGGTGAACGTGACGTCAGCGTACCGGCGTTGCAACGGCGTGACGAACTGGGCGAATTGGCGCGGGCATTCAACGTCTTTGCGCGTAATACTGCCTCGCTGGAACAGACCTCCCGCCTGCTGAAAGAGAAAAGCACCCAACTTGAAACCACCTTTTTGGCGATGCGCGACGGCTTTGCGCTGTTCGATAACGACGGCCAATTGGTGGTGTGGAACCCGCAGTATCCGTTGTTGCTGGGGCTCAACGAACACCAGTTACACCGTGGTCAGCACTACCGTGAGTTGCTGCAACACGTGACGCCACCGGCGGGCCAGCGTTGGGAAGCGGTACTGGCTAACCTGTCCAGCGAACTGCCGCAGCCACAGGAGCTGCGCCTGAGCGATGGCCGCACCGTCGAACTGCGCTTCAGCCCGGTGCCTAACCGTGGGGTGGTCAACGTGGTGCTGGAACGCACCGAACGCAAGGCGCTGGAAGAGGCGCTGCTGCACAGCCAAAAAATGAAGGCGGTCGGCCAGCTCACCGGCGGTCTGGCGCATGATTTTAACAACCTGCTGGCGGTGATCATCGGCAGCCTGGAACTGACCACCCAACAGACTCAGGATGCGCAGACCGAGCAGCGCATCGCCCGCGCGCTGAAGGCCGCCGAACGCGGTGCACAGCTTACCCAGCGGTTACTGGCCTTCTCGCGTAAACAGGCACTGCACCCGCAGGCCGTCACGCTGCAGTCACTGGTGGAGAATCTGCAGGAGCTGCTGCGTCACTCTCTGCCTACCACGCTGTCGCTGAGCATTGAGTCTCAGCGGCCCGGCTGGCCGGCGTGGGTCGATGCCAATCAGTTGGAAAACGCACTGATCAACCTGGTGGTCAACGCCCGGGATGCCATGGAAGGCCGTAGCGGCGTAGTGAAGATCCGCATCTACAACCAGCGGGTACAACGCAGCGGCGGCAAAAAGCAGGACATGGTGGCGCTGGAGGTGATCGACACCGGCTGCGGCATGTCGGAAGAGGTGAAGGCACAGGTGTTCGAGCCTTTCTTCACCACCAAGGCCGTCGGCAGTGGCAGCGGGCTGGGGTTGTCGATGGTGTACGGCTTTGTCCGCCAGTCCGGCGGTCGGGTGCAGATTGAGACCGCTCCGGGCGAAGGTACGCTGGTGCGTCTGCAACTGCCGCGAGCCCCTACGCCGGCCGTCGCGCAAGCGCCAACACTGCCGCCAGAGGAAAACGACGGCACCGACAATCTGGTGGTAGTGCTGGAAGATGAAAACGACGTGCGTCATACGCTGTGTGAGCACCTGCACCAGCTCGGCTACCTGACGCTGGACTGCGCGGAGAGCCATGAGGCGCTGACCCTGCTGCGCCAGACGCCGGATATTGGGGTATTGATCAGCGATCTGATGTTGCCGGGTGAACTGGATGGCGTGCAGGTGATTGGCCTGGCGCGAGAGATTAATCCGCATATCACCGCGCTGCTGATCAGCGGTCAGGATATACGCCGCCACCACGAAGACACACTGCCCAATGTGGAACTGCTGCGCAAGCCTTTCAGCCAGCGGCAACTGGCGCTGGCACTGCAACGGGCACGCCATTCAAACGCGGCCGGCGACGCAATTAGGAGGGAATGAGGCGATTTTTCGCCTCTGATTCGTTATTATGCCGCCCTGCTTTTGATGAATCAGCGTGCCAGACGCACGCCCAGCCAGGGATAACATTATGCTGTGGTTTAAGAATTTGATGGTTTACCGTTTGAGCCGCGAAGTGGCGTTAAACGCGGATGAAATGGAAAAACAGCTCAGCGCTTTTGCTTTCACCCCGTGCGGCAGCCAGGACATGGCGAAGACCGGCTGGGTTTCCCCGATGGGCTCACACAGCGAGTCACTGACGCATGCGGTTAACGGCCAGATCGTTATCTGCGCGCGCAAGGAAGAAAAAATCCTGCCGTCGCCGGTCATCAAACAAGAGTTGCAGGCCAAGATTGAACGCCTGGAAGGCGAACAGCACCGCAAGCTGAAGAAAACCGAGAAAGATGCGCTGAAAGATGAAGTGCTGCACAGCCTGTTGCCACGCGCCTTCAGCCGCTTTAACCAGACCTTTATGTGGATCGACACGGTAAACGACCTGATCATGGTTGATGCCGCCAGCGCCAAACGCGCGGAAGACACTCTGGCGCTGCTGCGCAAGAGCCTGGGTTCACTGCCGGTGGTGCCGTTGACCATGGAAAGCCCAATCGAACTGACGCTGACCGAATGGGTGCGTTCCGGCGAACTGCCGGCCGGATTTATCATTCAGGACGAAGCGGAGTTGAAAGCAATTCTGGAAGACGGCGGCGTGATCCGCTGCAAGAAACAGAACCTGATCAGCGATGAGATTGCGGTGCATATCGAAGCCGGCAAGCTGGTGACCAAGCTGGCAGTGGACTGGCAAGAGCGTATTCAGCTGGTGCTGGCAGACGACGGCTCACTGAAGCGTTTGAAATTTGCCGATACGCTGCGTGAACAGAATGACGATATCGATCGTGATGATTTCGCCCAGCGTTTTGACGCCGACTTTATCCTGATGACCAGCGAACTGGCGGCGTTAATCAAAAACACCATCGAAGCCTTGGGTGGCGAAGCCCAACGTTAATCCTGCCTGAAAATACCAAGGGCTCTGCATGCAGAGCCCTCAGACATTTGCGACCTGGGATATTGGGTACAACGTGGTGCTGAACCCCAGGGTTATTCTTCATCTTTTATTTTTAGAACATACTTTTTCCAGAAGCGGCTGGAAAGAAATGCATAAATCAATGTGAAGATAATAGACGCTAAAAAAGCTTTGATTAACGAGCTTGGGAAGGAAAGTTCTCTTATGTGTACGATTAAGTAGGTTGAAAAAGAAACTCCTGAAACGAACATTAATCGTTTTATTCTTTCCTGTTTCACAACTCACTCCTTTTGCTTAAGCGGAGATATTGCAATCTCTGAGTTTGATGGCAAAGTTGCCTTTGAACCCGAGATACTCGGGCCTAGCGCACCGAGGGGCACTCCGGCGGGCAAGCCGCTACGACCCCTTCGGCACGCTCTCCCTAATAACAAGCTTTGACAGTAGTCTGAGAGATTGTAATCTATCCTCCTGCATCATAAACAATTCCTTTTCATGATTTAATTAGTATAAATATGAAATTATTTTTAATGCTATTTATAAATGGTCTCAATACGTGTTGAGAAAAGATAATTAAAAACGGCTAGCAGTTATTCAGAAAATAGCATTGGCGGGAAAATAGAATGGTTTTCCTGGCCTGAAATATGGCACCAAGGGCTCTGCATGCAGAGCCCTGATTTATCACCAAAGGGTGAAAATTATTTACTTAAGTAACGGCACAGGTAGGCGGTAGCGTCAGCCACCTGCAGGTTGAACTCACTGTGGGCCGGCACGAAGAATTTCTCACCCGGCATAAACACCTGCCAGTCCGGCGAGCCCGGCAGCAACACTTTCAACGCTCCGGTAATCACGGTCATTTCTTCCGGCTGGGCGGTGGTAAAGGTGTACTCTCCCTCTTCCATAACACCGACGCTGGTAAGGCCGATGCTGCTACTATCGAAACCGATAGACTTCACTTTTCCGGCAAAATACTCGTTCACTTTCAGCATAGACTGACACCCGCGTAATCAACTTTATGGGAAATCCATATTGGGGGATTGCGGTTGATCTGTCACTGGTTTTTCTCACGAAATGCGATCGTGGCGCAGAGTAAAACTCTGCCGAGCAGTTGACCGTCAGCCCGCCGTTCTGGATCCACGGCCAAAAACACGCAGCGGCGCCCCCGACGGACCGCGAGATAAGATTTTATTAGCTTTTTTAATCAGTCTATTAGCTCTGCAGCCAGCTTGGCCACCAGCGCGTTGGACAACAGCACCGGTATTTCAAGCCGTGCCTGCAGGAAATCACGATGCTGGCGGTGATAACCGATACAGTCGAGCACCACTACCTGCGCCCCCTGCCGCTGCAGCTCGCACGCGGCCAACTCCAGTACCGCGTCATCCGCCAGATAAGGGCTGGCAACGGCGAAACAGGGCGGCGTCGCCAGTAACTGCCACTTGCCCGCCTGCTGGCTGATTTGCTCCGCCACCGGCACCACAATACCGACCCGATGCTGGCTGACAATGGCAGAAATCAGCGGTGGAATAATGCGATCCGGCTCCAATAACAGCGCCTGTTCTGCATGCAAGTGACCAAACTCCCCGGTGCACAACAGCAGGATCACCTCGCAACCCTCCGCTTCCAGCACATTGATTTTCTGCTGCAACCCCTGCTCAACCCGCGAGGCCGCCAATCTCACCTGTGTGCCGTCCAGCAGGCGTGAAACCAACACCTTCTCTCCGGCCTGCGGTGCGTAACCTTCGTCAATCTGGCGGGTATTCAGCCCGTCCAGCAACCCAACGTGCCTCACCTGCTCCGCGGGCAGATAGGCAGACAGCAACGGCATGATGTCGTTGCGCGGCGCCTGGCCGATAGTCAGCGTGGCAAATGAGGCATTCATCCGGTTATTTCCTTTTTTGCAGGTGGCTCAGGCTGCCGTACAGCGCCAGCAGCTGCGCATATTCGTCGACCTGATAAAAATGACAGGTACCGCGCCCGAACTCTTTCGCCACTTCCACCGCAAACTTAACGGTTAGCGCAATATCCACTTCATGGCTGGCACCGGTACCGCAGCCCGGCACCACCGACTCGGTACAAATCGCCACGCCAACCACCGGTGCAGAGGTCGCGGTAGAAGGCTGCAGAATGCTGTTCAGATGATGCACCCCGTTGCCGTACGGCGTAATGTCCTGGGTGGTGATCGGGAAGGTCACCGCCGGGCGACCGCTGGTCATCTCCATAATCCGCAGCAGATCTTCCGCCACCCGCAGGATGTAGCCTTCCTTCACCGTCGGTGACAACGCATAACCTTTGTGGTTGATGATGCGATTGCCCTTGGTGGTGTCGATGGACAAAATCGCATCGACCTCCGCCACCACTTCATTATCGTTCATCGTCACGTCATCGATCGGTGAATCCATAAAATCGACCGGATCGTGCGGACGAGTGGGCGCATCTGGACAAATATGGGTGGTGATGATCACATCGCCCGCCAGCACATCGCCCTTGCGCTGCATTTCCGCCAGTTTCAGTGCACTGGCAATCGCAGCGATCGCCCCGTCGCCGTCGGATACCAGGCCAATACGCGTTGGCCGCGCACCGATGCCGCCCAATCGGCCGATGATGCCCAACGTCGGCGCATCGCCACCCTGGCTTTTACCGGCGCTGCCGGGGATCTCAATGCGCACGAAGTCGGTCGCACCTTTCGGCCCGCTGGCGCGCAGCGTGCTGGCCCGGATGCCGGGATACGACGTGAACAGATCGACGACCTCCTGACCGCTCGCGTAAGCACTATCAATTAATTCAAAGACCTGCAGCGTTTGTTGCAAACTCATAATGGGTTGACCTCACAATTTAACCGGATGGGTTATTTCCCTTTGCTGGAAAAAATGGAATTGAAGAAGCTGTACAGCGCGTCACCGGCGATAAAACCGGCTGCCATGATCTCCATCGGCGTGCGGCCCTTGTCACCCCAGCGGCGAATAATCAGGATGCGCAGCGCAATACCGACGAGCACGGCCCAACCCGCCAACGCGTTATTGATCAACAGGCCGGTGGCCAACAGCACACCGAGCTGACGCTTGGGTCCGCCAATCCACTGTACGATGGCACCGGGGATCGCCCAGATCAGCAGGCTGTAGGCAATGCCCGGCTGGGCCCCCGCCTCGATGGTTTTGGCATACACCCGTGCAACCGGCGGGATCAGATCCTGCAGGAAGTAGCTGGTGTAAGCGAAGTACACCACCGGGATGGCGACGACAAAGGCGATCAATGCGGCAAACAACTGAATGCGACGTCCCAGCAGCTCCTGCTGCAGGTCTTTGCCGTAGCCGCGCAGAATGAAGCCGGCTTTCAGATCAAAACCCATGTCGGCGAATGCCGGGCCGGTGGCGGCGGTAAACCCGGTCAGCACGCACAGCGCCAACGGTGGGAAACCAATCAGAATGCCGATAATCAGGGTAATCAGCGCCACCGCAAAGGCCGGAAACCAGCCGGAATGCATCGCGGCAATGCCGACGATCAACTCATGCACGAAGGCGGCAAACGCGGCGTAAATCACAAACAACACCAGCATGCCCAGCGACATCTCGCTGTACAGCCCAGCGGCCAATGCCAGCAGCGCCGCAATAACGATATAGCCCACCGCGCCCAACCCCAGCGCCTTGCGGACTTCGCTGTCGTCCCGGCTGAAACCGGCGGTGTCCGTGTGTTTGCTGCGGATCACCTGCACCACCTGGATCAACGCCACCAGCCCGGCACCGACCATCACTCCGTGAGGGATGAAATTCGCATTGATGTCGAAACCCGCCATCGGTTCTGCGTAGGCTCGCAACAACAGGCCAACACCAAACATACCCAATGCCCAGATATTGCCGATAAACGCGGTACCAAACGCCGCCATCGGGATTTTAAGCATCGAACCGGCGATACCTACCGCCACGCCTACCACCAACAGCCAGGCCTGTTTACCGCCCCGGTCACCGGCCTTAATGGCTTCCGCCGCCGCGACGCCCGGTGGCCAGGCATTGGCCGCAGGAAAGATTTTGGTGTCAAACATGCGATACAGCAGGTAGGCGTCCAGCAACATCGCCGCAGCCACCCCGCAAAACATCGGCAGGATCAGCTGCGGTTGCCCCATCACATAAGGCACGGCAATCGGCATCAGCAATGAGTTGGCAGCGCCAAAGGTAGCGGAAGAGATCACCGTCTGCGCCAGGTTTTGCGTATGCACCGAGCGGTAACGCTGGAACATTTGCAGCGGAATACGCGCCAACAACATGGCGAGTAACGCGCCAATGATCGACGTGTTGGGCGTAACCCCCAGCGTGGTGATCAACTGCACGCCGATAATTGCGCCGACGATGGACAGCAGCACCATCACCAGCAGGGTGCCAATATCTTTCAACGGATTGATGCTGCTATTTGGTTTCATCGTTTTAATTTCCCTGAATATTCCCTGGCGTTTGACCACGTTAATTTCGGCATAAAGCGGCCATCGCAGTTCCAAATATTGGAACTGCGAATGAAATTAAAGAGTTATTACCCATAACGCTAAGTGAGATAATTAAGAAATTCCCTGGTGTTGGTTTTCTTTAATTATCGGGTGCTGACGAACTGTTTCGGTGTGTTATTTGATCTGTTGCCAATAATCATCACCGAGTTTTTCCGCCAATTGCCGGGATACTGTCATTAATGCCTCCAGCACGCCGGGTGAATACGGCTGTTCTTCCGCCTGCGTGGGGAAAGACAAGCACAGACCGACCGTTTCATTACGGTGTTTGTTAGTCACCGCAGTCGCCAGCGAACTGATGCCTTGCAGGGTTTCGTTGCGCGCCAGGGACCAGCCCTGCCGCCGGATCTGCGCCAGCTTATTCAATAACGCCTCCAGCGTTTGCGGAGCGTTAGGTGAAGCCGCACGGTAGCCGGCCGTAAAACGCGCTATCACCTGTTCATCGCTGTCACGCGCCAATATCGCCCGGCCCACCGAGGTTTCCGCCACCGGTGAACGGCTGCCTGCCGGCGTCACCACCTGGAGGAAATGGCGGCCAGGGAACATGCGCATCACCATGATTTCCTGCGCCTCCAGCACCGAGACATAACCCGTGCAGTGGGTCTGTTGACTGAGCTGCACCATGTTGGCTGCCACGCTGTCGACCAACGGCGTCGACAGATAGTGACTGGAGACTGATAACAACAAACGGCCAATTTTATACAGCTTGCTGTCAGCATCCCGTTCCAGCATGCCCTGGATTTCCATAGTCTGCAGCAGGCGTGATGCGGTGCTTTTTGGCAACGCCAATTGATTCACCACATCACTGAATGAAATACCGGACTGACCGTGCATCATTCGCTGTTGTGAAAATAACTTTAATACCGCAGCAGCATTTTCCAGTGTTGTCATGATGCGCCTTGTTCCACTATATGGAACTTAGTTCCTGTTTGATAATAAGAAACTAAAACTCGTACAACTTATCGTCAAGCAGTTTATTTTGGCTTTGTTGAATAAATCAG
>NZ_MCGS01000007.1:0-203169 GCF_002607755.1 Serratia sp. BW106
CTGGGGGTTTTCTGGGCACAATCAGGCCACCCGCTTAGGCGAGTGGCTTTTTTTATGCCCGCAGCGCCCTGCTCTGGTAACCGTCCAGCTCATCGTCCGGCATGCCTGCCTGTTTCGCCGCCGCGCAAATCTGCTGCCAGGTATTGGCATCTATCGGGATCCCCTGCTGCAACCGCGCCTCGCGGTTCGCCTCCTCCCACTCCCCCGGCACCTCAATCGGCCGGCCATCGCTCGAAGGGGAAGCCTTCACCCAGTCGATAAACGCCTCTGCCTCGTTCTGCATCTCAGGCGCGGCGAAGGCCTCTGGATTGAGGATAATGGTGGTCATGCAGTTGAAAATGGCGTCGCTGTCGGACTTCAGGGTAGCACTATGGGTAGTGCGCCCACCGGACAACGCGCCGCCGAGAATTTCGCACAGGGTGGCCAGCGCGTAGCCTTTGTGCGCACCGAACGGCAGCAACGAACCAAACGGCGACTGGTGCATCACTTTGGGTTCATTGGTCGGTTGGCCATGTTCGTCAATCAGATAGCCCGGCGCGACTTTCAAGCCTTTGTTGTAGGCCACGCGGGTTTTGCCAAAAGCGATGCCGCTGGTGGCGAAATCCAGCAGCAGCGGTTTTTTATCTGCACGGGGGAAAATGACGCAGAAGGGGTTAGTGCCAAAACGACGATCGCTGCCGCCGAAAGGCGCCACCATCGGATCCCCCACCACGTTGACGAAATGGATGGAGATAAAACCGGCACGCGCGCACTGTTCAGCCCAGTGACCAATGCGGCCAATATGGTGCGAGTTATTCAACGCCACCGCCGCCAGGCCCAGTTGGCGGGCACGCTCGATACCTTTGTCCATCGCCTCGCTGGCGACCACCTGGCCAAAACCCTGACCACCGTCAATCGTCAGTACCGCACCGGCGTCGCGCACCACCTCGGCATGAACATTCAGTTGCAAATGCCCCTGCGCCAGCGATGCCATATAGCTGGGGATCATGCCGACGCCGTGCGAATCGTGTCCGGCCAAATTGGCCTGAACCAAATGTTCGGCCACTAATTCGGCCTCCCGATCCGTACTGCCGGCATGGCGCCAAATGGCCTGCACAAACTGCTCAAGGCATTGGCGATCGATACGGTGTTCAGTGCTCATGATACGGCTCCTTGTGCTGAAAATAACTTCCACACTAGGAGCAAATCATTGTTACGGCAAGCCATTATGATCATCGCCATCGAGGCTATTGGGTACGTTCTGCCGTTAGCGCGGCGATGCGCATAATCACGGCCACCGCCTGCTCCATCCCTTCCAGCGACACAAACTCATGCTTGCAATGATAGTTATAACCGCCGGTGAACAGATTCGGACACGGCAGGCCACGGAACGACAACTGAGCCCCGTCGGTACCGCCGCGAATCGGCTTCATGATCGGTTCAATATCACATTCACGCATCGCCTGCTGCGCCAGCGCAATCACATGCGGATGCTCCGCCACCTGTTCGCGCATGTTGTAATAACTGTCCTCGATCGTCACTTCTATATAGCAATCCCGCGGCAGGCCTTTACCTACCTGTTGAGCAACTTCGATCATCCGACGTTTACGCGCTTCAAAGCCCTCACGTTCGAAATCACGCACAATATAGTGCATTTCGGCCCGCTCAACGCTGCCCTTGAGGCTGCTTAGATGATAGAAACCCTGATAACCGGTCGTGGTTTCCGGGGTTTCATCCGCAGGTAACGCCTGTTGAATGCGTGTCGCCAGTGACAGAGCGTTCACCATCACGCCTTTGGCGCTGCCGGGGTGCACGTTATTGCCGACAATTTTCACCGTTACCGATGCCGCATTGAAGTTTTCACATTCCAGTTCGCCGACACCGCCACCGTCCACGGTATAGGCCCACTCGGCGTTGAACTCTGCAACATCAAAAAATCGTGCGCCCTTGCCCACTTCCTCATCCGGCGTAAAGGCCACGCGGATATCACCGTGAGGGATCTTGCTCTGCTGCAGCCGCACCATCGCGGTCAGAATTTCGGCAATACCCGCTTTGTCGTCGGCACCGAGCAACGTTTTGCCGTCGGTGGTGATCAGCGTCTGCCCCAGCATCTGGTGCAGGATCGGGAACATCACGGGTGACAACACTTCATCACCAATACCCAGAGCGATATCTCCGCCGCGGTAGTTTTCGACGATCTGCGGGTTAACGTGTTTACCGGTAAAATCCGGTGAAGTATCCAGGTGGGCAATAAACCCAATGGCCGGGACAGACCAGGCAACGTTCCCCGGCAAAGTCCCCATCACGCAGCCATGCTCGCTGAGCGACACCCGATCAAACCCCAATTCAATCATTTCTTGCTGCAATGCGCGCGCCAGCTTCATTTGCCCGTCGGTGCTCGGCACATGTTTGACGTTCGCTTTGGATTGCGTGTCGAATGAGACGTAGTTAAAAAAACGATCTAGTAGTTTATCCATGGTATCCGCCCTCAGAATATCGCGTTTCATTATGCGGAACCGATCCGGATCAAATATTGCGACAGGTCATTTTTAGCCAGATTTAACGAAAATCATTAAACCCCGTGATGATTGCTCGAGTTGATTAAGCCGTCATCCCCGAAGTCAGCCCCACAAACTGCAGCAGGTTGCGCTTTTGTGTGACCCGCTTCACGACGGGTACCGGTTGTCAGCCGCTGACCACCGGTACCTAATTCCGTCGGTTAATTGCATCGCCGGATCTTTCCTCCTATAACTGAACCAAGGCAAAGTTTGCCTTTTCTCTTTTGTTATCCAGGGAGCTTTATCAAAAACGTCGTTATCCATTAAAATATAAAAAAGGAACTGCCATGAAAGGTATTATTGATAATATCTTAAGCAAGCTGCAGCTATTTTCCAAAGCCATGATGGGGCCGATATTTTTCCTGCCGGTGATTGGCCTGATCCTGGCATTAAGTTCTATTCTCACTAACGCCACATTGGTTAATGAAAACTCCAATGTTTTTCATGTTGGGAAAATGATCGGCGACACCTTCTGGCCGCTATTTGGCAATCTGGGGCTGATATTCTGCATCGGTATTACCTATGGACTGGCCAGGGATAAAAAGAGCGAAGCCGCATTGGTGGCGGTGATGTGTTTTATTATGTTTCTCGGTGCCAACTCCTCTTATTTGCAGCTGAGCGGCCAGGTGGCGCAAAAAATTAACGGCGAATTCTACGGCACCGGACAGACTGAACTGCTGGGGTTCACCGTGGTGGATATGGGCATATTTCTCGGCCTGATCCTCGGCATCACCATTGCCTGGGTGCATAACCGCCTGTGCAACGTCGAACTGAATGGCGTGTTATCGGTTTATGGCGGCTCCAAACTGGTGCTGATTGCCATGACACCGGTGATTGTGCTGTACGCCATCGCCTTCAGCTACCTGTGGCCGGCCATCTCGCACGGCCTGATTTCGCTGACCGGCTTTATGAAAAGCTCCGGTTCGTTCGGGGTGTTCGTCTACGGCTTCTTCGAGAAATTCCTCATCCCCACCGGGCTGCATCACTTTATCTGGTCCCCGTTCCAGCTCACCAGCATTGGCGGCTCGATCGTGCAGGATGGCCACACCGTCTCCGGCTCGCAGGCCATTTTCCTGGCCTATATGCGTGACCCCACTATCTCGCCGCTGATGAATGAAGCCCTGCGCTTCTCGCAACAGGGCATGGTGACCATCTTCGGCCTGTCCGGGGCGGCTCTGGCTTTTTATCACACCGCCAAACCGGAAAAGAAAATGCTGGCCAAGGCGATCCTGATCCCGGCCATCACCACCTCGATTCTGGTTGGCATCACCGAACCCATCGAGTTTACCTTCCTGTTTATCTCGCCACTGCTGTGGGTGATCCACGCGGTACTGACCGCACTGTCACAGGTCGCCTGCAATCTGTTCGAGGTACGGCCCTGGGGCGCCAGCGGCCTGATTGAGTTCCTGGTATATAACCTGCCGCTACCGGTGTCCCTCACCCGCTGGCCGCTGTACGTAGTTATTGGTCTGGTCCAGTTTGCAGTCTATTACCTGGTCTTCAAAACGCTGGTACTGAAACTCAATTTAAAAACGCCAGGCCGCGAGGATGACGATGAGGTCAAACTTTATTCCAAGCAGGAGTATCAGAACAGCAAGAATCAACCGAGTGAATTGAGCGGAATTATTATTCGCGCACTGGGTGGCAAAGACAATATTGTTTCCGTCGATAATTGCTTCACCCGACTCAGGGTCGAATTAAAAGATATGCAGCTGGTGGATGAACCGGCATTAAAGAGCACCGGAGCCAAAGGCGTAGTGAAAAACAGACGCGAGGTGCAGGTTATTTATGGCGTCACCGTTGGCAAGGTCAAAAATCAGGTCGAAAAATATTTAGCAGCACTCTGACACTTATTAATTTGGGAGATATCGAATGAAATTAACCGTTCTGGGTGGCGGCGGTGTACGCTCGCCGTTCCTGGCCAAATCCATCGCCTATAACGCCCACCGCATCGGCGTCACCGAAGTGGTGTTTATGGATACCGATCAACATAAACTGGCTATTTACGGCGCCATCGCTCAAGGGGTATTCCAGCGCATCCGCGGTGATATCACCTTCAGCCTGACCAGCGATCCACAGCAGGCGCTGAGCGGCGCGGACTATATCATCACCACCCTGCGCATCGGCGGTGAGGAGGGTCGCATTTATGATGAACGTATCGCGCTCGACCATCAGGTTCTGGGGCAGGAAACCACCGGCGCAGGCGGCTTCGCCATGGCAATGCGCTCAATACCGGCAATTATCGACTATTGTCGACTGATCGAACAGCTGTCGTCTCCCAACGCAGTGTTGTTCAACTTCACCAATCCTTCCGGCATGGTGACCGAAGCGATCATCAAATCCGGCTTTAAACGCCAGGTGTACGGCATCTGTGATGCGCCCAGCGAATTTATCCGCGAACTGGCCGAGCTGTTGGGCTGCCGCGAGAGCGAATTGAGCATTGACTGCTTCGGGTTGAATCACCTGTCCTGGTTCCGCAATGCGCGGGTCAACGGCGTACCGGTGACTGAACGGCTGCTGGCGGATCCACGCCTGTATCGCGACACCTGTATGAAGTACTTCTCACCAGAGCTGGTCGAACTCTCCGACAACCTGATGCTCAACGAGTATCTGTATTACTACTACTACCGTGAACAAGCGATCGCCGCTATCGTCAGCGCCGGTGAAACCCGCGGCGAGCAAATTGCGCAGATCAACCGGCAGATGCTGGCAGACTTGGCCGAGCTGGACATCCCGAACCAGCTGGATCAGGCCTTCAGCCTCTACTTCCGTCATTATCTGACGCGTGAAAACTCGTATATGCAGCGCGAGTCCAGCCAGGGCAAGGTGAAAGAGCGAGAAATGCTGACGCTACAGCAGTTTATCGAACAACCTGACAGTGGTGGCTACGCCGGCGTGGCGATCGATATTCTGGAGGCGGTGAACAGTGGCCAGCAAAAACGCGTGGTAGTATCAATGCAGAACAACGATACGCTGGACTTCCTGCATCCTGAAGACGTGATTGAAATCAGCTGCGAGCTAAGTAGTGCAGGTATTCACCCGGTGAAAATGCGCGATATTCCCGACACGCAAAAAAACCTGATCGCCCGGGTGAAAGAGTACGAACGGCTGGCAGTAGAAGCTATTCTGGAAGGTAACCGCAAAAAGGCCATCAAGGCGTTGATGGTGCACCCGCTGGTGAATTCTTACTCGCTGGCAAAAACGCTGGTGGAGGAGTACTTGCAGGCCCATCAGCAATACGCTGAACATTGGCATTAATCCCCGCGGCGCGGCCTTCAGCGGCTGCGCCGTTCGAACCAGGCCTTGATCAGGTTTTCAAAGCCCAGCAAGCAGTGGCCGAAGAACGGATTGGGATAATAGATATCATGGTCATACTTCTGCCGATCTTCATAAATAAAGCTCATGTCAGCCTGCTGGGCCAGCGGGCTGTCACCGTCACCGCAAAATGCCGCCAACTGGATATTGTTGCGTTTCACCGCCTCGCTCCAACTCAGCGCCGAGCTGCTGTTGCCCGACTTTGAAATCACGATCACCATATTGAAACGAAAACGCGTCTCCCGATCGAGAATATCGAAATCCGGCCACAGCGACAGATAACTGTCGATGCCCAGGGTCATAAACTTGTTGTACATGTACTGCGCCACCAGCTGCGAGAAACCGCTGCCGTGGATCAGAATTTTGCCGCCGTCGAGCAAGTCAAGAAACTGCGCCTGTTGCTGCAGGCTGAACGCTGCGGGTGCCGGTCTTTCGGCCAGATAGGCAGGCGCCATTGCCAGGTTGAATTTGATAAAATACACCAGCTCCAGATAGCCGCGAAAGCCCAGCTTCTTGGCCAGCCGCACCAGCGTTGACGGCGAGCTGTAGCAACGGGCAGACACCGCCCGGATGCCCTCGTCGATGCAGGCGTCAGGGTTATCCAGAATGCAGTTGAGAATAGCCAGATCCGTTTTGCTCAGATCCGCCTGGCTGAATACCTGTTTGAAATTCACCGTCACCCCGTGGCGCTATTATGACGAAAGAAGGCGGGTAATTCTGGATAAACAGCCCGCGGAGCGCCAGGCATAACCCCAGGGAGCAAAGGCTTGTCCCCCGGGGCCGCACTCATGGCTGATCGGCTCTTGCGACTTTCCCTACCAGGAATTTGTGCACAAATCGCGGTACCACGGCACTGGCCTGGCCATAGTGTTTTTCATCGAACTGGCTCTCGACCTGGCTGGGCTCCAGATTCAGCTCCATGGTATGCGCCCCGCCCAGTCGCGCCTCATGTACAAAACCGGCGGCCGGATAAACATGACCCGAGGTGCCAATGGCGACAAAAAAGTCGGCCTTGGCCAGCGCCTGATAAATTTCGTCCATGCCCAGCGGCATTTCGCCGAACCACACGATATGTGGCCGTAGCGGTGCCGGGAATTGGCAGCAATGACAGCGATCGTCGACGCTGAGATCCTCCGGCCAGTCAAATACCTGCCCCGAGCTGGTGCAACGCACTTTCAGCAGTTCGCCATGCATATGCAGCACCCGCGAACTCCCGGCACGTTCGTGCAGATTATCGATATTCTGCGTCACCAGCAGGAAATTATCGCCCAGCCAGGCTTCAAGATCCGCCAAGGCACGGTGTGCAGCGTTAGGCGCAATGTCCGGCGACTGCAACTGGCGGCGGCGCTCATTGTAAAACGCCTGCACCAGTTGCGGATCACGCTGGTAGCCTTCCGGCGTAGCGACGTCTTCCACCCGGTGCTCTTCCCACAACCCGTCTGCGGCGCGGAAGGTACGGATGCCCGACTCAGCCGAGATGCCGGCCCCGGTCAACACCACGACAAACGGCTTTTTCAGCTCGGCGGCCGCCATGGTGTCGCGATGAAAAATTCGCGAACGAAAGCGCTGATGCAGCACATGCTTACTCTTGCGAAACTGACACAGCCGATGGCGAGTGTGCATTACTCTCTCCTTACTTTTCCCTGTTGACCCTTCTTACTTGACGCTGCCACGTTGTTGGCCGCGTACATTCACCCCAGTCACTTACCTGAGTAAACTCCTGAGGACTCATGCACTTGCCGCCTAGCCGCAACGCCAATTACTTTGGGTGTACCAAATTGAGGAACGCGGCCCCGCGTACCCCACCAGCGTCTCCGTAGCGCGCTTTTTCAATCCGCGGCAACTTGGCCACGCGCAACAGATGCGCCGGTAAACGCTGTGGCAACGCCTGGTAGATCGCCTCAAAGTTCGACAACCCACCGCCAATCACCACCAGATGAGGATCGATGATGGTCAGCAGGTTACCCAGGCAAATCGCCAGCACGTCCATAAAACGTTCGACGTGAGCCACGGCCTGCGGCTCACCCGACTGATAATGCGCAATAATCTGCTGCGCAGGCAAGTGCTGCTGGTAAAAGTGGGCGTACATCCACTCAAAACCGCGGCCGGAAATGTAATTTTCGATGCAACCCTGATGACCGCAGCCACAGGGAACGCGAGGTATGTCACGCCCCAACACCTCAAGCGCATCCACCGGCAGGCGAAAATGACCAAATTCACCGGCGATATAGTTACGCCCGGAGACCACCTTGCCATCGACGATCAATCCGCCGCCAACCCCGGTGCCGAGAATGATGCCCAACACCGTCGGGTAGTGACGAAACTCCTCGTCCCAGGCTTCCGACAGCGCAAAGCAGTTGGCGTCATTATCAATGCGCACTTCGCGGCCAATCAGTTCAGCCAGGTCATGCGGCAACCGCTGCCCCATGGCCGCAGGCACGTTGGCGGTGAACACCGTGCCGTCATCATCGTTAGGCAGCCCCGGAATGCCGATGCCCACCATGCCCTGCTGACCGCAGAACGCATCCGCTTCAAAGGTCAGATCGCGCAGTGTCGTCAGCAGTTGCTGGTAATCATCACGCGGCGTCGGCACTCTTTTTTGCCAAATGCGCTGCAGGTCTGCGTCGAATACGCCCAGCTCAATCTTGGTGCCGCCCATATCGAAACCGTAGTACATAACCCACCCTCAGGCTAAAAAAATGGGGCGGCATCTCTGCCTCCCCTGATTTTGATTATTGTCCGCTCAACACTCGCGCCGGATCGATACGGCTGGCACGCCTGGCCGGATACCAGCTAGCCAACAGGCTGAGCACCAATGCGGTCACCAATACTATCACCACGTCCAGCCAGTGCAGCTCGGAAGGCAGGAAGTCGATGAAGTAGATATCTCCCGACAGGAATGAGTGTCCCATCAGTTTTTCCAACCCTTTGATGATGTTGGTCAGTTGCAGCGAGGCGATCACCCCGACCACCACACCGCTGACGCTGCCCACCAGCCCGGCCAGCAGGCCGTACCAGATAAATATGGCGCGGATAAACCCGTCTTTGGCACCCAAAGTCCGCAGCACGGCGATATCGCCGCTCTTGTCCTTCACTGCCATCACCAGCGTGGAGACGATATTAAAACAGGCAACGCCAATCACCAGCACCATCGCCAGATACATAATGGCGCGGATCATCTGGATATCGCGGTACATATA
This sequence comes from Serratia sp. BW106, assembly GCF_002607755.1. Classification (NCBI taxonomy): domain Bacteria; kingdom Pseudomonadati; phylum Pseudomonadota; class Gammaproteobacteria; order Enterobacterales; family Yersiniaceae; genus Serratia; species Serratia sp. BW106. The sequence goes on from NZ_MCGS01000007.1 coordinate 9,053, forward strand.
GCCGTAGGTGCCAATCCAGCTCTTGATATAGACGTAGGAGTTGGTGACTTCACCGGCGTCACGCACCAGTTTATTGGCGGCAAACACGTCGTTAACCTTGATAGCGATACCGGTCACGCTGTCGCCCATATCCAGATATTGCTGAGCATCGGCCAAAGGCACCATCGCCAGGCTGTGATCGAGCTGGCCGCTAAGCTGCAGAATACCGGTCACGTGCAGACGAATGCGCTTCGGCTGCAACAGCTTCATTTGCGGATCGCTATTGGGGATCATCACCGTCACATAGCTGCCCTGCTTGACGCCCAATGCATCCGCAACGCCCTTACCGAGGATCACCTGCTGTTCACCGCTTTTGAAATTGGCCCAGGCATCGCCCTGCACGTATTTCGGCAGCGCACTGAGCTGGTTCTCCTGCTGCGGGTCAACCCCTTTGACGCCGACCGCACGCAACTGCGCACCGTTTTCCATCAGACCGGTAAAGTTGATATAAGGGGCGGCGGCCAGGATACCCGGCACTTTCTCCACCCGTTGCAAGATTGACGACCAGTCTTTGAACGGCTGTTTCACCGGTTCGATTTCACCGTGCGGCACCACCGCCAAAATACGGTTCTTCAGTTCGCGCTCAAAACCGTTCATGGCGCTCAGGCCGACAATCAGCACCGCCACGCCCAGCGCAATACCGATGGTGGAAATCACCGAGATCAACGACACCATGCCGCCACGTTTACGCCCGCGGCTGAAACGCAGGGCCGTCAGAAAGGAAAGTGACGCACCCGCCATTACTCAGCCCCCAACAGGGTCAACTGGGCCTGCAGATGGCCATCGGCCATTTCCAACTGGCGACTGAGTCGCTTGGCCAGTTGCAGGTCATGGGTCACCACCAGGAACGCGGTGCCCTGGCGTACATTCAGCTCACCGAGCAGATCAAAAATGCTGTCGGCGGTGCGTTTATCCAGGTTGCCGGTTGGCTCATCCGCCAGTACCAGCGACGGATTATTCACCAGCGCACGGGCAATCGCCACGCGCTGACGTTCACCGCCGGACAACTCTGAAGGCCGGTGCTTGCTGCGTTTGGCCAGGCCGACCGCGGTCAACATTTCCATCGCTTTTTCCTGCGCCTGCGCCGGTTTCATCCCGCCGATCAACAGCGGCATAGCAGCGTTTTCCAACGCGGTAAAGTCCGGTAACAGGTGGTGGAACTGGTAGATAAAGCCCAACTGGCGGTTGCGCAGCTCGGCCTTGGCGGCCGAAGACAGGGTGTTCAGCGACTGGCCCTTGTAAATTACCTCGCCGGACGTCGGTGAATCCAGCCCGCCCAACAGGTGCAACAGCGTACTTTTCCCTGAACCCGAACTGCCGAGGATCGCCATCATCTCGCCCGGCTGCATGGCAAAGCTGACATTGCGCAGTACGTCGGTATGCAGGTTGCCTTCCTGATAGGTCTTGCACAGGTTTTCACACTGCAACAAAAGATGGTTACTCATAACGTAAAGCCTCAGCGGGTTGTACGGCGGCAGCGCGCCATGAAGGGTAAAGCGTGGACAACAGGGAAACCGCCATCGCCGCCACGGCGATGATCGTCACCTGCAGCGGATCAACCGCCACTGGCAGCGAAGCGCCGTCAATCAATGCGCCAAGGATAGGCATCAGGTTATTCAGGTTGATGGCCAGCAGCACGCCAAGCAGCGTGCCAAGCAACGAACCGATAATGCCGGCGCTGGCGCCCTGCACCATAAATACCGACATAATTTGCCGACGCGTCAGTCCCTGGGTCTGCAGAATGGCCACTTCGCCCTGCTTCTCCATCACCAGCAGGCCGAGCGAGGTAATAATGTTAAATGCCGCCACTGCCACGATCAGGCTGAGCAGCAGCCCCATCATGTTCTTCTCCATGCGCACCGCCTGGAACAGCTCGCCCTTACGTTCGCGCCAGTCTTTCCATTCGGTGCCCTGCGGCAATTTCTGTTGGCTGAGGGTATCGACCGTCAGCGGCTGCTGCAGGAACAGACGCCACCCGGTGATATTGCCGGCCGGATAGCGCAGCAGGCGCGAGGCGTCCTGCTGATTAACCAGCATCTGGGTACCGTCAACCTCACTGTTCGCGTGGAAAGTACCAACCACGGTAAACAGACGTTGAATGGGAATACGGCCCATCGGCGTAAACTGGCTGGCGCTCGGCACCATCACCCGCAGCGGATCGCCACGCTTGACGCCAAGCTGCCCGGCCAACTGCTCGCCGATGATAATGTTGTACTGGCCCGGCTGCAGCTGTTGCTGCTTGACGTTCACCAGGAACGGCGTCAGCGGATCGGCTTCGTCGGGGTTCACCCCCAGCATCACACCCACCGCCACGCTGCGGGCGCTTTGCAGCACCACATCACCGGTGGTCAAAGGCGCAACGCGGCTGACGCCCTGCAAGCCCTGCACCACCGATGCCGGGACCTGCTGAGGGTTGATCGACCCTTGCGGACTGGTGATCAACGCCTGCGGCATCAGGCCGAGAATGTTGTTTTCCAGATCCTTTTCGAAACCGTTCATCACCGACAATACGGTGACCAACGCCATCACCCCCAGCGTAATGCCGATGGTGGAAAGCCAGGAAACAAACCGCCCGAAGCGGTCTGAGGCCCGCCCGCGCATGTAGCGCAGGCCAATGAATAACGCGACAGGTTGATACATGAAATCCGTTTTGTTGCCGTAGTTTAAGCAAAGTGAGCGGGAATTATATAGTCGAAGCCGGAATAATTAAATGAAAAATAAAGATTTTTACGTTTTCGCCTACGACTACCAGAGTCACACCTTCATCATTTAACTAATTGTTTCTTAAATTAATTATTAACTGGCAATGTAGAAACGAGCGTGGCGTGCATGGATAGTATCCCAAGGCAATTACGAGTCATTAGCGTCATATGGCGGCAATTTGTCTATCGGCATGGGGACACTTGCCCTATCAAGGGCAATCCCATACACGGAGGTTTCCACTGAAAAACCTCAGAAAATTTTGTCATCGGCACACGGTAATGGCAAAATAAGCCAAACCCATTTTTAAGAACTGGCTGGATTGAAAATTTTCTTTAGGTATGCATCGGTTGGTCTGATCAACACACTTGTTCATTGGAGCATTTTTGCAGTCATGTTTATGAATGGTGCGCCGCAATCATTCTCTAACTTCGTCGCTTTTTGCATCGCCGTGACTATGTCTTTTTTCGCCAATGCGAAATGGACTTTCAACGCTGACGCCACGACCATTAGATACATGATGTATGTATTTTTCATGGGCGCCATGGCCTCCTTAATTGGTTGGTTAGCAGATCAGTTTGAAGTAAAGCCAATAATTACGCTGGTAGCCTTTTCTTTAATTAGTCTCATTTGCGGTTTCATCTATTCTAAATATATTGTATTCAAGGAAGATAAATGAAAATTTCTTTAATTGTCCCTGTATTTAACGAAGAAGATACAATACCTATTTTTTATAAATCGGTACGTGAACACTCCGAACTACAAAAGTACGAAATTGAAATTATTTTTATCAACGATGGTAGTACAGATAATACAGAGTGGATTATTCACGACTTGGAAAAGTCCGATAAGAATGTCACTATTCTTTCTTTTACCCGTAACTTTGGTAAGGAACCTGCATTATTTGCAGGTTTAGAACATGCAACAGGTCATGCTGTAATCCCTATAGATGTAGACTTACAGGATCCTATCGAAGTAATACCAAAACTCATTGAAAAATGGAAAGACGGTGCTGATGTTGTATTGGCCAAACGCGTGGATAGATCCACTGATGGACATCTAAAAAGAAAAAGTGCCGAATGTTTTTATAAATTACATAATAAAATAAGCTCTTCAAAAATTGAAGAGAATGTAGGTGACTTTAGATTACTCTCTAGAGAGACCGTGGATAATATAAAATTACTCCAAGAGCGTAATTTATTTATGAAAGGGATTCTTTCATGGGTTGGCGGAAAAACAGAAATTGTAGAGTATACACGTTCGGAGCGGTCTGCCGGGTGCACAAAATTTAACGGGTGGAAGCTTTGGAACCTGGCGCTTGAGGGTATAACCAGTTTTTCCACACTACCACTTAGGGTTTGGACTTATGTAGGGTTTGGCGTTTCTCTATTTTCTTTATCATATTCTATTTGGATGATAATAGATAAACTGTTTTTTGGCAATCCGGTACCAGGTTACCCTTCAATTATGGCTACAATTCTTTTTCTTGGCGGAATTCAATTAATTGGAATTGGCACGCTCGGTGAGTATATTGGCAGGGTTTATATGGAGTCAAAAAAACGCCCTCGTTATATTTTAAAAAATGGAAATAAGTAATGGAATTTAAAAAATCCAAGACAGCTTATTATATAGCTGCATGTGTAATCATTGGTTTTATTATTAGCTACTATTTGTCATGCAGGTATTTTTCTGCCGATGCTGATGTAATTAACTCATCAATCACATGGGTAGAGATTCAAAAGTACGGGTTAAGTGTAATGAAAACATGGTACCCAACGACTGATAACTGGTATTTTGCAATTTACCCAATTCACTATTTAGTTTTCTGGATTTTTGGCGGCTCATCAATTCTAATCTTAAACATTATAGCAGCCACTCAGGTTACACTATGTTCATTAGTCACTTCATTAATAGCATATAAAATCACAAAAAGAAAAACATCTTTTCTTCTCATTATTTTTTATTCATCATTATCTTACTTTACTTACACAGTAGGATTCATATCACATCCGTTCTCTCACAATGCAATTAATTTATATGGTCTCATATGTATTTATATACATATAAGTTTCAAAAACAAAAAAGTCTTATGTTTCAGCATTAGCTTCTTATCACTATTAGCTTCAATATCAGATCCTTGGTTTGTAGCGGCATATCTCCTACCTTTATTTTTACATTCCTTATATAGTAAAATAAATAAAGAAGAGTCGTGGCTCACCCCCTTAATGTACCTTTTAGTACTGGTATTATTCTTTAGTGGAGCGATTCAGAAATTACTAAACTTACCTGTCGACGGTTTCCACTTAGCCAATGTAGATGTGATTGTTACAAATGCAAAATGGTTTGTTTTAGACTTAGGTCGAATGATGAACCTTTTCTTCGTAGAGAACCCATCTAACTATTTTACTTCCTCAATAGCCATTTTCTGTTTTTTCTCCTTCACGATCTGGGGGCGAAAAGACAGTATTAATTTTTTATTGTTGCTATCCATCCTTGGGATAGCATCCTCTTTTGTAATTGGACTTCCAGAAAAAATGGAGTATTCCGCAAGGTTTTTGGTTAATATCATTTATCTTGTTCCTCTTGTTATTTTCATAACCACACACAAAAAACTGGCGCCTATATCAGGTCTATTTTTCGCTTTAACATTTTCTTCCGCGATTTACTCACACACATTACATACAGAAAGCAACCATGATCGAGGAGTTAAAGAGCAAATAGAATTCATGGAAAAAAATGATTTGACATATGGGTATGGTTCGTATTGGGGAACTAAAGCAAATACCATATCATGGATGTCTGATGGGAAAGTAATCATTCGGCCAATGATAGTTGATAGTAGTACAGGACGGATAGACTGGAAAAGAAAGCGTTCCCAAACTTTCGACGGGTGGTATCAACCACTTCCTGAGCGAACATTTATTGCTATCGCTCCAGATGCAGAAACCTGTCCAAAAATAGAACCATGCATTGATGGGATGAAAAAACAATTCGGAGCTCCAGACAAAACGCTCCACTATAATGACATTACCTTCTTGGTTTATAATAAAGGGCTAAAATAAAAAACCATTAAAACGATAAATTCTATAATTAGGCTCGCCCAGCCTAATTATATACTTATCGTCGGCTATTAAACCTCAAATGACTACTATACGCTTCAACTTAAAGTGTAATATTATAATTTCAGTAAGAAACAATCCAATATCCCCCCGTTTAGGGAACCACCCTGACGCCTTTTATTCCGCCGATCCCCCGAACGGCAGCACGTCACCCGGCGTCACGCTTTAACAGGTTGTAAACCGACACCCGCGAAATACCCAATGCTTCCGCTACCATGGTGGCTGCCCCGCGCAGTTGCAGATACCCCTGTTGCTTTAACAGTTGGATCACCTGAAAACGCTGGTCGGAAGAGAGTGCGCGTGGCGCGCTGGCATGCGAAGCGGCAAAGTTATTGATCACCGAGGCAATATCCGACAACGAACGTGCGCCTTCGGCAACCGGCTGTGGCGTGCTCTGCACTACGGCGGTCAATTGTTGCAGGATGGCCGTGGCGCTGTTGAAGATCGAGACGTCCAGATTCAGGCAGATCGCGGCAACATAGACTCCCTGGCTGTTGCGCAGGCCAATTGACGTGCTCTTGGCCGGGCGGCCGTCCGGGAAGGCATTGGCATAGTTTTGCACCACATCCGGGAAGTCTGGCGAAGCAATACGCTCCAGCCCCATTTCGCTGGCGGCGTCGCCGATACTACGGTTAGACAGATTATTGGCGATGGCGACGATAGCATGGTCTGGCTGCGTCAGATCGTGCAGCACCACTTCGCAACTGGGGGCAAACATGGTGCCCAGTGCCTGAACAATTTTTTCTGCTTCACGCAGCAACAGCGCATTTTCCTGCCTGAGATCGTTCATTGAGTTAACCATTTGACAATAACTTTACAAAGAGTAAATTAAAATCTTCGTGTTATCAATCAACCTTTCACCTACGCGAGGTCGCCATGAGTTCAACGCCCCACTGTATTACCGCCGCCGATATCTCTATCGCCGCAGAAATCCTGAACGGGCATGCCATTCGCACGCCAGTCATGACCTCGCAGCAGGCCGATCGCCATACCGGCGCACAGTTGTTCTTTAAATGCGAGAATTTCCAGCGCGTTGGCGCCTTCAAGTTTCGCGGCGCGTACAATTCAATTGCTCAATTGAGTGAGGCGCAACGCAAGGCTGGGGTGATTGCCTTCTCCTCCGGCAACCACGCACAGGCCATGGCGCTGGCGGCGCGGGAGTTAGGGGTCAGCGTAACCATAGTGATGCCGCACGACGCGCCAGCCACCAAATTGGCGGCAACGCGGGGTTACGGTGCCAACGTGGTGATTTATCAGCGACACAGCGAAGACCGGGAGGCCATTACCCAGCGCCTGGCGGCCGAGCATGGCCTGACGATGGTGCCCCCCTATGATTATCCGCAGGTGATTGCCGGCCAGGGGACCGCCACCAAAGAGTTGATTGAGGAAGTTGGGCCGTTGGATGTGTTGCTGGTCTGCACCGGCGGCGGTGGCTTGCTGGCCGGCAGTGCGGTGGCGGCACACCACTGGTCACCGGGCTGCCGGGTATTCGGCGTGGAGCCACAGGCGGGTAATGATGTGCAGCAGGCATTCCGCAGCGGCCAGCCGGTACAGATCCCGGTCCCCAAGACCATCGCCGACGGCGCACAGACTCAACAGGTGGGTGCGTTGACTTTCCCGATCATTCAACAGTACGTCGAGGATATTTTGACGGTCAGCGACCCACAGCTGTGTCGGCAGATGCGCTTCTTTATGGAAAGAATGAAAATGGTGGTCGAGCCAACCGGCTGTCTGGCCGCGGCGGCGGCGATGAACTCGCTGCTCGATCTGCGTGGCAAAAAGGTCGGGGTGATCGTCAGCGGCGGCAACCTCGACGTCGATAAAATCACCGACTATCTCGCCATGGCGGCACAAGAATAGTGCCGCCAGACGGTTAAATATCCACCGACAGACTGTAGCTTCGCGTTTTTACCTGTGTCAGTTTACTGCCCAGTGGGCTAGAATTACCGGGTAAAGGCGCGGTGTTATTTGTGCCGGGGCGAAATTTAACACATTGATTAAAGATACCTTAATGAGCATCTCCGATAACCGTAACCGTTCCGCATCGTCACCCTCCCGTTATTCCCTGCCTGAGCGCGCGGGCGATTTGCGCCAACTGGGGCAACTGACCGGTTCGGCCTGTGCCGTGGAATGCGCCGAGATCGTCGAACGTCATAACGGGCCGGTGATGCTGATCGCCCCGGACATGCAGAATGCCCTGCGGCTGCGCGACGAAATTCAGCAGTTTACCGATCAAATGGTGACCACGCTGTCCGACTGGGAAACTTTGCCCTACGACAGTTTCTCGCCGCATCAGGAAATCATCTCCGCCCGCCTGTCGAGCCTGTACCACCTGCCGACCATGGTGCGCGGCGTCATTATTCTGCCGGTCAATACCCTGATGCAGCGCGTTTGCCCGCACGAGTTCCTGCACGGCCACGCGCTGGTGATGAAAAAAGGCCAGCGCCTGTCACGTGACAAACTGCGCGCCCAACTGGAGCAGGCCGGCTACCGCAGCGTCGATCAGGTAATGGAGCACGGTGAATTCGCTACCCGTGGCGCACTGCTCGATCTGTTCCCGATGGGCAGCGAAGAACCTTACCGCATCGATTTCTTCGACGACGAGATCGACAGCCTGCGCACCTTTGATGTCGACAATCAGCGCACGCTGAGCGAAGTCGACGCCATCAACCTGTTGCCGGCCCATGAATTCCCGACGGATAAAAATGCCATCGAACTGTTTCGTAGCCAATGGCGCGAGCAGTTTGAGGTGCGCCGCGACGCCGAACATATTTATCAGCAGGTCAGCAAAAGCACCTGGCCGGCCGGTATCGAATACTGGCAACCGCTGTTCTTCAGCCAACCGCTGCCGTCGCTGTTCAGCTACCTGCCGGACAATACGCTGATCGTCAATACCGGCAATCTGGAAAGCGCCGCCGAACGCTTCTGGCAGGACGTTAACCAGCGCTACGAGAGCCGCCGAGTCGATCCCATGCGTCCGCTGCTGGCACCGGACAGCCTGTGGTTGCGGGTTGATGCGCTGTTTGGCGAGTTGAAAGCCTGGCCGCGCATGGCGCTGAAAACCGAAGAGCTGCCGGCCAAGGCCGGTAACACCAATCTGGATTATCGCGTACTGCCGGATCTGGCGGTGCAAGCCCAGCAGAAAGCGCCACTGGACAACCTGCGCCACTTTATTGAAAGTTTTGACGGCAGCGTTATTTTCTCGGTCGAAAGTGAAGGTCGCCGCGAAACGCTGCAGGACCTGCTCGGCCGTATCAAGCTCCGCCCTTCGCTGATCCAGCATCTCGATCAGGCCGAGGCGGCGGGCCGCTACATGATGGTCGGTGCCTCCGAACGTGGTTTCCTCGACGGCATGCGCAACCGGGCCTTGATCTGCGAAAGCGATCTGCTCGGTGAACGCGTCAGCCGTCGTCGGCAGGACAACCGCCGCACCATTAATACCGATGTTCTGATCCGCAACCTGGCTGAGCTGCACCCAGGCCAGCCGGTGGTCCATCTGGAACACGGCGTTGGGCGTTACGTCGGCCTGACCACGCTGGAAGCCGGTGGTATCAAGGCCGAATATCTGATCCTGTCCTATGCCGGTGAAGACAAACTTTACGTCCCGGTCTCTTCACTGCATCTGATCAGCCGCTATGCCGGGGGCGCTGACGATAACGCGCCGTTGCACAAATTGGGCGGTGATGCCTGGTCGCGCGCACGGCAAAAAGCCGCCGAGCGGGTACGGGACGTGGCGGCAGAATTGCTGGATATCTATGCCCAGCGCGCTGCCAAAACCGGTTTCGCCTTTAAACATAACCGCGAACAGTATCAACTGTTCTGCCAGGCCTTCCCGTTTGAAACCACCCCGGACCAGGAGCAGGCGATCAACGCCGTGCTGAGCGACATGTGCCAGCCACTGGCCATGGACCGTCTGGTATGCGGTGACGTCGGCTTCGGCAAAACCGAAGTGGCGATGCGCGCCGCCTTCCTGGCGGTGGAAAACGGCAAACAGGTTGCGGTATTGGTGCCCACCACCCTGCTGGCACAGCAGCATTTCGACAACTTCCGCGATCGCTTCGCCACCTGGCCGATCCGCATTGAGATGATGTCGCGCTTCCGCAGTGCCAAGGAGCAGCAACAGGTGATGGACGATGCCGTTGAAGGCAAAGTGGACATCATCATCGGCACCCACAAACTGCTGCAGAGCGATCTGCGCTGGAAAGATCTGGGGCTGCTGATCGTCGATGAAGAACACCGATTCGGCGTACGCCACAAAGAACGCATCAAGGCAATGCGCGCCGATGTGGATATCCTGACGCTGACCGCTACGCCTATCCCACGTACGTTGAATATGGCCATGAGTGGCATGCGTGACCTGTCGATTATCGCCACGCCGCCGGCTCGTCGTCTGGCGGTAAAAACCTTCGTACGCGAGTACGACAGCCTGGTGGTACGTGAAGCTATCCTGCGTGAAGTGCTGCGCGGCGGGCAGGTTTACTACCTGTACAATGACGTGGAAAATATCGAAAAAGCCGCAGAGAAACTGGCAGAGCTGGTGCCGGAAGCCCGTATTGCCATCGGCCACGGCCAGATGCGTGAACGCGACCTGGAACGGGTGATGAACGATTTCCACCACCAGCGTTTTAACGTGCTGGTCTGCACCACCATTATCGAAACCGGCATCGACATTCCCAGCGCCAATACCATTATCATTGAGCGTGCCGATCGCTTCGGGCTGGCCCAGCTTCACCAGCTACGTGGCCGCGTCGGACGTTCGCACCATCAGGCCTATGCCTATCTGCTGACACCGAACCCGAAAGCCATGAGCACCGACGCCCATAAACGGCTGGAGGCCATCGCATCACTGGAAGACCTGGGTGCCGGCTTTGCCCTGGCCACTCACGATCTGGAGATCCGCGGCGCGGGCGAGCTGCTCGGTGAAGACCAGAGCGGCCAGATGACGACCGTCGGCTTCTCACTGTATATGGAACTGCTGGAAAGCGCGGTGGATGCATTGAAACACGGGCGCGAGCCGTCGCTGGAAGATCTCACCAGTAACCAGACCGAAGTGGAGCTGCGTATGCCGGCCCTGCTGCCGGATGATTATATTCCGGACGTTAACACCCGGCTGTCGTTCTATAAGCGCATCGCCAGCGCGAAAAATGACAGTGAGTTGGAAGAACTGAAGGTGGAACTGATTGACCGCTTCGGCCTGCTGCCGGATCCGGCGCGTAACCTGCTGCAAAGCGCTGCGCTGCGTCAGCATGCCCAACTGCTTGGGATCAAGCGCATCGAGGGCAATGAACGCGGCGGATTTATTGAGTTTGGCGAGAAAAACAAGGTCGACCCTGGCTATTTGATTGGGCTATTGCAAAGCAATCCGCAGGTCTATCGCCTGGATGGGCCGAGCAAGCTGAAATTTATGCTGGATCTGACCGATCGCCAGAAACGCCTGAAGTTTACCGAGGAACTGCTGAGCGCATTCCGCGAGCATACGCTGGCCGCCTGATCCATGACCCCTCCTGAATTCGTCAGGAGGGGGCTATCGATGCCGAAAGCCGTCGCCGAGCGGTGAGTACTGCATCAACCGGCTACAGACCACCTGATTTTTCCCCCGACGTTTGGCGTCATACAGCGCTTCATCCGTCACCTCTATCGCTTTATCTATCGCCATACCGGGTAGATACAGTGACGCACCGATAGAAATGGTGATCCGCGTCTCGCGGCCCGCATCCAGCGAAAATACCCTTGCCTCTATGTTGTGACGGATCCGTTCCGCCACCCCACCAATCACCGCCGGATCGTAGCTGGCGGTAATTACCATAAATTCCTCTCCCCCATAGCGACCGACAAAATCTTCGCTACGCACGCTGTTTTTCAACAGTTGGCCGACCTGAGTCAACAGCAGATCCCCGGCCAAATGACCGTAGGTATCATTGATACGCTTAAAATTATCCAGATCGAGGATCATTAGCCCGCAGGGACGCCGTTCTGCGTATTGCGCCATCAACCGGTTGTCAACGCTGGCGCGGTTACTGATGTGGGTCAGGCTGTCAATGGTGGCTTTATCGCGCATCGAGAAATAGGCGCGGATATGCCGCTCTTTGAAATTGAGCGCATGATAGCAAATGGCCAGGCACAGGGCCGAGATAGCCTGATACAGCAACACATCCAGCCACAGCGTCCGCATATCAACCAGGTACCAGACCACCGTGATGCGGTATAGCGCAATCAAGCCGATAGCCAGATAAAACACCCGGTTCGACTTTCTCAGCCAGACCCGCGACAGCAGCAGGGGAATGATGATCGAACCGATAAACAGGTTATCGACGGTAAACCCACCGCTCAACGCCAACAACATCAGATAACACGCCAGTCCGCTGATCGCGCCGCCATAGAAGGTGACCAATATCATCGGGATCATGGCAAAGCTGTAATGCACGTTGCCGATCAACTCCAGTTGGTTCTGGTTCAAAAGCAACACCGCCAGCCCGGCCATCAGGCCAAAAAGCAGGCGTTTCCAGCGTTCCGACTGATAGGAAAAGGGCGAGTTTTTGCTGAGGGCAAAATAACTGACCGACAGGGTGGCGTAGGTAATGCACGCGTCGCTATACAGGGCAGGAATGGAAGCAACGTAAGTCATAAATATTTGGCAGGCTCCAGGGAGTCGACAGGCTAGTTAGTCACGAATTTGAGAACGGCTCCCTGTCTCATCCATTTCGGCATGGCATATATTACCCAGTTTAATAATAGATTAGCAGTTCTATGTTATTTCCAAGGTATCTATCCCACTTCAGCGGTTCAGGATAGTCTGTTAGCCACCTAGAGAGGAGGAACAAGCATGAATATCGATGATGATTTGCACGCGCTGTCCAAACAGGAAACGGCGTTGACCTTCAGTCATTTTGACCATAACACCGCCTGGGAACTGGGCGTGGCCTTGAAATCCGCCGCAGAGCAGCGCCACCTGTCAATCGCCATTGAGATCCAGCTTGCGGGGCAAACGCTGTTTTATTACGCCATGCCCGGTACCACGCCCGATATTGCCGACTGGGTGCGACGTAAACGCAACGTGGTGAATCACTTCCACAAGAGTTCTTATGCTATCGGCCTGCGTCTGCAACAGCGGCAATCGACGCTGGAAGAACGCTATGGCCTGAGCATACGCGACTACTCAGCGCACGGCGGTGCCTTCCCGGTTAATTTGACCGGGCTTGGCTGCATCGGCACCATCAGTATTTCCGGCTCGCCACAGCTGGAAGACCATAATCTGCTGGTTGGCACCCTGGCCCGTTTTCTCGGCTTATCCCTGCCAGCGGTACATTAAGCAGCAAAAGCCCCTCTATTCTATCCGGGCTGGCCGCCAGAGCCGCGGCCAGCCTACCCCCTGGAATTTACTGCCTTTTTGAAAGAGCCTGATTCTGATTTTCCGCAGCGCATTGATGTATATCTAGGAATCACCGTCGCAACAGGCGTATGGTGTCTATCAGCTATTCGAGACGGACCGCCTCCGGCCCGCCATTCCGTTCTCTTTTATAGACTTGGTTTACACCTTAGATGAAAACGCATGAAATTAACGGCATTCGGCCGTTCAGCGCATTGATTGACGCCTGTTGGCGAGATCCTTATTCCCTGCAACGCCTGCTAAAAGACGCCATCGCCGGCGTCACCGTCGGTATTATCGCTATCCCCCTGGCAATGGCACTGGCGATTGCCAGCGGCGTCCCGCCTCAATATGGCTTGTACACGTCGGCAGTCGCCGGGATTGTCATCGCCATTAGCGGCGGCTCACGCTACAGCGTTTCCGGCCCCACCGCCGCCTTTGTGGTGATCCTTTATCCGGTTTCGCAGCAGTTTGGCCTGTCTGGCCTGCTGATTGCGACTCTGCTTTCCGGGCTGTTTTTGGTGCTCATGGGGTTGGCTCGCTTCGGCCGGTTGATTGAATATATTCCCCTGTCGGTGACGCTGGGCTTCACCTCCGGTATTGCCATTACCATCGCCACCATGCAGGTGAAGGATTTCTTCGGTCTGCAAATGGCGCAAGTGCCGGAACACTATGTAGGTAAGGTCTACGCCCTACTGCAGGCGCTGCCTACGTTGGACATCGGCGATACGCTGATCGGCGCGGTGACCCTGTTGATCCTGATATTCTGGCCGAAGCTTGGCCTGCGGGTGCCAGGTCATTTACCCGCATTGCTGGCAGGCACCGCGGTGATGGGCATTCTGGCGATGTTTGACCACCCGGTGGCCACCATCGGCTCTCGCTTCAGTTACCTGCTGGCCGACGGCACTCAGGGCCATGGCATCCCGCCCATTCTGCCGCAGTTGATGCTGCCGTGGGACCTGCCGGCCGGTGACGGCAAGCCGATGGTTCTGAGTTGGCAGACGATTTCCGCCCTGCTGCCGGCGGCGTTCTCCATGGCCATGCTGGGTGCGATTGAATCCCTGCTGTGTGCCGTGGTGCTGGATGGCATGACCGGCAAGAAGCACAACTCCAATACCGAGCTTATCGGCCAGGGCGCGGGCAATATCATCGCTCCGTTCTTTGGTGGCATTACCGCCACCGCCGCCATTGCGCGTTCTGCGGCTAACGTGCGCGCCGGGGCGACTTCACCGGTGTCCGCCATTATCCATGCGTTGCTGGTGCTGTTGGCGCTGCTGGTGCTGGCGCCGTGGCTGTCCTGGCTGCCGCTAGCGGCAATGGCGTCGCTGCTGCTGATGGTCGCTTGGAATATGAGTGAAGCCCACAAGGTGGTTTACCTGCTGCGGCGGGCGCCGAAAGACGACATTCTGGTGATGCTGCTGTGCCTGTCGCTGACGGTGCTGTTCGACATGGTGATCGCCATTACCGTGGGCATCGTGCTGGCTTCGCTGCTGTTTATGCGCCGCATTGCACGCATGACGCGCCTGAGTGAGCTGAGCGCCGAAAACGGCCGTCTGGTACTGCGGGTGAATGGTCCGTTATTCTTCGCCGCCGCCGAGCGCATTTTTAATGAGCTACTGGTGCGCAGTGAAAGCTATGACGTGATTGTTTTGCAGTGGGATGCAGTACCGGTGCTGGACGCCGGGGGGCTGGATGCCCTGCAGCGCTTTATCGAAGCCCTGCCCCCAGGCAAGCAACTGGTGATCACCGATATGCCGTTCCAGCCGTTGAAAACGCTGGCGCGGGCACGGGTACAACCGATTGAGGGGAAACTGCATTTCTACGCAACGCTCCCCGAGGCGCTGACAGCGCTAAACACCTGAAAAACTAAAAGCCCGACAAGTCGGGCTTTAATATATTCATCAAATCGTCTTTAAGCCCGAGATACTCGGGCCTAGCGCACCGTGGGGCGCTCCGGCAACTAAAGTTGCTACGACCCCATCGGCACGCTCTCCCTAATAACAGGCCTTATCAACCGTCTGAGAGTTTACTTATCGCACTTAGTTGCTGGTATCCAGCTCTGGGAAGCTCTTCACCAGATCGTCGATGGCCTTCATCTGCACCAGGAACGGCTCCAGCTTGTCCAGCGGCAATGCGGACGGGCCATCACACTTGGCGCTGTTCGGCTCTGGGTGTGCTTCGATAAACAGCCCCGCCAAACCTACCGCCATACCGGCACGCGCCAGTTCGGCAACCTGCGCACGACGACCGCCAGATGCAGCACCAAATGGGTCACGGGTTTGCAGAGCATGGGTCACGTCGAAGATCACCGGATGGCCGCCAGTGGCATTCTTCATCACGTTGATACCGAGCATGTCGACGACCAGGTTATCGTAACCAAAGTTGCTGCCGCGATCGCACAGGATCACCTTGTCGTTGCCGCCTTCCTTGAACTTGTCGACGATATTGCCCATTTGGCCTGGGCTAACGAACTGAGGTTTCTTGACGTTGATTACCGCACCGGTTTTCGCCATTGCTTCCACCAGATCGGTCTGGCGAGCCAGGAACGCTGGCAGCTGGATCACGTCAACCACTTCGGACACCGGCTGCGCCTGTGAGGCTTCATGCACGTCGGTGATGGTTTTCACGCCGAAGGTTTTTTTAATTTCTTCGAAGATCCTCATCCCCTCTTCCAGGCCCGGTCCGCGGTACGAGTGGATAGAAGAACGGTTGGCTTTATCAAAAGAGGCTTTGAAAACGTAAGGGATGCCCAGTTTTTGCGTCACGATGACGTAGTGTTCGCAAATGCGCATCGCCAGATCGCGCGATTCCAGCACGTTCATACCGCCAAACAGCACAAACGGCAGATCGTTCGCTACGTTGATGTCACCAATGCTAACCACTTTCTGTTTCATGCTTTCGCCTTTGTTGATGTTAAATCAAATGAATTAATGCAGCGTGACCTGTTTCGGTTCAATCGAGTGGATCTGTACTTTGATCACTTCGCTGACCGGATCTTCAGGACACTGTTCGACAAAATAATTGAGATCGGAAATGGCAATATGGTTGCATTCCAACTGGGCGTAAATCAGCCCACGGTCGCGGATTTCGTACGGGTCATCCGGATCGAAACACAGCACCGTTTCGCTGGCGCGCAATGCCATTTCCATCTGTTTTTCTTCCATCAGGGCAGCTTTCAGCGTATCCAGCATCTTACGCACCACCATGACGTTTTCTGACTCATCGAGATCGTCGTCTTCCAACTCGGCGCCCAGACCCAGGTTGCCCTTGATCCACACTTCCAGCTGATGCTCGTTCAGCGTTTCACCGTTCAACGGGTTGATCAGCCACATCTCTTCATCCAGCCAGTCTGCCCGCAGGATCAGTTGGGTGGGGAAAATCACCGGCAGCAGCGGTAAATCCAGATGCGCGGCGATGTGCAGGAAAATGGTGCCGAGCGAGACCGGCGTGCCCTGGCGCCCTTCCAGCACCTTGTCGAGCCAAATCGCGTCGGACAGGCGATACACGCCACCGGCGCCGCCAAAACCCCAGGTTTTGAAGAACAATTCAATGAGTGCGTCCAGTTGCTGTTCCTGGCTGAGATCCTTCGGCATCGCCGCACGCGCGTCGTCGACCAGCTGTTGCAGCTTACGTTCGACCTCGGCGGTGGGGAAATCTCGCCGCACGGACTGCGAAACCAGGATCACGCCCGCGCTCAGCAGCGCGGTGTTAAATTCAAAATCAGCAATGCTACTCATAAGTATCCCATCAGAAACGGTATTTTCGTCGTGGCAAGTTTAATTATCAGGTACAGACAGCCCAACGCCAGCACAAACGCCAGGGTGCGCAGGTTCTGGTTTTTGGTCTTCTTGCCCAATGCGACGTAGCCAAGCAGGATATAGATAATAACGCCAAACAGCTTCTCGGTCAGCCACGAGTCCATACCCAGCAGCGGATAAAACTTGAACATCACCACCAACGCAATACCACTGGCGAACAACACCGTATCATTTATGTGCGGCGTTATCTTCACCCAGCGCTTGTTCATCATGGCGGAATTACGCCATTTCCAGAAAAAGCGCAGCACAAACAAGACAATACTGATAGTGACCGTCAACAAATGCAGATGTTTTAACGCCGAGTAGACTGCCATATTGCTTCCTTTTATTTATTCGCTGTGTGCTTTGTTATTGTTGGTTTTCAGTTACTGCTGCGGCCATTGGCCAAACGTCACGCGATCGTTATCTCCGTAATCACGGCGGGTAGCGATCGAAATAAAACCGGCGGCCTGCAGCAGTGCGCGCACGCTCTCACCCTGCTGCCAGCCATGTTCCAGTAGCAGCCAGCCCTGAGACTCCAGATAGTGCGGTGCCTGCTGCACGATAGCGGACAAATCCGCCAAGCCATGCTGCTGCGCGACCAGTGCGCTGCTGGGCTCAAAACGTACGTCGCCCTGCGCCAGATGCGGATCGGCGGCGTCAATGTAAGGAGGATTACTGGCGATCAGGGCGAAAGTCTGGCCAGCCAGCGGCGCAAACCAACTGCCCTGAAGGAATTGTGCGTTGCCGATCTTCAGCTTCTGCGCATTATGCTGCGCCAGCGCCACCGCTTCAGGCTGTAAATCAACACCTATGACCTTGCAGTCCGGGCGTTCGCTGGCCAGCGCCAGCGCAATGGCACCGGTGCCGGTGCCGAGATCGAGGATGTGGCAAGAGGATGACGGCAAGCGTTCCAGCGCCAGTTCCACCAGGCATTCGGTGTCCGGACGCGGGATCAGGGTCGCCGGTGATACCGACAGCGGTAGCGACCAAAACTCACGTTCGCCGATCAGGTAAGCCACCGGTTCGCCACGTTCGCGGCGAGCCAGCAATCTTTCCAACTGTTCCTGTTGTTGCGGCGTCAGCAACGTTTCGCCGAACGCCATCAGGAAGGTTCTGGCCCGGCCGGTCACAAAACCCAGCAGGATTTCTGCATCACGTCGGGCGCTTTCGCTCTGCCTCAACCGGGCAACCGCCGCCTTCAGCCAGCATTGATAGTCCATTACTCTGGCTCAGCGGACAGCGCGGCGAGCTGGTCGGCCTGGTATTCCTGCACAATCGGTTGGATCAGCATGTCCAGCTTGCCTTCCATCACCTCGTCCAGACGGTACAGCGTCAGGTTGATGCGGTGATCAGTCACTCGCCCCTGCGGGAAGTTATAGGTGCGGTTGCGATCGGAACGGTCGCCAGTGCCCAACAGGTTGCGACGGGTTGAGGCCTCTGCCTGCTGGCGCTTGGCCATTTCGGCGGCACGGATACGCGCGCCCAACACCGACATCGCCTTGGCTTTGTTTTTGTGCTGTGAACGTTCGTCCTGACACTCCACCACGATGCCGGTCGGCAAGTGGGTAATACGGATTGCCGAGTCGGTGGTGTTAACGTGCTGGCCACCGGCACCGGAGGAACGGAAGGTGTCGATTTTCAGATCGCCGGCATTGATCTCCGGCAGTTCGGCTTCCGGCACCGCCGGCATCACTGCCACGGTACAGGCGGAGGTATGAATACGCCCCTGCGACTCGGTTTCCGGCACGCGTTGTACACGGTGACCGCCAGATTCAAATTTCAATTGGCCGAAAACGCCATCGCCAGAAACCTTGGCAATCACTTCTTTATAGCCGCCGTGCTCGCCTTCGTTGGCGCTCATGATCTCGACGCGCCAGCGACGCGTTTCTGCATAACGACTGTACATACGGAACAAATCGCCGGCGAAGATCGCCGCTTCGTCGCCGCCGGTACCGGCACGCACTTCCAGGAAGCAATCGCGCTCATCATCCGGATCTTTCGGCAACAGCAGCACTTGTAATTGCTGCTCCAGTTCTTCCGTCGCCGCCTTGGCGTCTTTCAGCTCTTCCTGCGCCATTTCGCGCATTTCCGGGTCATCCAGCATCATTTCTGCCGTGGCCAGATCGTCTTGCACCTTACGCCATTCAAGGAAACAGCGGCTGACATCGGTCAACTGTGCATATTCGCGCGACAATGCGCGGAACCGATCCTGCTCGGCAATAACGCCGGCATCGCCGAGCAACGCCTGCACTTCTTCATGGCGCTCTTGTAACGCTTCCAGTTTGGCAACAATAGAAGGCTTCATGCGTGGTATTAAACCCTGTTAATAAAGAGAAAACTAATGCTGATCCAGCCCAAGGCTGTCGCGTAATATTTGCAACCGCTCCACGTCGCCATCGCCGGCGGCCTGTTGGAGGGATTTGGTAGGGGCATGAATAAGACGGTTGGTCAGCCGGTGGGCCAGCTCGTGGATAACCTGCTCCACGTCCGCGCCCTGCGCAATGGCGGCCAAGGCTTTGGCTTCCATTTCCGCACGGATCTGATCGGCCTGCGAGCGGTAGTCGCGGATGGTTTCTACTGCGCCCTGTGAGCGCAGCCAGGCCATAAAGTTGATGCTTTCCTGCTGAACAATCGACTCAGCCTGCACCGCCGCGGCCTTGCGCTGCGCCAGGTTGCTTTGAATGATGGCGTGCAGATCGTCCACGCTGTACAAATAGGCGTTGGCCAGCTTGCCCACTTCCGGTTCGATATCGCGCGGTACGGCAATATCCACCAACAGCATTGGCTGATTGCGGCGCGCTTTCAGCGCTCGCTCCACCATCCCTTTACCGATGATCGGCAGCGGGCTGGCGGTAGAACTGATGATAATGTCGGCGTCCGCCAGGCGTTCGTCGATTTCCGGCAAGGTAATCACTTCTGCGCCAACTTCGTCCGCCAGCAGTTGAGCGCGTTCGCGGGTGCGGTTGGCAATAATCATATGCCGCACTTTGTGTTCGCGCAGATGACGCGCCACCAGCTCAATGGTTTCACCGGCGCCCACCAACAATACGTTCAGTTCGGCAAGGGATTCGAAGATTTGGCGCGCCAGGGTACAGGCGGCAAAGGCCACGGATACCGCACTGGCACCGATTTCGGTTTCGGTACGTACGCGTTTGGCGACGGAGAAGGATTTTTGGAACAGACGTTCGAGCTCACCCGACAGTGACTGCCCGCGTTGGGATTCGGCAAAAGCTTTCTTCACCTGCCCGAGGATTTGCGGCTCGCCCAACACCAGCGAATCCAACCCGCTGGCCACGCGCATCAGGTGGCTGACGGCTTCATCACCGTGATGCCAGTACAGGCTTTTACTCACTTCTTCCGGACGCAGGCGGTGGTACTCACACAGCCAGGTGACCAGCTGTTCGTGAATATGTTCCTGTTGCTCCACGCTAAGATACAGTTCGGTGCGGTTGCAGGTAGACAACACGACACCGCCCTGCACCAACGGTTGTTGGAGCAAGCTGGTAAGCGCCTGTTCGATAGACTCTGGGGAGAAGGTCACCCTTTCACGCAGAGAAACCGGAGCGGTTTTGTGATTAATACCTAACGCCAGCAGGGTCATTGCTTCGAGTAATACTTCTTTTGGTACGGGTTCTCGTTGAACGGCATTCTACTTGATGCGCGGGATCAATAAAAGGCACAACCGCATCTTCCGTCCAATCGCTGAAATAGACAGCATCAATGAGTGATTAGTTATAAATACAACAAGATGAGTAATAATTTGACGACATAACATACTGAATTTTAGTGCAGTATGCGATATTCCGCACAGTATTCAGTAAAACGGGGCGACCTGAAGAGCGGTAACGATCAAATATTCGGCGCTTACCAGCCCAAAGTGCCGCAGCGATAGGTAGGATCCAGCAGGAAAGAGACCTGTTGGCAAAAAACATGCTTGGCCTGCAGATAGAAAAATGCCGAGCCCGCAAGGCACAACAGCGAAATAATGATTCGGACGGCAAGTTTCATAACCTTCTGTTCTCCCCCGGGATAGACCCTTGCAGTATACCGTCCCCTACATCAACCAAACACTAACGGCAGTAACGCCCCGCCCCAGAGATATTCTTGCGCCCAGAGCAGCACGGCGGAGCGATTGTGTTAATCTTATCAGCAAAGACACCGCATAATCCCGCGCCCAATAGCGGTAACAAAGCCCGGAATATTCAACGCGATGCAGCAAAAAATTGACGTACCGGCGCTGCCCCGCTAGCGTAAATGCAGATACCCACGTCTCGCTGTGCGTGCCCGCAAGGACAAAAGGACAAGAGAAAGTTATGCCAATCCGCAAAGTTAGTTTGCTACGCCTGATCCCATTGGCCAGTCTGGTACTGGCCGCCTGTACCACCACCAAACCCAGCGGCCCGGCCACCAGCCCGACGTCGCCACAGTGGCGTGCCCACGAGCAAGCGGTGCAACAGCTTGACCAATATCAAACCCGGGGCTCTTTCGCCTACCTGTCAGACCAGAAAAAAGTCTACGCACGCTTCTTCTGGCAACAATATTCGCCGGATCGTTACCGCCTGCTGCTGACCAACCCGCTTGGCAGCACCGAGCTTGACCTCAACGTACAGAAAAACGTGGTGCAGTTGACGGACAATCAGGGCAAACGCTATGTCAGTGATAACGCCGAAGAAATGATCCGCAAGCTGACCGGCATGGCAATCCCGCTGGATAACCTGCGCCAGTGGATGCTCGGTCTGCCGGGTGAGGCCAACGACTTCAAGCTCGATGACCAATATCGCCTGAACTCGCTGACCTACCAACAAGGTAGCCAGACCTGGACCGTCGACTACCAGGACTACAACAACAGCCTCAAGCCACAGCTGCCAAGCCGCCTGGAGCTGAAACAGGGTGACCAGCGCATCAAACTGAAAATGGACAATTGGACGCTTAAATGATCCGTCAGTGGCCATCGCCAGCTAAACTCAATCTGTTTTTGTACATAACCGGCCAACGCGAAGATGGCTACCACCTGCTGCAAACGCTGTTCCAGTTTCTGGATTACGGCGACACCCTGACCATCGACGCGCGGCAGGATGACAGTATCCATCTGCTAACCCCGGTGGCCGGGGTGCCGGATGAGCAAAACCTGATCGTCCGTGCCGCCCGTCTGCTGCAACAGCATTGCGATCGTCACGGGCTAAACACCGCCCCACGCGGTGCCGACATCAGCATCGATAAACGTCTGCCGATGGGGGGCGGACTGGGTGGCGGGTCTTCCAACGCCGCCACGGTGTTAGTGGCGCTGAATGAACTGTGGCGCTGTGGCTTGAGCGACCAACAACTGGCGGAACTGGGGCTGGTCCTCGGTGCTGACGTGCCGGTGTTCGTCCTTGGGCATGCGGCCTTTGCTGAAGGGATCGGTGAGCGTTTGCAACCGGCCAATCCACAGGAAAAGTGGTATTTGGTGGCCCATCCGGGGGTCAGCATCCCTACCCCGGTCATTTTTGGCGATGCAGAATTAAAAAGAGACACCCCGGTTCGCCCGTTAAATGTGCTGTTACAGGCAACTTACGCAAATGATTGCGAACCAATAGCAAGAAAACGTTTTCGCGAGGTTGAACAGCTTGTTTCTTGGCTGTTAGAATACGCGCCGTCACGCCTGACTGGCACAGGTGCTTGTGTGTTTGCTGAATTCGACACAGAAACCGCCGCCCGTCAGGTGTTAAATCAAGCCCCGGAGTGGATACGTGGTTTTGTAGCGCGTGGCGTTAACGTCTCTCCCCTACATCGCATTCGTTCCGGGCAGATTGAACCGTAGTTCTCGTTTCGCTGCGCAGAGTCGTTCACACCTGGCCCTGTAATCCCTGCGCCGCTGCGGTTTCAAATTTTTTTTACACACCCGTATGATATTGCGTCGGCATCGCTAACTGCCCCTTGGCGGAGGCCGAATGACAATATCTTCTCTGGACGCATGCCTGAGGTTCTTCTCGTGCCTGATATGAAGCTTTTTGCTGGTAACGCCACCCCGGAACTAGCACAACGTATTGCCAACCGTTTGTACACCAGCCTTGGTGACGCCGCAGTAGGTCGTTTTAGCGACGGCGAAGTGAGCGTGCAAATCAACGAAAATGTACGCGGCGGTGATATTTTCATCATCCAGTCCACCTGTGCCCCTACCAACGACAACCTGATGGAACTGGTTGTTATGGTAGATGCCCTGCGTCGCGCCTCCGCAGGTCGTATTACTGCTGTTATCCCTTACTTCGGCTATGCCCGCCAGGATCGCCGCGTGCGTTCTGCTCGTGTGCCAATCACCGCCAAAGTTGTCGCCGACTTCCTCTCCAGTGTAGGGGTTGACCGCGTTTTAACGGTAGATCTGCACGCTGAACAGATCCAAGGCTTCTTCGATGTTCCGGTAGATAACGTGTTCGGTAGCCCGATCCTGCTCGAAGACATGCTGCAACAGAATCTGGTGAACCCAATCGTGGTTTCCCCGGACATCGGCGGCGTAGTGCGCGCCCGCGCTATCGCCAAACTGCTGAACGATACCGATATGGCTATCATCGACAAACGCCGCCCACGTGCGAACGTTTCTCAGGTGATGCACATCATTGGTGATGTGGCAGGCCGTGACTGCGTGCTGGTTGACGACATGATCGACACCGGTGGTACCTTGTGTAAAGCCGCTGAAGCGTTGAAAGAACGTGGTGCCAAGCGCGTATTTGCCTACGCGACACACCCGATCTTCTCCGGTAACGCTGTGGAAAACATCAGGAACTCGGTGATTGATGAAGTGATTGTCTGCGACACCATTCCGTTGTCTGCAGAAATCAAGGCACTGAAAAACGTACGTACTCTGACGCTGTCCGGCATGTTGGCTGAAGCCATCCGTCGTATCAGCAATGAAGAGTCAATTTCTGCGATGTTCGAGCATTAATCAGACTTCTTTTCGGTGCGGTGCCCTGCCGTACCGGATCGATCGATTGATTTTCCGCCAGCAGAAAAAAGAAAAACCCGTTGGTGCATCAGCAGCAACGGGTTTTCTACGGGTAGTCGAACATAACCTTAGACCTAAATACGCGGCAGTTCTCCCTTGCCGTAACGCCGATTCCCTTTTGTTTTTTTAATCAATGTGACGAACGATGGTTATCGTTACGGCAGCGTTTATCAAAATGTTTTATCCACCAGTAACGATCCGCCACCTGCTCACGCCCGCCGATACGCGCACCGACCAGCCATAACAACGCGCCCACGAAGATACTCATGATTGCGCCATGGGCGAAAAACTGTGGCAAATTAAACTGTGATACTTCAGCAAGAATGTTGTATCCCACGCCGACGATCATCACCACCAGCCCCAGCCCCATAAAAAAGTTACCCATTTTGTTCACGTTTCTACGTTTCATATGCCACCTCCATAGTGCCATTGGCCAACCGGGATAACTCAGTAAATGGTTAACCCACTTTGATAAGTTAAGTATAGCCCCTGGCTCGACAAGGTGATTGCGTAGGCGATCACAAATGGTAAAGAAAGCATGACAAAACTTTACTTTTGGCAAGTAATTAGTTAACAAATTGAATGATTCCGCTAATGAATTACTCGCCAGGCTGAAGATATCCCCCCACTAACACCACGCACCACATCAGGATTTTGTCATTCGCGGCGCAGGCAGGTAGACTAATGCCCTTTCCATTATCTCGATCATAGCGAATCTCCCCGTGAGCAGTATTAAATTGATAGTCGGCCTGGCGAATCCGGGTGCTGAATATGCCCAGACGCGACACAACGCCGGCGCCTGGTACGTCGATTTATTGGCCCAGCGCCATAACCAGCAGTTGAAGGAAGAGAGCAAATTCTACGGCTACACCGCCCGGCTGAATTTGGCCGGTCATGACGTGCGGCTGCTGGTGCCCACCACCTTTATGAACCTCAGTGGCAAAGCCGTGCTGGCCATGGCCAACTTCTACCGTATTGAGCCGGACGAAATTCTGGTGGCGCATGACGAGCTGGATATTCCACCCGGTGTTGCAAAAATCAAACTGGGTGGCGGCAACGGCGGGCACAACGGGCTGAAAGATATTCAGAGCAAGTTCGGCAATAACCCGAACTTCTATCGCTTGCGCATTGGCATTGGCCATCCGGGCGATAAAAACAAGGTGGTGGGTTTCGTGCTCGGCAAGCCACCGGCCAGCGAGCAAAAAATGATTGATGAAGCGATCGATGAAGCCGCGCGTTGCACAGAAGTCTTGCTGACTGACGGTTTGGAAAAAACCGTTCGCCGCCTGCACAGCTTTAAGGCGCAGGCCTGACAGCGCTTGCAGCGGGCATCGCGCCCGCTGCTGACAGGCTTAGGTTCGCAGTTTGAAGGTTTCCTCACCGACGTTAGTGTCATCGGTCTGATAGCCTTCTTCCGCCACGTAATATTGCGGATCGTCCAGTTCATGGCTGCAAAACGGGCCGGCCTGCTTTAACAAACGCACGCAGTCGCCGCTCAGATGACGCAAGCGAATGGTTTTCCCTGCCGCCAGATAGCGCGCCGTCAGCTTATCAATCGCTTCTACCCCACTGGAATCCATCACCCGGGTACCGGCAAAATCCAGCACCACGTTTTGCGGATCGTTTTTCGGCTCGAACAGTTCGGCAAAGGCCGCGGTGGAACCAAAGAACAGCGGACCGTCCAGTTGGTACACCGCAACTTCGCCCTCCACCCGATGCTGACGCACACGAATACGCGCCTGCTGCCAGGCAAATACCAGCGCCGAGATAATCACCCCGCTGATCACCGCCATCGCCAGATCGGTAAAGATAGTGATCAGGGTGACCAGCAGCATCACCAGCGCATCCGCCTTCGGCATCCGACGTACCCGGCGCAGCGAACTCCATTCAAAGGTGTTGTAACACACCACCAGCATCACCCCAGCCAGTGCCGCTACCGGCAGCAGGCCGATATAGCCCGACAGGCTGACCACAAACAGGATCAGCAGTATCGCGCCGACAACGCCAGAAATGCGCCCGCGCCCGCCCGAAGTGAAATTGATGATCGACTGACCAATCATCGCGCAACCGGCAAAGCAGCCAAACAGACCGCAAATGGTGTTGCCCGCGCCCTGAGCGATACTCTCGCGGTTGCCGTTACCCTTCTTGCCGCCCATTTCATCAAGCACCGTCATGGTCAGCAACGATTCAATCAGCCCCACCAGAGCGATCACCAGGGCATACGGCAACACCACTTTCAGCATTTCCAGATTGAACGGCGCCATCGGCAGGCTGAAATGCGGCAAAGCGCCGGAGATATCCGCCAAATCACCAACCCGCAAGGTATGCAGGTTAAAACCAATCGCCAGAGCGGAAACCACAATCAATGCCGCTAACGAAGCCGGGATCACCCGGGTCAGCCGTGGGAACAGCACTACCACCAGGATCGCCAACGCCACCAGTGCGTACATCAGCAGCCCCTGCCCGGCAATCATATGCAATTGCGCCAGCATAATGACAATAGCCAGGCCGTTGACGAAACCGTGAATGGCTGGCAACGGTACCAGACGAATAAACTTGCCCAGCCGGAAAACGCCAATCAGGATTTGGATCACCCCGGCGAAAATCGTCGCCCACAGTACGTATCCCATACCGTGCTGCGCCGCCAGGCTCATCAGCACCACCACGATCGAACCGGCCGCGCCCGACACCATACCCGGCTTGCCGCCAAACAGTGCAGTTACCAGGCCGATAATAAAGGCGGTATGCAACCCAACGATCGGGGAAAGTCCGGCGACCAGCGAAAAGCCGACCGCTTCGGGGATCATGGAAACGGCCACCACAAAGCCCGCCAGCACCTCGTTCTTGACGGCCGACAGCCTGAAATTGTTCAGGTTAAACATGGATTATTCACTTCTGACAGATAAAACACATTCCCGCAGCACGGGAACCGGAACCGCATGGCGCGGCGAACCTCAGGAGGGGGCAACTCAGGGTGGACTGGGCAAGAAGTGCATCCGGCGCGTTTCCTGTAGGTTAATCAGAAGTGTCAGTATGTGTAAATGTGATCCAAATCTCAATCAAAAACCGGCATTCCCAGCACATTTGCCCCCCAGCACACAGCCAGATCGAGAAAAACGGCCATTACGTGTATAATGGCGCCATTATTTCGTCCTTTATGCAGTGGGTTAAACCTAACCAGCTGATAGTTAAGATATTTAAGGTGATAACAACATGGGATTCAAATGCGGTATCGTCGGCTTGCCTAACGTAGGCAAATCCACCCTGTTCAACGCGTTGACCAAAGCGGGTATCGAAGCAGCCAACTTCCCGTTCTGCACCATTGAACCTAATACCGGTGTGGTGCCGATGCCCGATTCGCGTCTGGACCAGTTGGCCGAGATCGTCAAACCTCAACGCATCCTGCCAACCACCATGGAATTCGTCGACATCGCCGGCCTGGTGAAAGGCGCGTCCAAAGGCGAAGGCCTGGGCAACCAGTTCCTGACCAACATCCGTGAAACCGAAGCTATCGGCCACGTGGTGCGCTGCTTCGAGAACGACAACATCATCCACGTGAACAACAAGGTTGACCCGGCAGACGACATCGACGTCATCAATACCGAGCTGGCACTGTCGGATCTGGACACCTGCGAACGCGCTATCCACCGCGTACAGAAGAAAGCCAAAGGCGGCGACAAAGACGCAAAAGCCGAACTGGCCGCACTGGAAAAATGCCTGCCACAGTTGGAAAACGCCGGCATGCTGCGTGCGCTGGATCTGACTGATGAAGACCGTGCAGCGATCCGCTACCTGAGCTTCCTGACGCTGAAGCCAACCATGTACATCGCCAATGTCAACGAAGACGGCTATGAGAACAACCCGTACCTGGACAAAGTGCGCGAAATCGCTGCGACCGAAGGCTCGGTAGTGGTTGCCGTGTGTGCTGCGGTTGAATCCGACATTGCCGAACTGGAAGACGAAGACCGCGCCGAGTTTATGGCTGAGCTGGGTCTGGAAGAACCAGGTCTGAACCGCGTGATCCGCGCCGGTTACGAGTTGCTGAACCTGCAAACCTACTTCACTGCTGGCGTAAAAGAAGTGCGCGCCTGGACCATTCCGGTTGGCGCTACCGCACCGCAGGCTGCCGGTAAGATCCACACCGACTTCGAGAAAGGCTTTATCCGCGCACAGACCATCGCCTTTGAAGACTTTATCACCTACAAGGGTGAGCAAGGCGCCAAAGAAGCCGGCAAAATGCGTTCAGAAGGTAAAGACTACATCGTCAAAGACGGCGACGTGATGAACTTCTTGTTTAACGTCTAAACCTCGCCTTCTGCTCCAAACTCTAAAATCCACGCCAAGGCGTGGATTTTTTGTTTTCTTATTGTTTGAAATCTACAGCGAGTATCGGCAAAGCATCTGACGACGGGACCGGTAATTACAGATGCCCCGGCTGGCGCTATAATGCGTTTACTTTCAATGGCAGGATATGTCCCAATAAGGAATTAATCATGAATAACGCGCTGGCTTCGTACACCACCAAAGCCATTCAGAAGTTGCAAAAACTGGGGATTATCCTTTCGCCTGAAACTGATTCCCCGATCCTGTCCTTACTGGATGCAGTCGCCGATCTGGACAATAACCGCGTGATCGCCATTGGCCGTACTCTACAGCAGCAAAGCGCTTTTAACGCCGTGGTGCGCGATAACATCAGCAACATGGACGTAGCCAATCGGCAGGCAAAAGTCGTCTCTGCATTTGATTCAATCCGTAAAGATGCCACTCAGATGGTCGGTTGGCTGGAGGACGGCAAGCTTGACGTTATTGAACGTATGAAATCGGGTTGGATGACTCTGCGCCGCGGATCTATCCCCGACCGTTTCAACGATATCAAACAGACCTATTTAGAAGTGGCCAGAGCGTCAGAAGAACAAATCAGCCGTGAAAAAGCCATTTTGGAAGCCTATCAGGATTTTCGATTTGGTCTGAAACAGGCCTATGTCGATGCTCAAACTTTACTGACCGCAGCGCAGGATAATTTACAACAAAGCCGCCAGTTATTGCAGACGGCTCAAGCTGCCACTGAGCAATCGCAGAGTGATGACAACATCACCCGAGCCCAGTTGGAGCTGACACGTGATGAAGCATTGAGGGCCATGCAGAAAGAAGACGAACGTTATCAGATTGTCAAAGACCTGGCGGATAATCTAATGATCGCCTACAACGCTGCCGAAGCCGTTTTTGCTCGTTTGCAACAGACTAACGCCATTAAAGAGCGGGTCTACCGCCAAAGTGTCACCTTCTTCAGCACTAACGAAATTGTCTTTACCGCCCTGTCAGCCTCCATGACGTCGCTACAGGGGTTGGCCGAAAGCACCGAAACGCTGGAGGCGATGAAAGCGGGTATCAATGATGGCCTAAGCAATATCGCGACACAGGGTAGCAAGCAGCTTGAAGTTGGTCTGAGGGCCGGCTATGGCACTACCATCAAGGCCGATTCTGTACGCTCTTTGGTTAATGCCATCGTCTCATTCCAAGAGTCCAGCTACCGGATGATTGAGGAATTGCGTACCGAAGCGACAAGCAATGCCAATGAGCTAGCCTCCGTCGTTGAAGATGGGAAACGTCGTTTTACCGAAGTCATTACCAAGGCAGAAACATCCCGCTAAATTTACAAGGGATCCCCTTATTGGTTCCAACCAGGATGATTAGGGGGTCTGACACGGAGTTATTGATGCACGCCTACGAACTTGGCCGAAAACTGGCAGCCCTATCGGACCGGGCCAGAGCGGCCCTATCTGGAATTGAAATCAATCAGGCAGATGCTCGCCACCTGCAACTGGTGCTGAAACAGCAAATCGCCAGCCTCTATCACCAGATGGCCACAGTATTGCTGAAAGAATCTCCTCGCGTTGGCGAAATGGCAAACGTGCAGAAATTATTGAATAAACTTCAGCAAGAGATTGCCCAGTCTCAACACGCCTTACAGCTCAGCGAGAAAGAAATCGAGAACCGACATGCTCAGTTGCAACAGCTGCATGAAGAAATAAATCGGCAAGAAGATGTACGGGATCGGCAACTAGAACAAAATATTGATGCTGTAGCAGCCAGGCAGTTGATGGTTAAAAGCAGTCAGGATGTCAGCCAACATGAAAACAGCCATAAGGAATTAATGGCTGAAACGACCACCAAGCTGGGGGAGTACCATCAGCAACGCATTTTCATGTTCCTGGAGAGAAAAAGCTATGGGCAACCGGGATATTCAGCCTGGCCGCTGTCGCGCAATCTCGATAGCTGGCTGGCACGAATTAGCCACTATCCCAACAACGCAGCCAATTACCGGATGCTCCTGTCACTGCAAAAGGAATCTACCCGGCGTCTGCTGGAGCTGCAAAATCAAACCAAGCAACAGACCAATGAATATCAACAATATGTACAAGACGTCGAAAAGAATCTACAGCTGCCCACGCTGTATCTGAATCTCAACGCGCTAGAAAAAATACTGAGTTCCACACAACAAGAAATCCGCAACCAGCAAAATAAGCTGCAGGAATACGCTCAGGGCGAAGGTGAGACTTACAGCCAGATAACCACACAGCTCTCGGCGCAAATGGCCTTATTGCCTTTGGATAAGCTGGATATTCTGGTGGCGAAAACCGAGACGCCGACTGACGATCGCCTGTTGGAAGAGCTGAGAGAACTGCAGCTTGAAGAGAAATCGGTCGAAGAAAACCTGCTACAGCAAGAGATCGAGGCTCAATTAGCCCAGCGCCGTGCCACTGCCGCCATCGAATTGAACAATCAATTTTCGACGCAGGGATATGACAATCCGATTTATGAGTACCAGTGGGGATGGTCAGATAAACCGGAGGAACTGTTTGAAAACTACCTGTCCGGTGCCATCAGTCTGAAAGCGGTATTGCATAAGTTGGATATGATTACCCACCGACTCCCGCCACCATCGGCAACTGCCAGAGCCTCGTCCGGTTCGTGGGGAAATTCATCCGCGCGGAGCTATTCGTCTGGCGTCGGATATAGTTCTTCATCTTCATCGTCGTCCTCCTCTTCCGGCAGCGGTGGTGGCTTCAGTTCTTCCTCTTCAACCGGCGGTGGCGGGTTCCGCACTACGGATAGTTTCTGATGAAAGATATCTATGCCCTAAACACAACCATCGGGAGTGTGGCCCATGAGTGAGATTAAATTAAGCGACCAACTGGGTGCCATGGCCATTATTGACTCACTCTATGCACAGCGAATTGCACTGGACGAACATTTGGATCTGCCCAAATTACGCCAGAAAATTACACAACGCATCCGTGATTACTATCAGTCCAGTGGAACCGACATCGACGATAAACTGATTGAGCAGGGAGTTAAAAATTGGTTTTCACAGCGCCTGCGCTATCAGACAAACAAAATGAGCCTGGGCCAACGCGCTGCTGCATTCCTGTGCATGACCAGTAAGCAGTGGCTGACGGGACTTGCTATCATCCTTGTTGCACTGGCCCTTGCCTGGAAGCTGAGTCTTTACATAGGCCAACACCAACTTGCCGCGCTGGAAAAGAACATAGCGACCCAAACCAGCCAAAGCAACCAAATGGCGGCGCAAGCGCAGACGTTATCTGACCAACTCAGCAAAATGAAACATGAGCCGTTCATCTATGCAAAAGTACCCGCCGACCAGATAATCACGCAGGCGGAAAACCTTCTGTCCAATTTCCAGTCCCGCCAAGCCGCGCCGCTTGTCTCCGCAGAAAATACACCACAAAGGTTGGACATTCTTACTGTGGCGAATCAGCAAAACCAGGCATTACTCACGCAAGTGAGGACGCTAATGCTCCGTTGGCCACTACTGCAAAAATGGGACAGTATCCTCAGCAATATGGATAAAGATCCACAGCTGCAAACCTATCTCAAATGGGCGCCCGACCTGACAGGGAAATTAGCCGAAGCCACCTTAGCGCTGTCGAAAAACGCCGCAGATACGCAGATCAAAATCGAGACAGCCTTCAAGGCTTATGACCGTGAACGTATGCGTGATGGCTTATATTTCACGATGGACCAAAGAACGCAGAAACTGCGTAATCTCAAGCTTTCCCGCCAGGACCGAGTAAAGGTCGATAACGATATTAGCTATGCTCGCAATCTCATCGCTCGTGCAGACCTCAATGACCGGGTTATTCCCCCTCTTTGGCTAGAGGCCTTGGCAGGACTGGACTACACCTATGATCTGATCATGCAACCGCTGACGCTGACCATTATCGATCGGGTGGGCGAGAAGTCGGGAGTAGAAC
Organism: Serratia sp. BW106; assembly: GCF_002607755.1. Taxonomy (NCBI): domain Bacteria; kingdom Pseudomonadati; phylum Pseudomonadota; class Gammaproteobacteria; order Enterobacterales; family Yersiniaceae; genus Serratia; species Serratia sp. BW106. Next base: position 41,332 of record NZ_MCGS01000007.1, read on the forward strand.
GCACATACGATAATTCAGGTGGTAAAAGCTGGTATTTGATCGTGGAAACACAAACACCAAGCCATACACCTTTCCTAATATCAGTAAAAGACAGTGAAACCGGTAGGAAAACGCGAACTAGTCAATTCGGTATCCGAGTTTCGCAAAAAGAGTATGAGAAGTTAAAAAAAGACAAGCTGGATGACGGTCACATAGATCATGCTCTCGTCGGTAAGAAACCTGCCGGCCAATTGAACTTTACCTACACTCGCCCAGTTCAGGACGGCGTAATTACCGAGTGGTGATCATTACTCGACGCCATCCCCCAAAGTCGCGCAACCGCGCGGCTTTAATTTAACCCTCACCGTCCCCGCAACACCGAGTCCACCAGCCCCCATTCCACCGCTTCGTCGGCACTCATAAAACGGTCACGGTCGAGAGCACGCTCGACCTCTTCATAGCTGCGGCCACAATGTTTGGCATAAAGCGTGATTACGCTGTGCTTGGTGCGTTTCATTTCTTCGGCGTGGATCAGGATATCCGATGCCTGGCCCTGAAAACCGCCCAATGGCTGATGCACATGCAGGCTGGCATTGGGCAGCGCCATGCGGTGGACAGCTTCCCCGGCCATCAGCAGAAAGGAGCCCATCGAACGCGCAGTCCCCATACACAGGGTGTGCACCGGCGCATGTATGTAATTCATGGTGTCATAGATGGCAAAGCCGCTGGTGATCACCCCACCCGGCGAGTTGATGTAGAGGTGGATCGGTTTCTCCGGGTTTTCGGCCTCCAGAAACAGCAACTGCGCACAGAGTATTTCGGCCACCTGATCGTTAACCTCCCCGTTCAGGAAAACGATACGGTCACGCAGCAATCTCGAATAGATATCGAAAGAACGTTCTCCCTGACTGGTCTGTTCAACCACCATAGGGACGAGCAGCATCGATTCACGCATGGGTGAACTCCTGTTTTCAGGTGTGGAATGGGAAATGTTGGGCGTCAGGCGGCGTGCATCAGGTGCCGTCCACTGTCACTGTCGTTCGCCGCCGTCAGTCGCACATCGTCCAGCCGATGGATTATGCGTAACAGGCTACCGCCAGCGGCGCTGGGCAGAATTTGCAGGGTTACGGTGCTTTCGAGGAACGGCGGTTGGTCATCACGCATCCGGTAGCTGATTTCCGTTCCCGGGGTCACCACAACCGGTTCGGCGTCGGCCAGCACGGCATTCGGTAACCATTGTTCGCGCAATGCCGGGATACCCACCGCCCGCCAGACTTTCTCGGGTGGCGCATCAAGTGAATATTCCAGCACCAGCGGCGGCAGGTTGGCATCGGTCTGGTTCATTGATCCATGTCCTTTAGCAAAATATTCAGCTTCTCGATACGCTCCGGCCAGAAGGTACGGTACTTATCCAGCCACCGGGCAATCAATGCCAGCCCCTGCGGGTCAATCTGATAATTGACGAAACGGCCCTGCCGCGCCTCGCTTACCAGACCAGCCTGACGCAACACTGTCAGGTGCTGGGACATCGCCGATTGGCTGATGGGCATGCCTTCACGCAGGGCACTGGCATTCATGCTACCCGCGGCCAGTTTTTCGAAGATGGTGCGGCGGGTAGGATCCGCCAGCGCCTTAAAGATGTCATTTTCATTCATAAATACACATTAGTATCCACTTATCTAATGCGCAAGTTTATAGCGTGAGATAATCCCCCAATAGCCAACAAACAGGCCATTATCATAATGATGCGGTCAACGCCCCAAGACCAATAAACAACCCGGCGATAGTGGCGCTCATCAGGTTGGATAACGTCGCTGCCAACAAGGCACGCAGACCCAGGCTGGCGATATCCGAAGCGCGCTCTGGCGCAACAGCGCTGAATGCTCCCACCACTACAGCGATCGATCCAAAATTGGCGAACCCACACAGTGCAAAGGAGATAACCGCGATAGTTTTTGTATCCAGCACTGCTACGGTATCTTTGAGGTAAGTTGAAAAATTCACGTAAGCGACAAATTCGTTGATCGCCAACTTCTGGCCTATCAGCCCGCCTACCAGGCCCGCGTTGTCCCAGTTAACCCCCATGATGTAAGCCAACGGCGCGAACAAATAGCCGAACAGCCTTTCCAGGCTCAGCTGTTCCCACCCCAGCAGGCTACCCACTCCGCCGATCAGGCCATTGATCAGCGCAATCAACGCCACAAATGCCATCACCACGGTGGCGACACCCACCGCAATTTTCAGGCCCAGCATGGCACCGCTGGCCGCCGCTTCGATAATGCTTGCCGGACGTTTGTCACTAAACGACATCTGGCTGAATTCAACCTGCGAAACCTCGGTGGCCGGGCTGAGCATGCGTGCGAACAAAATCCCGCCGGGGATCGCCATTAGCGAAGCCGCCAGTAAATACTCAATCGGCACGCCCAGCCCGGCATAGCCGACCAGCATCGATCCGGCGATTGATGCCATCCCGCTGCAAATCACGGTAAACAGCTCATTGCGGCTCATCTTGTTAATAAAAGGCTTAAGCACCGCAGGCAGTTCGTTTTGCCCCAGGAAGATAGTGGTTACTGCGGCAAAAGCCTCGACCTTGCTGATCCGCAACATCTTTTGGAAAACATAACCCAGTACATTGATCACCCATCCCATCACGCCGAGGTAATAGAGAATTGAGATCAGTGCGGTAATAAAAATAATTGCAGGCAGAACATGGAAAGCGAAAACAAACCCGGCACCGTCAAACAGCACATTCATTTTCGGCCCCACCAGCCCACCGAAAATAAATGAACTACCGGCATCGCTGTAAGAAATCACTTTATTGACCCCGCCGGCAATGGCATTAATCACCCACTTCCCCGCCGGTACATAAAGCATAATCGCGCCGAGCAAAATCTGTAGAATTAAAGCGCAACCTACGGTTCTCAGGCTAATGCACTTTCTGTTATTTGAAAAAATAAAAGCAATAAGGAGAAGAATACAGATACCTATTAAGCTGCGGAGTAAGTCCATAAATCCATCCCTTTATACCCAGCGTTGAAAGGAGAAAGAGACAAGGCTGCCCCCTCCACCTTCCAGGCTGGAATTTTTATTTAATGTTGGTTATCAGGGTAAAAATTAAGGAAACTACTGTCGTCTCAGGCGGCCTCTTGCTGATAGCAACAGGCTATCTGCGCCGCCAGTTTGGCATTGTTGAACACCAACTGAATATTGGCCGTCAGGCTATCGCCACCGGTCAGTTCAGCCACCCGGGCCAGTAAGAACGGCGTGCTGTCTTTACCCTGAACCCCCTGTTCTACCGACTCGCGCACCGCCCGTTCAATGGCCGCATTAATTTTGCCCTCCGGCACCGCATACTGCGCCGGGATCGGGTTAGCGATCACCATGCCGCCCTCCAGCCCCGCCTGCCATTTGGTGGCCATTGCCCGGGCGATTTCCGCCGGGGCATCCAACTGAATGCTGACGGTGAATGGGCTGGTGCGGCAAAAGAACGCCGGCAGCGTTGGAGTCTGGTAGCCAATCACCGGCACCCCGTGGGTTTCAAGATATTCGGTGGTCAGCCCCAAATCTAAAATAGACTTGGCCCCGGCGCAGATCACCGCCACGTTGGTTCTGGCCAATTCTTGCAGGTCCGCAGAGATATCAAAGGTGTGCTCGGCACCACGATGCACTCCGCCAATGCCACCGGTGGCAAACACGTGGATACCCGCCATCTCGGCAATGATCATGGTTGAGGCTACGGTGGTGGCGCCGTGTTGACCGGCGGCGACGATAAAGGGCAAATCCCGGCGGCTCACTTTCGCCACTTTGTGGCCTTCTTTGCCCAACAGTTCGATTTCCTCACGGCTCAGCCCCGCTTTCATGCGGCCATTGATAATGGCGATAGTGGCCGGTACTGCGCCGTTATCACGAATTTTTTGTTCAACCTCCAGCGCGGTCTGCGCGTTTTGCGGGTACGGCATGCCGTGGGAAATAATGGTGGATTCCAGAGCCACAACCGGGCGTTTGTTGGCCAAAGCTTCGGCAACTTCCGGTGAAATATCCAGATAGTCATGGGAAATAACATTGTTTTTCATGATTGTAGCTCCAACAGTTTTTGAACGCTGCCGTTCGACAGGTTAGGGTTATTAGTCAATTCGGATGAGAGGGTTAATGCCGAGCAGCCCTGAGCAAAACGAATACTGTCTGCCAGCGTCATGTCCTCCAGCCAGCAGTGGGCCAGGCCTGCCATCATGGCGTCACCGGCACCGGTGACATTAACGATGTCGACGCTCAGTGGCCGCGACCAGCCGTTTTGCCCGTCAATCTCGCTGTAATAAACGCCGGCGGGCCCCATGCTGAGGGCTAATCGTTGCACCCCCTGCTGATGGAACCATTGGGCAACGGGCTGCGCGTCCTGAGGCCCGTGGATCGCCATGCCGCTGAGGACTTCGGCCTCCAGCCGATTCGGCTTAAGCGTATGAATGTGTGAGAGCCAACGACGGATTTTGGGCGCTTTAAACGCCGATACGGTGTCAACAAACACCGGCACGTTGCCGGAATGGCCAAATAGCCAGGCCAGCGCGTCCTCGGTGAGATTGCAATCAACCACCAACACGCCGGCATGCTGGATCAGATCTTTGGAGGTGGCTAATAAGGCTGGCGTGAGTTTCTCGAGGATCCGCATGTCGTTAATAGCCACCAGCATTTCACCGCTGTTATCAAGCAAAGAGACATAGGTTGAGGTATTTTCGCCGTGCAGTTTATGGAAGTTGCCGATATGCACTCCCGCCAGCTTCGCCTGCTCCAACAGTGTTTCACCGTAGAAGTCGTCGCCGACAACGGAAATAAGGTGACATTCCCGCCCTAATAAAGCGACATTCTGCGCAATATTTCTGCCTACGCCACCGGGCGTACATTTTATTTTTCCCGGATTAGAGTCCTCATACACTAATTTAGATGAGGCATAACCGCAGACGTCCATATTGGTCGAACCCACGGTCACCACATAGCTGTGCTCCGACAATATATAACCCTTGCCTTTTATATATCCCTTATTCATTAAATTCATTATGTGTCCGGCGACACCAGAGCGGCTAATACCTAAAACATCGGCAATTTCCTGCTGTGGGATCAAAGGATCACGTCTCAGAAGCTGCAATATCTGTTTTTCTCTGCTGGTCATATTGGACACTTGTTTGTTTTTAAACATGAGTTCGTTTTATAACGAGCATGAAAAACAGTAAAGTGCGATTTATAGTTTTAGCGGGGAATTGGGAAGGCGATCGTAAGACGGATGAACGGAGTTTCAGGAGTAATTATGTGATAGCAATCAACTTATAAAAGTGGTTATGACGCGTTAACTCAGCCAAAAATAGTCATTAGATCTAATGCAGCATTTTATTCTTTTAATAATCTTCATAAAACAAACGGATAGCACTTTCTGATGTAGAACCTAACTTTTGTTGGGTTGTTAGAATTCTATCGATTTAGACGACAAAAGGGGGAACCGAAGTTGCAGCCTAAAGCGACGGCTTTCACATATGTCTTGAAAACAAAAGGGCGGCCTGTGAATCCGGCCGCCCTTTAATGCCCCCCGCCAACGCTGAGAGAAGCGATGATAAATTACAAGGCGCTACAGCTCAGATCACCCGCCGGCGCCTTTTTGCCATCCTGCGACTCAAGCACAATTTTCGCCAACGGCGTGTCCTCGTCATAGCGGGCCTGAGCATCCAGGCTCTTGGAGTAGCGGTTGTATTTCCACCAGGCGTAGCCGAGGAAGATCACCAGGCCACCGACGTTATAAAACACAATGGTCACAATGCTCGCCCCGGTGGGGAAGGTTGAAGCGACAAAGCCCACGGCAAAGATGACGATCAGCGTGCTGACAATCGCGATCCCCTGCAACCGGGAGCCCATCTTGAAATCACGCTGCACCCGGTCGTACTTTAAACGCAGATTCAGGTAGGCCAGCATAATGAACAGCGGCGGCAGCATGGATGCGGCGGCGGTCATATTGATCAGCGTGTTCATCAGGTCCTGTACACTGTCAGAGCCCAACGTCGGGATCAGCATCAGTGGGATCACGATAAAGAACTGCAACCAGGCGGCGCGGGTCGGCACACCATGCTTATTCAAGCGGATGGTTTTCTCGCCAAAGATACCTTTCGGGATCTCGGTAAAGAAGATTTTTACCGGCGCTGCGGTCCACATCAGCAATGAGCCAAACATCGCGGTAAAGGAAATCAGACCGACGAAACGGTTCATCAGCACCGCCGGCAGGCCAAAGTGCGCCGACAGCCCTTCAAATACCTGCACCGTTCCGCCGGTAAAGTGCAGATCGGTACGGCTAACGAACACGTTAAGCAGTAAGGATGAAACCGAATACAGCACGCCGATCACCAGCCCGGAAAGAATGATCACTTTCACAAACGAGCGACTGCCGCCCTTCACGTCATTGACATACACCGCTACCGATTCCGCCCCGCCTGCCGCCTGGAAAATCCACGCGGTGATGCCGAGGAAGGCCCAGTTAAAGCTCGGCGTAATGGCTTCCACCGTGATCGGGTTGGCCGGCTCGATCCCGCCAATCACCGCCGCACCGGCCAGGATGATGTAGGAAAACGTCAGCAACAGCATCAACGAGGAGGTGACCGAGGTCATCGGGCCCAACAGCTTGGCACCGCTGTTGGAAATATAGGTTGAGAACGCAAACAGGAAAATACTGATGATCGCGGTGGTCAATGGCGTAAAGACATAGTCATAGCCCAAGAACGCGTAAGAAGCGTAAGCGATGACCCTCGGCAGCAGCGCGGTAAAGAAGAACAGATTCACAAACCAATAGGTATAGGCGGTCATAAACGCCCAACGCCCGCCCAGGGCGCTTTTTACCCAGGCGTATACCCCAGCCTCAGAGTTCTTGTTCAGTGACACGAACTCGGCAATGATCAGACAGAAAGGAATAAAATAGATAATGGTCGCCACCAGGAAAACCGGGGCGGAGGCAATGCCAAGCTGAATATTATTATTGATCACATTATTGAAGCTGAACACTGCCGCGAACGTCATCGCCAGCAAACCGAACTTGCCGATAGTATTTCTATTCGACACAGCCATAGACACTCTCCGAAATTTTGTAGGGTACTTAATCGGTTTATTTCCCTGGGTCTTTCAAGCTGCAGCCTTGCCAACTGCAACCTGAAAGCGAAAGGACTTATTTTTTAATAAGAGATTTCCGCTATTTATTGAGGAAATAGCTGTCTTCTACCGTCACTTTTAAAATGACTTTTTTTACCTGGTGACTCTGTTTAAATCGATAAGCCTGGTGGTTCTCAAAAATAACCACCTTGCCCTGACCCACAGGATGTAACTCGCCCTGCCCGTTGAAAAACTCGCGATCGGTTTCGTCCTGATAGGCCACCACCGAGGTCAGCTCGCACTTGTCGGCCACCTCAATCGTTTCCTGGCCGGCGAGATAATAGTGAATATCAAAATAGCGACGATTCCCCTCCAGCCAGTCATGCTGTTGGCTCGTGCCGGAAGCCAACCGGTAAACCAGCGAATCGCCTACCGAATAAAAGACATTCGGCTCGATGTGATTAATATTATTGATGGCCTCCATACAGCGTTGCCATTTTTTCCCGGCGCGGTAAATAAGCTGAAACTCCGCTAATGATTCGATAATAATCATAATTTCGCCTCTTCTGACTGAGCGTTATTATTGGCCGGTGCGAAATGATATCCGGCCAGCGTGGAAGCCTCGGTTTCCTGCCGGTTAAAAGGCACCAGCGTAAGGCCGTAGCTGAACGGCGACAGATAAACCCGATAGGAGTCCAACACTTCCGAGCCCCAGGAATTGGAGCCCAGACCCAGAATTTGATCGTCGAGGTTTAGTGTCAGATAGTCGCTTTCTCGCAGTTCATTAATATGTTGAGCCTGATGCAGCATCTCGGCGCTATAAGGCCACAGGCTGAAATTGATCGGCCGCCGCGGCTGGATAAAGATCCCTTTGCCGTTACCGTCCTGCAGACTCAACCAGCGCACCTCTTGCCGATTGCCGTTATCCTGCGGGAACGGATAATGCTCAAACAACTCACCCACCCGCTGCTGATAATGGCCGATCAGGTTGGCCTGACAGCTGTCCTGGTAGTTTTCCCCCGGCCCGCGACCGTAGTATTCCACCTGTTCAAAACGGCGGCTGAGGCCGAAATCCAGGCCAATTTTCGGGATCACCTGCTGGAAATTGCCGTAAGGCTCGCCAGACAGATCCAGACTGACGTGGCCCTGCGGAGATATCTGCCAGCGGTAACGGCAACGCATACCAAAATCAAACACCGGTGGCGCAATCAGTGTGCGGACTTCAATCACCACATCGTCCCCCTGTCGCTCCCACTGCAGGCTGCGGAAATGGTGCTGCATGATCTGCAGATGGTTCGGCTGCCAGATCCCCTCATACTCCTGCTTATGGTTGTCGATTACCGGCTTGAAGAAGGAAAGATGCGGCGCACGCCCCACTACTTCATCCCCCGATACCTGCCACGACAGCAGTTCGCCGCTCAGGCGCGAGAAGGTCAGGCTAAAATTGTCGCCGCTGACGATCATTTGATGGTTTTCGTCGTGGCATTGCAGCGCAACAGTCTGCTCGCCAATCGGTGGCGGGCTGAGTAACGGCGTGGCGGATTGCAGCAGATGCTGATACTGCCCCAGCAGCTCTCCGCTGGCGCTGTAACGGGTGGCGCTGTCTTTATACACCTCGACGTCAATGAAGGTTTCTTGCGCGCCCAGCACCCATTCCGGCAGATGGATCTCTTCAAACTCGCCCGGTTGTAGGTGCGGCAGCTTGACGTCATAGCTGGCCAGTTGCCGACCACCGGCCTTGATGCTGACCTTGAGCGTAATGTCGGCCAGCGAACTGAACCAATAACGGTTTTTGACCCGCAGCACCGGCTGCTTCTCGCCGACGCCGCTCACCTCTACCGGACACAGCACCTGCTTGTATTCACGCAGGCCGGGGCCAGGACGCTGATCCGGATAGATCAGCCCATCCATGCAGAAGTTATAGTTATTCGGGTAATCACCGTAATCACCGCCATACTGATAGCGCTCACGCCCCTGCTCGTCATGACTCAGCAAGCCGTGATCGCACCACTCCCAGATGTAATGCCCTTGCAGACTGGCATGGCGGTTAAACACCGACTGGTATTCGAACAATCCCCCTGGCCCGTTGCCCATGGCGTGAGCGTATTCACACAGGATCCGTGGCTTCGGGTGAGGGTATTCACCAAACGCATTCATCATGGCCACACGGGAATACATGGTGCTGATCACATCGACCACTTCCGCATCCCGGTCTTCTTCGTAGTGCACCAGCCGGGTGGCATCGAGCGCCTTGCAGCGTTTGGCCATGGCACGAATGTTACAGCCATAACCGGACTCATTGCCCAGAGACCAGATAATGATGGAGGGATGGTTTTTCTGCGCCATCACATGGCGTTCAATGCGCTCGACGTAGGCCTTTTCCCAACGAGGATCGTCGGTGATACGGCTAATATCGTCGACGTTGGCAAATCCGTGGCTTTCCAGATCGGTTTCCGCCATCACAAACAGGCCATAGATATCGCACAGCTCGTAAAAACGCGGATCGTTCGGGTAATGGGCGGTACGCACCGAGTTAATGTTGTGCTGTTTCATCAGCACGATGTCTCGCTCAACCCGCGCCATATCAACGGCCCGGCCTTTGCGATGATCGTGGTCGTGGCGGTTAACACCATGCAGTTTCAGGTAGCGCCCATTGATGTGGAATAAGCCGTCACGCACGCTGATTTCACGGAACCCGACCCGTTGCGGCACCACAGACAACAGATTGCCTGCATTGTCGTACAGGCTGAGCAGCAACTGATACAGGTAAGGATGTTCCGCATTCCACTGCTGCGGCTGGCTAACCGGGATCTCAAACCGGCAGGTGGCATCCGGGCCAATACTGAGCTCATTCGCCCACTGTTCGGCGACGCAGGCCTCACCGTCAAATAACTGCGCCTGCAGCCGATAACCACTGGCCACACCCTGGCCCAAGTTCCGCAGTTCAACCTCTGCCGCCAGAAGCGCATCGCAATACTGCTCATCGAAGGTGGTGACCAGAGTGAGGTCATGAATGTGCGTGCGTTGCTGCCCGATCAGATAAACATCACGGAAGATGCCTGCCATCCACCACATGTCCTGATCTTCGATATAGGTCGAATCGGCCCACTGCATCACGCGCACGGACAGCAGGTTGTCCCCCGTTTGCAGGTAGTCGCTGAGATCGAACTCGGCGGTCAACCGACTGCCTTTGCTGAAGCCGACGTAGTGCCCGTTGAGGTAAACCTCAAAATAGGTTTCTACACCGTCAAATTTGATGATGACCTGCTGATCGGCCCATTCGTCACCGAGGGTGAAATGACGTTGGTAGGCACCGGTCGGGTTGTTGGTCGGAACATAAGGCACGTCGATCGGGAACGGATAGCCTTCGTCGGTATATTGCAGTTGACCGTGCCCTTCCATCTGCCACATGCCCGGTACGGTGATTTCGCCCCATTCCGCCATCGGCTGGCGGTAGAACGCCTCCGGTACCCGCCCAGGATGATCGAAATAGCAGAACTGCCAACGCCCGCTCAGCAACTGGAAGCCCAAACTGGCGTTGCGATCAAAACTCAATGCCTGCCTGGCATCCCGATAGCTGAAGAAACTCGCCCGCGGCGGTAAGCGATTCTCCGACTGCTTTTCTATGTTTTCCCAATTATTCACGTCACGTCTCCCGACAGCTTTCAATGGGATAACGATAGTAAATATTTAGTAAAAATTACAGATCATATTTACCTAATGACGACGGGATCACAATAAATATTAAATGTCTTTTTTAATCATGACGTTAATTTTTACTCTGGCGGGCGTCCCTGTGCAGCAGCCAACGGCATGCGGCACAGGGTGTTTTTCAGGCAATGGTAGTGTCGCGCAACTGAAGTGAGCTGGGGACGAAAATCGATAAAGGGACGGTTCGCTCATCGCGAATGCGCTCCGTCAACAGGTTGACGGCCTGGGCGCCCATGGTTTCTGAAGGAATACGAACCGTTGATAAGGCAGGGAAAATAAAGCGTGCAGTGGGAATATCGTTCACACTGATCAGCGCAATCTGTCCGGGAACCTGGATCCCATTTTCATGCAGGGCGCGCAATACGCCGATAGCGATAGAGTCGGTCGCCACCAACAGGGCCGGAGGATAATCGGTAGCTCGCTCCAGCATTTGCCGCGCACACTGGTAACCCGCCTGGCTGCTGAAATCACCGGTGTAAATATCCTGGGGCTGTACTACGTTTTTCAGCCGGCCATACTCGACAAACGCCTGCTCGCGTTGGTCGGCAAAGGCCGGATCGTCGCGTCCGCCGATAAATCCAATGCGTGAATAGCCGCGCCCGATGAAATAGTCGATCACCTTCTGACTGATTTGGTACAAATCAACATTAACGCAGTCGAACTGCGGATCTTCAACCACGCCATCCAGGAACACCACCGGCACTTTTTGTTGGCTCAGTTGCTCGTGCAGCACAGGTTGCGGCCGACCGATAACCAGCAGACCGTCCGCCGCAGGCAGCGGTTTTTCACCGTTGAAGTCGTAGCAGGCCACCAACGAAATACCCAGCTTTTCGCATTGTGTTTCAATGCCATAACGCATCGCCAGATAGTAAGGATCGTTAATCTCGATGCCCTGCTTATAGGTGAACAGCGCGGCGAATGTTAGCCGGTGCCCGCTGTGACGTTTTGAAGGCTGGACTTTGTATTCGAGACGCTCCGCGGCTTCCAGAATTTTTTGCCGGGTTTGCGCTTTCACGCTCAGAGTGGGGTCGTCATTCAGCACTCGCGAAACGGTAGCAACAGACACGTTCGCAGCTTCTGCGATTTCCTTCAGTGTGGCCATAAAGTCTCAATGGATAGACAAAAACGCTAGCTTACCGGGACAGCGCCGCAAGGTATACGCCCTGCTGACCCCTCCCCCCAGAAACTTCCCCATCGCACCTGTACGACGGTTCAGCCTGTTCGCAATACCACTAGCGAAGATACCGATTTCATCCTTTGTGATCAAGTTAACGATTTACTGATTTAGCGATATTTTTTACTAAATACTTTACTAATATAACTGCCGTTTTACCGTCTTGCTTAAGACGGTTTTTTATCTCCTCCCAGGGAAAAGGGGCCGACCCACAGGGCGTTAATGGATCACGTTGGCAGGCATCTCGCCATGTTGACCGTCCAATACCCCCAAACTGATGCGTGTCCAAATGAAAATAAGAGCTAATAATAAATTTTTACCCGCTTTACTGCTGATTTTACCACTGGAATTACCGGCGCAGGAGTCCGTGGTCCCCGCAGAACATAATGTCCTCCCGCCGCCAGAGTTAACAACCACCGAGGCTACCGCCCTGCGCTTTTACGGTGAGCTGGGCATCGGCGGCAGCGTCTATCTCAACGGTGAGCATCAGCATAAATACAGCGACGGCACCTACATCGAAGGCGGGCTGGAAATCAAACACGGCCACTGGTTCGGCCTGATCTACGGCGAGGGCTGGACGGTACAGGCGGACCACCAGGGTAATGCCTGGGTACCGGACCACAGTTGGGGTGGATTTGAAGGCGGCATCAACCGTTTTTACGGCGGCTATCGCACCGGCGACGGCACCGAAATGATGCTCAGCGTGCGCAATGACTCCTCACTGGATGATTTGCAATGGTGGGCCGACTTTACCCCGGAATACGGTTATGTGATCCCCAACACCCGGGATCTCTCCTATGCCGCCAAGCTGCAAAATCTGACCGGGAAGTTCCGCTACAGCATCACCGCCGCACCGGAAAGCCGCATTGATGAGAGCAAGGCGTTATTGCACTTTGGCAAATATGACCGCTACTCGGACAAGTACACCTACCGCGCCATGGTCAACGGCTACACCCAATACGATCTGCAGGAAGAACTGACGTTATTGAACGGCCTGGAAATCACCGACGGCATGGGGCAACTGTACTTGCTGGGGCTGAAAGGCAAAAACCTGGCCGGACGCGTCTGGCACCACACCGGTAAGGGGGACAGCAGCAGCCACCCGGGCTCGGAATCAGGCCTGATGCTGAGCGCTATGGTTGAAGCCACCCAAGGGCTGTATTTCTCGACCGCCTACAGCTACGCCCGCCACCGGCTAGACAATGCGCCGGACACCGTCACCTCTTACGCGCAGGCCGGTATCTGGTACGAGTATGGCGGCGGCAAATTCGCCACCGCGCTGGACAGTAAATTCTATATGACTAACGACAGCACCGACGCCAGTAACTCGGTGTTTCTGATGCAGTATTTTTATTGGTAACCGACAAGGCAAATATAATGAATATGATGAATAAACTGCCGCCTTTGGCCGTGGCTATCACTCTGGCAATATCGGGCTGCTCCTCGCACCCGGGTAACGAGAACACCTTGCGGGCAGACGCCTACAAAAATGTGATTAATCGCAGCGGCGCGCCGCACTACATGCTCGATTATGATTTTGATGAACATCAGCGTTTTAACCCGTTCTTCGATCAGGGCGCCTGGCACGGTCATTTATTGCCTGACGGCCCAGAGGGTGCCGGCGGCTTCCCCGGCCCGGCACTGCTCACCGAAGAGTACATCAACTTTATGGCCAATAATTTCGATCGGCTGAGCCTGTATAAAAACGGTAAGAAAGTAAATTTCAGCATGACGGCCTACAGCATTCCCGGTGCGTTGATCCAGCAACTCACCGCACCAGGGATCACCGTCAATCTGACGTTACGTTTCGCTAGCGCACGCACCTCGCTGTTGGAAACCCAAATCATCACCGATACGCCGCTGGAGCTGGTGTGGGATGGCGCACTGCTGGAAAAATACTATGCCAAACAGCAGAAACCGCAGTCACCTCAGACTATCGAGCAGGCCTTCCCAGGCTACACGCGACATATCCTGCCGACCACGGATGGCCTGCGGGTCACCTTTGGCAAGGTGCGTGCGGCCTCACAGCTGATGACTTCCGGCCAGTCCGAATACCAAATTCATAAATCACTGCCGCAGCACACCAGGGTGAACGGCCATCAATTCACCGCCACAGCCCAAATTTCTGGCTCTACCACCCTTTACACCACCTACTCTCACCTGCTCACCGCTGCTGAAGTGCAGCAGGAACAGGGAAAAATTGCCGCTATCCTCGCCAATCCGCAACAGTATATGACCGCTTCGGCACGGCGTTGGGAAAGCTATCTCAGCAAAGGGCTCACCAACCCACACGCCACCCAGGCACAGGAACGTGTGGCGGTGAAAGCGATAGAGACATTAAATGGTAACTGGCGCGGAGCGGCCGGAGTGATGAAGTTTGATTCGGTGACCCCTTCGGTGACCGGGCGCTGGTTCTCCGGCAACCAGACCTGGCCCTGGGATACCTGGAAGCAGGCTTACGCCATGGCGCATTTTAATCCTGATGTCGCCAAAGATAATATCCGCGCGGTGTTTGCCTTCCAGACTCAGCCAGATGACCCACTTCGCCCATGGGATGCCGGTTTTATCCCCGATCTGATCGCCTACAACCCCAGCCCGGAACGCGGCGGTGACGGCAGCAACTGGAACGAACGTAATACCAAACCCAGCCTGGCGGCCTGGGCGGTGATGGAGGTGTATAACACCACCGGCGATAAACAGTGGCTGGCCGAGATGTATCCGAAACTGGTCGCCTACCACAACTGGTGGCTGCATAACCGCGACCATAACGGCAACGGCGTACCGGAATATGGCGCAACGCGGGATAAGGCGCACAATACGCCGGATGGCCAGATGCTGTTCACCGTGAAACTCGGGCAGCATGAGAAAACGCTCGCCGGGTTGAACAACTACGATCGGGTGGTGCGTTCCGGCCACTACGACCGCATCGAAATTCCAGCCCAGGTTGCCGCCTCCTGGGAGTCGGGCCGCGACGACGCTGCCGCCTTTGGTTTTATCGACCCGGATCAATTGGCCCGCTATCTGGCAAAAGGGGGAAAAAGGCAGGACTGGCAGGTGAAATTTGCCGAAAACCGCGCGCCGGACGGCACCCTGCTGGGCTATTCATTGCTGCAGGAGTCGGTGGATCAGGCCAGCTACATGTACAGCGACAACAAGTATCTGGCCGAGATGGCCGATATTCTGGGTCACAGCACCGATGCCACCGCCTTCCGCAGCAAGGCCGATAAGCTGGCGGATTACATCAATACCTGCATGTTCGACCAATCCAGTGGCTTCTTCTACGACATTCGCATCGAAGATAAACCGCTGTCCAATGGCTGTGCCGGTAAACCTATTGTCGAGCGCGGCAAAGGGCCGGAGGGCTGGTCACCGCTGTTTAATGGCGCTGCCAGTCAGCAACATGCCGATGCGGTGGTTAAAGTGATGAAGGATCCCCGTGAATTCAACACCTACGTGCCACTTGGTACGGCGGCGCTAACCAATCCGGCTTTCGGCGCGGATATTTACTGGCGTGGGCGGGTATGGGTAGATCAGTTGTATTTCGGACTGAAAGGAATGGAAAGCTATGGCTACCGTGCCGATGCAATAGCCATGGCACAGGCTTTCTTCAACCATGCTGACGGGCTGGTGACTGACGGGCCGATCCGCGAAAACTACAATCCGCTGACCGGTATGCAGCAAGGGGCCCCCAACTTCTCCTGGAGCGCCGCGCATCTGTATATGTTGTATAACGACTTTTTTACCCAGTAATCTCGCCGTTACCCTGCCAGGCCGTTCAACTGGCAGGGGTTTCGGTCGGACTAGGATTTAATCGGGATCACCAGCACGTCGACATTCAACTGGTTAATCGCATGGCGGGTTGAGGAAAACAGTTTGTTCCACAGATCGTGGTGATGGCCGAAGATCACCAGATCAATGCTTTTATCCACCACCGCATTCTGCAATTGTTCAGTGAAATCACCACGCCCAATAATCACCTCGTTGATCGGGTAATTCACGTTTTGGGTCAACGGCTCCAGCTCTTTCTTGATCTTGTCGTCAAAAGACCCACCATCGTAGCTTTTCTCCGAGAAACCAATTGCTGCATGGTAGGTATCGTAATAAATATCCACGTAGATCAGCGAAAGTTTAGCCTGCAGCGCAGCGGCCAACCGCGCGCCTTTTTCCACCAGCCGTTTGCCGTCTTCACTCAGGTCGGTAGCGATCACAATATGTTGGTAGCACATAGCGCCTCCTGTCATTGATTCAGTAGAGACCCCTGCTTCCGCTATAACATTAGCGTTATATCGTTACGGTTAATTTTAGTTCAGAACGAGTGGCCGGCGAAGATATTACACTGGAATAGCCCCGTTGCCGGGGCCAGATGAGAAGACATTGAGTGAAAAGCGAAGTTAACGGCGTTGTTCCTGATTTTGCTGATAAGGGGTATAGACCCCGGACAGACTATTAAGGAAAGCGACAATATCATCCACGTCCTGCTGCGGCAGTTCGCTACCCACCTGATAACGCAGCATCAGTTTGACGGCCTGATCCAGCGTAGCGACATCGCCACGATGAAAATAAGGCGCGGTCAACGCGACATTGCGCAGACCCGGGACCTTCTGACGCAACCTGTCACGCGCTTCGCTAGTGACATTCATTCGCCCAATATCTGCCGCGGTAATCTCACCAAAATTGAAATCACGCTTCAGCCCCAAGGGTTCAAAGGATCGCCCCCCCAAGATGGTTCCTCCATGGCAAGTGGCGCATTTGTTGTCTTTAAATAATTGGTAACCGCGCTTTTGCTGCATCGTTATGGCATTCCCATCGCCACGCAGCCAACTATCGAAAGGTGAATCTGGGGTGATCAAGGTTTTTTCAAATTCGGCAATGGCATCCGTAATATTCTCGCCGCTGAATCCCTGCGGATAAACGGCGACAAAATCGCGGGTCAGCACCGGATCCTTGTCGAGCTTATTGATAATCTCATCCCAGGATTTGGAGGCCATTTCTATCGGGTTTAATGGGGGTCCACCGGCCTGTGCCTGTAACGTCGGCGCCCGGCCATCCCAAAATTGTTCGCTATTGAAAACCGAGTTAAACACCGTTGGCGCGTTAATCGGCCCCACCGCGCCACCCACGCCAATTGAGGTTTTTCTTCCGTCTACGCCCCCGGTATTGAGTGAATGGCAATGAGCACAAGAAAGCGTGCTATCTCCCGAAAGACGAGGATCGTGATACAGTCGAAAACCCAATGCCACTTTTTGTCCATCAACAGGCAACCCCTTGGGGATCGGTTGAATCGGTTCATTACGGTGCTGTTCCGCGGCCTCGTTACTTGAGTAATAACGCGCCCGCTGTTGCGCTATCCAGCCGAGGATGATCTCCCGCTCCTCAGAATTTATCTGTCCCGCCCAATGCAAAGCTACATAGCGAGTCGGCGGCATGGTTTTGTGCTGCATGACCCACTCAATTTTATTCAGATCGCTTTGCATCGGCGGTTTATCTTTAATCAGGGCGCTGCGTACCGGCTCCAGACTGAAAGACGAGTAACCCAGACGAATATCGTACTCCATCAACTGCTTGGCTACCGGGAAAGAAGCGTAAAACGGAAGTTCGGCTGACGGGGTA
This sequence comes from Serratia sp. BW106, assembly GCF_002607755.1. Lineage (NCBI taxonomy): Bacteria > Pseudomonadati > Pseudomonadota > Gammaproteobacteria > Enterobacterales > Yersiniaceae > Serratia > Serratia sp. BW106. Next base: position 58,919 of record NZ_MCGS01000007.1, read on the forward strand.
TGGCAATAGTCACAGCCCTTTTCCCTCAGCAACCCAAGCACCTGGTTATTCTGCTCCACAGAGGAACGGAGTACCGAACTATTCTGATTACGCTGGGTATCGAGGTACCAGACATAACCGCACAAGCCGAAATAAATTAGCGCAATCCCTGCAATGGAAATTGCCGAAATACGGATGACCTTTTTCATTTCTCTATCCTTATGAGACATTGCCGACCCAATAACCGCCGTAAACCATAATAAACAGCGGGGCAATGGTATTATTGATAAACATCAATAATTCTCACAGGTGTAACCTATAGCTGAAATAGCACTGACCTATCAACAATGAATTTTAAATTCCACATAAATACTCAAAACATTAATTTAGCAAAGATAAAATCAGTACTCATTCATTAAATGAATGCCCATTGGAATAATTAAGCAATGCTAAAGCGATAAGAATAAAATAATTTCTTGACGGGGGGAAAGATAACCGCAGGCAGCGCTCGCACAGAATATCTGGCAAGCGCTGCCTGAGATCAACGCACGCGTTGTGCTTCAAACCAAACGTTGCACACCGACAGGATCAGCGTGTTGGCATCTTTCAGCAGCACATTGTCTCCCGGTACGCCATCGGTGCCCTGATCGGTGATGCCTTTGATCTGGGTATCGGCATGCTGGATCATCACCCGCTCTACCGCCGGCGTACTGATGCCCAGCATCGGAAAATCGATATAGGAGCTGCTACCGGAATTGTCTTCGACAAACTCCTGCGCCTCTACCGTGCTAACGGTGGCCCCTTCGTTTTTCAGCGCGGTACCGTTCCAGTTAAAGCCATCGGCCTGGTAACTGAGTTTACCGCCAATCAGGCCTTTCGCCTGTTGTTCGTCCCAGCAACCGACGGTTTGCGTCGGCAAAATCTTGCTGACATGCCAGTTGCCCAGCAGCGTTTTAGGGATAGGTTGCACCACCGCATCCGCCGCCTGCACCTGAGTCGCTGATACACAAGTCAAAACCACCAATGGCAGCAGCGCCTTGCGCCACATGTTAAATCGCATTTTATTTTCCTTTGGCTATTCGCGCCCCTGTCGGGCTTTCCGCCATCATAATGAGCCGGTGGAACCTGCGTCAAAACAAACTGAGTATCAGGGCACAAACAGGGCGGATGCTGCTCATAGCAAATCGCTATTAATCATAGTGAATCAGTATTTTATTTTAGCCAGACGATTATCTAGAGTCACTGCCACTCTTCAGCCTGCAATAACCAGCAGGCTATTTTGACAAGGACTCTGGGAAATGACATTGACGCTAAAAAAACTCGCCGCCACGCTAGCAGTAACCAGCACCCTGCTCCTGACCGCCTGTGGGCCGGCTGCACAAGACAACCACCACATCAAGGTCGGTATCAGTTCCGGCATCGATCAGTCGCTGTGGGCCGTGGTACAGAAGGTTGCCAAGCAAAAATACGATTTGGATGTGGAAGTGGTCACCTTCAATGATTACGTGCTGCCCAATGAGGCGTTGAATAACGGCGATTTGGATATCAACGCCTTCCAGCATAAACCTTATCTGGAAAAACAGATCCAGGAGCGTGGCTACAAACTGGTGGCAGTAGGCAACACCTTCGTTTATCCGATTGCCGGTTACTCGAAAAAAATCTCTGCCCTCAGTCAACTGCCGGACGGCGCGCAGGTCGCAGTACCGAATGATCCCACCAATCTCGGCCGCTCACTGCTGCTGTTGCAAAAACAGGGGCTGATCGGGCTGAAGGACGGCGTCGGGCTGCTGCCGACGGCGCTGGATATCGTCAGTAACCCGAAGAAATTGAAAATCGTTGAGATCGAAGCGCCACAGTTGCCACGCGCGCTGGACGACAAACAGGTTGCACTGGCGATTATCAACACCAATTACTCCAGCCAGATCGGTCTGACGCCGGCCAGGGACGGGCTGTTTGTCGAAGACAAAAACTCACCCTACGTCAATATCTTCGCCAGCCGGGTAGATAACCAGAACAACGAAAACGTTAAAAATCTGGTCAAGGCTTACCAGACCGACGAAGTGGCCGCCAGCGCCGCCGAAATCTACAAGGGCGACGCGGTTAAAGGCTGGTAATTTGCCCTTCACCCCGTGGCGACCGTTACGGGGTTCTTCCATCTCCCGGCTTTATCTCTCGAGTTTTTCGCTCATATTTCACCCACCCAGATCACAAATCGAACACTGCCCGCTAGGTGAAAAAAGCTGCAATGTTGTATACAAGTTTGCGTAAATGTTTTCTATTTGTTTCAAAAACCTTTGGTGAAAATAATGAAAAATAGAAAAATCAAACTGTTACTGATTGCAGGTGCAATGGTCGGCGCCGCTGCACTGGCGGTAGCCGGTAAGGTGGAAAATGCCGACAAGACCTTTCTTTCTGTTGCCACCGCCTCCACCGGCGGAACCTACTATCCGATGGGCGTCGGGCTGGCCAATGTCTGGAGCAACCGTCTGAAGCAAAACGGTATCCAGGTCAGTGGGCAGTCCTCCGCCGGATCGATCGAAAATATCGACCTGCTGCAAAAGAACGAGGCACAGCTGGCAATTCTGCAAAGCCTGATCGCCGTCGAGGCTTATGAAGGGGTGCGTAATTTTGAAGGCCGTGCCTACAGCCACCTGCGTTCAATCTCCATGCTGTGGCCGAACGTGGAACACTTTGTGATGCTGGAAAACAAGGTGAAGGACGGCACGCTGAACGATATCGCCGGGACCCGTTTCTCGGTAGGCCCGCAGGCCAGCGGCACCGAACAGTCGACGCTGATCATTTTGCAGGGGGTGAACCTGAGCAAGAAATCGCTGACCGCAGAGTACCTGGGCTACGGCGACACCGTTTCAGCCATGCGCGACGGCAGGCTCGACGGTGGCGCATTGCCAGCCGGAGTCCCGGCGGCGGCGGTAACCGACATGTATGCCAGCGGCGTGCCTTCGCGCATTCTCAACGTCACCGACGAACAACTGGCCAGTATCAACGCCATCGCCAACTCCTGGTTCCGCTTTGATATCAAAGCCGATACCTACCCGCGTCAGAGTAAAGCGGTGTCCACCATCGCCCAGCCCAATATTCTGGTAGCCCTGAATGGCCTGGATGAAAAGCTGGTGTATGACCTGACCAAAACCCTGTTTGAAAACCTGCCGGAGGTGCATCAGGTGCACAGCGCCGCCAAATACATTTCGCTGGAAAACGCGCTGAAAGGGGTCTCGGTACCGCTGCACCTCGGCGCCTACAAGTATTATCTGGAGGCCGGGGTCAGCGTGCCCGACTATCTGATCCCACCGGAAGCGGCGACGCTGACCGCCAATCGATAAGGAGGCCGTATGAGCACTAACAACCTGTCACCGCAAGAAGCCGTCGATCTGGATAAGGAAGCCGGAGCCGGTAGCCGGCCGCTGAGCGGCATCTATTTGCAATTGGCCACCCTGTTGGCGATCGCGATATCCGTCTATGCCATTTACGCCAACGCGTTGTCGAATACCCAGGAGTTTTACCGCAATACCACCTTCCTTAGCGGCATCCTGATCCTGGGCTTTATTTTATTCCCGGTTTCACCCCGCTACGCCACCAGCAAATTCAACCGTTGGGACTACCTGTTTATCATCCTGACGCTGGTCAGCTACGGCTATTTCTACGCCAGCTATCTGGACTTGCACGTGGTGCGCAAAAGCATTCCCAATACCACCGACTACGTGATGGCCGTGATCGGCATCGGCGTCTTGTTTGAGGCTGCACGCCGCACCACCGGCTATTTCATCCCCGGACTGGCGACCTTCGCTATCATTTACGCGCTGTTCGGCCAGTACTTTATGGGCATCTTTGGCCACGGCGGCTTCTCGTTCGAGCGCTTGCTGTACCGGCTGTTTATGACCAGCGAAGGGATCTTCGGCATCACCCTGTCCACCGCCTCCACCGCCATCGTGGTGTTTATTCTGTTTGGCGCTTTTCTCAGCGTCAGCGGTGCTACCGCGTTGTTTAACGATTTGGCGCTGGCGATCGCCGGCCGCCGTCGCGGTGGCCCGGCGCAGGTTGCGGTGATCTCTTCGGCGTTGACCGGCTCCCTGAGCGGCAGCGCGGTGGCCAACGTCGCCACCACCGGCACCTTCACCATTCCGCTGATGAAAAGTATCGGCCTGTCGGCGCGCTTTGCCGGTGCGGTCGAAGCCACCGCGTCCACTGGCGGGATGATCATGCCGCCGATTATGGGTGCGGCAGCCTTTATCATGGCCGGTTTCCTCGGCATTTCTTACACCACCATTGTGATGGCCGCCATCATCCCCGCGCTGCTGTATTACGCGGCGTTGATTATCGCCATCGATCTGGAGGCCAAAAAGCAGGGTCTGAAAGGCATCAGCAAAGAAAATATTCCTAAAGTGAAGGCGGTGCTGAAAGCACGCGGGCTGCTGTTACTGCCGCTGATCATTGTTATCGGCACCCTTCTGCTGGGCAAAACGCCGATCTACGCCGGGTTCCTCGGCATTATTTCGATCATCGTCGCCAGTTGGATCACCCCTGATACTTCGGTGCGCATGACACCGAAAAAAATCGCCACCGCGCTGAACGAAGCGGCGCGCGGCTCCATTCAGGTGACGGTGGCCTGCGCCGCCATCGGGGTGATTATCTGCGTGGTGACCATGACCGGTATCGGCTCGACGCTGGCGTTCAACATTGTCGCCATGACCAACAATACCCTGTGGATGATCCTGCTGGTGGTGATGTTGGTGTGTATCGTGCTGAGCATGGGTCTGCCCTCGACCGCCTTGTACATCGTGGTGGCCGTCACCGTTTCCCCGATCCTGATCAAGGCCGGTGTGATGCCACTGGCGGCGCACTTCTTTGTGTTCTGGTTTGGTGCCCTGTCCAACATTACCCCGCCGGTGGCACTGGCCAGTTACACCGCCGCCAGCATCGCCCGCGCCGATCCGATGCAAACCTCCTGGGACGCGGTGCGGCTGGCGCTGCCGGGCTTTATCATCCCGTTTATTCTGGTCTACAACCCGATGCTGCTGATGCAGGGTGACGATCTCAACGCGTTGTCGGTGATCCATATGGTGATCAGTGCACTGGTAGGGATTTATGCGCTGTCGATCGCCAGTGCCAATTTCTGGATGATGAAAACCCACTGGCTCGAGCGGGTGCTGTTCACCGTCGCGGCTATCCTGCTGATTAAACCGGGTCTGCTGACCGATCTGGGCGGCGCGGCGCTGATTATCACCGCGGCGTCGGTACATCTGCTGCGTTTCAGGCGGAGCACTGCGCAGGGGGCGCTGAATGGTCAATAAAGTTACGCGACAGAAGGCCTCACATCAGGTACTGGCGCAGTTGAAAGCAGGCATCAGCGACGGCAGCTTCCCGATCGGGGAAAAGCTGCCGTCGGAAAACACGCTGGCGGAGGCATTTGGCGTCAGCCGGGTACCGGTGCGAGAAGCGCTCGGCATACTGGAAGTCAGCGGAATTATCTCCTCGCGCCAGGGGGGCGGCCATCGGGTTGAGCAACACTCATTGCTGAGCAAGTACCCGCCGCTGGTGATGGAAATTGCCGACCCCAACGAGGTGGAAGCGCTGCTGGAAATGCGTGAAGTCATTGAGCAACAGGCGGCCCGCATGGCCGCCGAACGCCATACTGCCGCAGATTTACAAGCGATTGAGCTGGCGTTTAATGATTTCAAACGCTGCACTCTCGACGACGGCTTGATTGGTCACCAGCAGGATTACCTGTTCCACCGCGCCATCATGCAGGCCTCACACAACCTGTTTTTCGTCCAGATCCTGGATAACATGCACGAGCTGTATCTGGGCGTGCTGGTGTATTCACTGAGCAAAAATCTGGGGCGGCAAGCCGAACGCCAGCGGGTGATCGACGAACACCAGCGGGTGCTTCTGGCGATCAAGGCTCGTGACCCGGCGGCAGCCACTGCCGCCATGCAGAATCATCTCAGCAACGTACGCGGCAAATTGCGCCGCCTGGATAATGAGGAGTTAGGGTAACCATGCATGATGTGATCATTATCGGTGCCGGTCTGGTCGGGTTGGGCGTCGCCAATGCGCTGCAGGAAGCCTCCCCATCACTGCGCATCCTGATACTGGAAAAAGAGAGCGGCCCGGCGGCGCACCAAAGCGGCCATAACAGCAACGTGGTGCATTCCGGCATCTACTATGCCCCCGGCAGCCTCAAGGCACGGCTGGCCAAGCTGGGTAACCAAAGCATGTTCGCCTTCTGCCGCGAGCACGACCTCTATCACGACCAATGCGGCAAGGTGATTGTAGCGACCCAGTTGAAGGAGCTGGATTTACTGGAAAACATCTATCAGCGCGGGTTGCAAAACGGGTTGGCGGTCAGCCGGCTGTCGCAGGCGCAGTTAAGGGAGCGCGAACCGCACGTCAACGGGCTTGAGGCGCTGCTGGTACCGGACGCCGGTATCGTCAATTACAGCCAGATAGCGGCAAAGCTGGCGGAAATTATTCAGCAACGCGGTGGCGAGATCCACTACGGCCAGCAGGTCGAGGGCATCAGCGAAAGCAGTAATGATGTCAGCGTTCGCACGCAACATACAGAGTATCAGGCCAAATGGTTGGTTAACTGCGCCGGTCTGTTCAGCGACCGCATCGCCGCCCTGGCCGGTTACCAGACGGGCATGAAGATCGTGCCGTTCCGTGGAGAGTATTACGTGCTGAACGACGAGAAAAACTATCTGGTGAATCACCTGATCTATCCGGTGCCCAACCCGGACTTTCCGTTCCTCGGCGTACATTTCACCCGTATGTATAACGGCAAGCGTGACGTTGGCCCCAATGCGGTGCTGGCATTCAAACGCGAAGGTTATCGCAAATGTGATTTCAGCCTGCGGGATCTGAGCGAAGTGCTCGGCTATCGGGGGTTCTGGAAAATTGCCGGCAACTATCTGGGGGAAGGATTGGCAGAAGTCCGGCGTTCCCTGTCACGGCAGCGCTTTACCGAAAATGCACGTCGGTTGATCCCCGAACTGCAACCGGAAGACATTCAGCCCGGTCCGGCCGGCGTTCGTGCTCAGGCCCTGACCGCCGACGGCAAACTGGTGGACGACTTCCATTTTGTGAAAGGCCGCCGCTCGCTGCATGTTTGCAATGCGCCCTCCCCGGCGGCAACCGCCTCGCTGGAGATCGGCCGTGAGATCGTGCGGCAGCATCTTTCTTCACTGTGAGGGTTAATAACTCTTTTACCATGCTGAGGAAAAATGGCGCTGCATGCAGCGCCTGATAGGTTAAGCTCCGCTATTACAACGTGTGGTCAGCTGTAGCGCTGGCAGGGTTATCGTGCTTGCCGTCGGATTGGTTAGTGTAAAGGTCACCGTGCCTGCCTCAGTGACGCATACCGTACTTTTCACTCGCTTTGGATTCTGGTTGAACTTCACTCCGTTAGCGACAAAAGTGGACTGCACTGCCGCCAATTGCGCATCAATATCCAGGCTAGCTCCCGCCGCCAGGGTTACGTCCTGGGCCGTTGACGTGACGATCAAATCAACAAAGTCACCCCCCACCCATTCGGGGTCAGCCCCCCCTGTTACGCAACTATATTTACGCGCAAAACCCGGCACAGCCCTAAAGTTATACACCTCGTCCCCTACCCGAGCATCGATGTCTGTCGGCATTTGGCTGTCATAACGGAATTCCCGACGGCCATAGGCGCAAGCATCCATCTGAATCCGACGAATGCTGCCAACACCAATCTCAAACTTGGTTACCGGCACAAAGGCAGTGTCGAATACGTTCTTCCCAATAACGGTGTTTGGGCCGTAATCCGCACCAATAAAATACAATCCGGCGAAGGAGGAGTTAAGCTGCACAATGTTATCGGCAAACACAAAGTTGCCTGGGTTTGACAGACGGATATGCCCCTGATTGGTGTCCGTTACCCGGTTCCCGACAAAGCTGCCACCCGAACCTAATTTAATGTAATTGCTACCGGATCCAGCATTAGTGAACGTCGATCCCTCAAAAAAGTTACCGTTGGTCGCACAACCACTCGCGGAAAGCGCAATCTTGCAGTTCAGTACACGGTTGCCGGTAACTGTCGCTCCGGTCGCAGAAATACCGGGATACTCCGCCATCGGGCTGGTGCCACAGGTATCCACCTGGTTATTGGCGATAAGCGCATACTCAACCTTAATGTCAGTCAGGGTCGTGAAACTGATGCCATTCTGAACCGAATTACGCACAGTGTTGCCTACACATTTGCTGCGTCTAATCGGATTCTTTTGCGGGTTATTACTCAGCTCATTGTCGACAATAATGCCAAAACGATCGACGCCATCGACAAAGTTATCTGCCACCTCCCAGTCTTCGATATTGGTGAATGCAATGCCGTAAGAGAGGTTAGTGAGTGAGTTGCCCTGCACCAGCAAATTCTGGAAAAAAGTCGTTGAACCGCCATTTTCATCGTTGAGGGTTATCCCTCCACCACGATGACCTTGGGCGGTATTGGGCGAACCAATAGCGTCGTACAACCGATTATTGAGGATCTTACCGTCAAAACTGGGGGTTGAAGAGGTCTTCAACAATATCCCATCGCCGTTATGATGATAAATTTCGTTTTCACGCAGCACCCAACGGCGGCTGCCGCGCACCGCAATCCCCTCTTCACCCAATTCATGACACTTATTGCGGTAAACCTCAAAACTCTCCGACTGTCGGATACTGATGGCATCGGTATGCATAAACAGGTCGAGATCGTACAAGCGGAAACGCTGGCCGCCATCAATAAATAACGCAGTAGCCTGCTTAGACCACAGATGCGTGGGGTCGCTGCCTTTGCGGCTCAACGTCAGGCCGCTGAACGAAAAATCCGTTTTATTAACAAAGGTTAGCATCGTCAGCGTCGTCTTATCACTGTCCAGATAGAGTTGCCCGCCTCCACTAATGGCACAAAAGCCAGGCGCATCAAGCGGAGCAAAGGGGGTGTTGGCATCAATATCCGCCAGACGATAACGGCCTTCGAATACCATTTTTTGCGGCGTCTGTGCGGTGGCGATTGCACTCGCGTAACGGAACAGGCTTTTAAGCGCCGGATAATCATTGGCAATACCATCGCCCACGGCACCAAACATCTCCGGGTTTAATACAGAATCGGCATCAAGCACCCGCATCCAACAATAGGGTGAACTGGCGGGCTGGGTAATATAGATGCATCCATCAAGGGTAACCCCACTGGCTGGGATCGAAACAAAGGTGCCGCCTCCCAGCGTACTGCGAATTTGTTTACTTAACCGCGAGGCATCAAAGGCAGTCACCGTCATCAAGGTACCGGTAGGTGCCGTTTGCTGAGCCAGAGCAACAATATCTATGCAGGTATCGGTCATGGTACATCTCCTCGTAACGGCATGATTGCCGCCAGATGACTGTATATAAAAACAGTAACCCATAAAATCTGCCAGCCGATGGCACAACAAAAAACCAAAAAAAAGCGCTGCCTAAGCAGCGCCATTACCAAGCTGTAAAACTCTGGCTATTTCGCCACGTACTTTTGCATATTGGCCGGGGTCACCAGTTCAAACGGGATCCAGTAGTAAGGATCCAGCTTTTCGCCTTTGATCATGCGCTGCGCCACGTCAACCGAGGCTTTGCCCTGACCAACGGCATCCTGAAATACCGTCACCTGCATCTTGCCGGAAGCTAACGCCTTCAGGCCGTCCGGCGTGGCGTCGATGCCGCCAATCAACACCTTGCTGTCCTGCTTGCCGGCCTGCTGCAACGCCATGATCGCGCCAATCGCCATCTCGTCATTATTGGCAGCGACGATATCGATAGACTCACCGTTGGTGACCCAATTCAGCATCAGATCCATCCCCTCGCTGCGCGAATAGTTGGCGCTCTGCTTTTGCACTACCTTCATTTTCGGGTACTTGGCCACCACCTGCTCTACATCCTTGGTACGTTGCAGTGCACCGGCATCGGTCAGGTTACCGATCATCACCGCCACGTTGCCCTGGTAGTTGGCCAGCCGCGCCAGCTCTTCCATCTGCAAGGTACCGGACTGCCTCTCGTCGGAACCAACAAACACCACGCCGGAGGGCAGCTTGCTGTCGCCCGGCGTGCGGTTCACGTACACCAGCGGAATGCCCGCTTGAGTCACCATTTTAGTGATAGCGGGCGTACCCGCCGAGTTGACCGGGTCGACAATAATCGCGTCCACCCCGGCGCTGATAAAGTTCTGCACCTGATCGGTCTGGCGGCCAACATCGCCGCGGGCATCTTCGAACTGCACGCTGATGCCGCGCACCTTGGCCTCTTTGTCGATCGAATGACGAATGATGGTCAGGAAATTCTGGTCGAAATAGGCCATCGACACGCCGATGGTTTCCGCCAGCACTGAGGTGGAACAACTCAGCGCTGCCACCAACACGATTCTTTTTATGTATTTCATGATGATCCCCTGAGATAAAAAAAACCGCCGGGCAACATGCACCGGCGGAGTTTTACGGCAATCAGTGTTTTTTACGGTTACGGTGCATATCGATAGACACCGCGGCGACGATAATCACGCCTTTGATAATGTCCTGAATGTAGGAGTCCACGCCGATAAAGGTGAAACCGCTTTTAATCAGCCCGAGGATCACCGCGCCAATCAAGGTGCCGGTAATGCGCCCGACGCCGCCCATCAGGCTGCTGCCGCCGATCACCGCCGCCGCGATGGCGTCCAGTTCGTAGGACATCCCCATGCTCGACTGGCCGCTGCTGACGCGCGCAGCCAATACCACACCCGCCAAGCCTGCCAGGCCGCCGGCAATGGTATAAACCGTCACCAGGTATTTATTGACGTTAATGCCGGACACCCTGGCCGACGTCATGTTGCCGCCGATGGCGTAGATGTATTTGCCGTAGCGGGTGTGCTTCAGTGCGATGTGGAAGATCACCGCAACTACCAGGAAGATGATCACCGGCATCGCGCCCTGGCCGATTGAGGTAAAGCCGTCGGACAGGAAGCTGATCGGGTTACCCTGGGTGTAATACTGGGCCAGGCCGCGTGCCGATACCATCATGCCCAAAGTCGCGATAAAAGGTGGGATACCGGTGCGGGTAATCAGGAAACCATTGATAAAGCCGCAGATAATACCCACCCCGATCCCCGCGCCGATCGGGATCGCCGCCGGCAGGTCGAGCAACGCCGGGTACATCGGTGAAATGCTGTCCGACGTTTGTGCCAGGCTGGCCGCCACCACCGCGGTCAAGGCAATCAGCGAACCGGAGGAAAGGTCGATACCGGTGGTGATAATGACCTGGGTAACCCCCACCGCGATAATGCCGATAATCGCCACCTGCAGCACAATCAGCAGCAGACGGTTAGGGTTCATCAGGAAGGACTGGTCGCGGATGTACCAGCCAAGAGTTTCAAATACCAGCGCGATGCCGAGCATCACGATAAAGATGCCGGTATCTTTCGGCATTTTACCACTCAGACCGGCGAACAGCGGCGCTTTACCCGCAAGCGGCTTCTCAACTTTTACATTACTCATGGGAATTCACCTTTGCGTTATTCAGAGGCCAGCGCCAGGATGGTTTCCTGATCCGCTTCTTCTTTATCCAAAATGCCGGTAATACGGCCGCCGTGCATCACCATCACCCGGTCACTCATGCCGAGGATTTCCGGTAATTCCGATGACACCAAAATAATGGCGACACCACGGTTCGCCAGTTCGCTGATCAGGCGATAGATTTCCGCCTTCGCTCCCACGTCAATACCGCGTGTTGGTTCATCGAGGATCAGTATTTTCGGCTGGGCCAGCAGCCAGCGGGCAATAAGGACCTTCTGCTGATTACCGCCGCTCAGGTTATTGATGATTTGATCCATGGTCGGGGTTTTGATGTTGAGCTTTTTGATCTGCTCCATGCAGTCCTTGGCCATTTGCACGTGGCTGACAAAGCCATTCTTGCCGATGTACTCCGACAGGTTGACGATGCTCATGTTCTCGACCACCGACAACACCAGGAACAGTCCGGATTTTTTGCGGTCTTCGGTAAGGAATGCCAGCCCGAGTTCAATCGCCCTGGAGGGGGAATCCACCTTGGCCGCCTTGCCCTCGATAAAGATATGGCCGCCGTCCGCCGGGTGCATGCCGAACAAACTTTCCATCACTTCGCTGCGACCGGCTCCCACCAGCCCGGCGACGCCGAGGATCTCGCCGCGCTTGACACTGAACGAGATATCGTGAAACCAATCGGCACGCCGTAGCCCTTCGACGCGCAACACTTCCTCGCCAATATTGTTGTTGAATTTGGGGAACATCTGGGTCAGTTCGCGCCCCACCATCATGGTGATCAGCGACTGTTTGGTCAGGTTCTCGGTTTTATCACAGGCGATAAAGGTGCCGTCGCGGAAGATGCTCACCTCATCGGTGATGGCGAAAATTTCGTCCATCTTGTGGCTGATATAAATAATGCCTTTTCCCTGATCACGCAGTTCGCGAATGATGGCGAACAAATGCACCACTTCGCCCTCGGTCAGTGCCGAGGTCGGTTCGTCCATGATCAGCACGTCCGCGTTGTAGGAAACCGCCTTGGCAATCTCCACCATTTGCTGGTTGGCAATGCTCAGTTCACCGACCAACGTCTCAGGTTTGAGTTTAATGTTCAGTCGCACCAGCAGTTCGCGGGTTTGCTTGTTCAGTTGGTCATGATTAACAAAGCCCAGCTTTGCCGGTTCACGACCCAGCCAGATGTTTTCCGCCACCGTCATATAAGGCACCAGGTTGAGTTCCTGGTGAATCATGGAAATACCCGAATGCAGCGCCTGCAGCGTGTCACTGAAGGTCACCGGTTGGCCTTTTATTTTAATGGTGCCTTCATCGGGGTGATAAATACCGATTAAACATTTCATCAGCGTGGATTTGCCCGCGCCGTTTTCTCCCATTAACGCGTGTACGCTACCTGGTTTGATTTTAATTGAGACTTTATCCAGCGCTTTCACGCCGGGAAACTGCTTACTGATGCCTTCAGCCTCAAGAACATAGGGATACATACTGATAACCTCCGCCGTTCGTCAATGCATCCCTGCCGGGTCAAGGCGGCAGGGATATAACTGCGCTGCCTGAACGCTTATTTTCTGTTCTTGTCGGCAAATTCTTGATAGTTGGCCTTGGTGATCAGCTGATACGGGATCAGGACGTTGCTTTCCACCTTCTCGCCTTTTACCAGTTGAATGGCGGTTTGCACCGCACCTTCGCCCTGCCCTTTGGCATCCTGGAACACGCTCAATGCCAGATCGCCCTTCTTGATGTATTCCAGTGCATCCGGGGTGCCATCAACGCCGGCCACCAGTACGCCACTTTTCTTCGCCTGCTTCAGCGCCAGAATGGCACCAATCGCCATCTCGTCGTTGTTGGAGGCGATGGCATCAATCTGCTGACCGGTCAGCGCCCAGTCGGTGGTAATGTCGACGGCTTCTTTACGGCCCCACTTGGCGGTTTGTTTGTCGAGGATTTTGATGCCCGGATACTTGGCCGCCACCTCTTCCACGCCGCGTGTGCGGTCGCGGGTCGCTTCATTGGACAATTCACCCATCAGGATCATCACGTTGCCTTTGCCGTTCATCAGCTTGGCCAACTCTTCCATCTGCAGCTTGCCGGCCAGTTTGGAGTCCGAACCGACATAGGCCATGCCCGCAGGCAGCTTGATTTCCGGGCGGCGGTTGACGAACACCAGCGGGATCTTGGCGTTTTCCGCCAGTTTGATCATCGGCTTCACGCCCTGGGTATCGACCGGGTTGAGGATGATGGCGTCTACGCCCTGGCTGACAAAGTTCTCAACCTGTTGGATCTGCTGGGCGATATCCCCTTTTGCATCTTCAAATTGACCACTGACGTTGCCGTCCTGTTTCATTTTGCTCTGCATTGACTGGCGCAGGATGGTGAGGAAATTGTCATCGAAAGCAGCCATTGAAACGCCGATTTTGATGTCTTTTGCCAACACGCTGGCCGGCAACATGCACATCAATACCGAGGTGACGATCAGTTTCTTCAGCTTCATGTTCTGTACCCTTTAATTGTTAGAGTGAAGAGGCCTGTTGATTTGACAGCTAATGAAAAATATTTTTTACATTCAAACAACAATCCGGTCGGTGTTATCCCTTTGATACGGCAGATTTATCGCTTTTTTACCGTATTCAGATGGTGGGTAAAACTTTGATCAATGTCTCAAAATAGATTAAAAACAACACTTTAAAATAAACACTCTCTCAGGAAATTTAAGCCACCCAGTCATTATCAAATGTTTATTTCATAATTGAGATTATTGAAACTTTTTAACTCAAACAAGCGAAACATGCGTTTTGGAATGGGCAAGTAACAAAAACATGACACGGATCTAACAAATGGCGCAAAAGTCACCAGCGCGTTCGTGACTTAAGTGCGTTCAACTGCCGGCAACGCCCTGCGGTGATGAAAAATGGCACTGCGAATTCTCAGTAAATGTGCGAGCGAGCACGCAGTTTGCGGATCCGCGGTTTCATCCCCTGCGTTACTCGACAATACTGAATGAACATGTATTTTCAGGAGGATCTGACATGCAGCTCAGCAGTAAGGTACGGATGAACCGGCTGTTTAATAACGGCAAATGCCTCGACGTGGCGATTGATCATGGCATTGCCAATGAACCGGACTTTTTAATCGGCCTGGAGGACATCGAACGCGTGATAGACAGCCTGATCGTCGCCCGGCCCGACGCCATTCAGGTCAACTACGGTCAGGCGGATTTGCTGCAACGCGCAACGCAACGCGATAAGCCGGCACTGGTGATGCGTACCGACGTCGGTAATGCCTATAACGCCGCGCGCCACCGTGAAATGTGGGCGGTGTTGCATAACCCGGAGGCACCGATCCTCGCGGCGCTGCAGATGGATGCGGCCGCAGTGGTGGTTAATCTGTATCTGATCCCCGATGAACCGGGTATTTTCCGCCAGTGTGTCGAGAATATCGGCCGCCTGCGCCATGCCTGCGATCGCTATGCCATGCCGCTAATGATTGAACCGCTGGTGATGGCGCCGGCCGGTCAGGGCGCGGCCTACGGTTCGCTGGGCGACGTAGAAAAAATGGTGCCATTGGTACGCCTGGCACGTGAACTTGGCGCCGACATCATCAAGGCCGATCCGACTGAACGGGTGGAAGACTTCCACCGCATCGTTGAAGCGGCGCGTTGCCCAACGCTGGTACGCGGCGGCGGTAAAGGCGAACTGGGCGCGGTGTTGGAAAAATCCGCCGCCCTGATGGCTCAGGGAGCATCCGGCATGGTGTATGGCCGCAACGTGTATCAACACAGCAACCCCTCGAAAGTGGTTAGCGCGCTGATGGCGATCATCCATCAAGGTGCCAGCGGCCAGCAGGCGCTGGAAATCTACCATCAGCCCTGAACGCTCGCTTTTGTAACTAAAATAATCCTTCCCCCGGCGGCAGCATGTTATAACCTGCTGCCGGTCGCTGCCCTGCGTTCCATTCCCCGCTATTATCCTGACAGGCCCATTCGGAGAACCGCCATGCCAAAACAACGGATACCGCTGAAGCTCAGCACTACCCTCACGTTGATGGTGTCTGCCATCGTCGCTTCGGTGTTGCTGGTGGTATATGCGCTGTTTTTTGTGCAGATGAGTCACCAAGGGCAGGACCAGCAACGCCAGAAGGCGATGGCGATTGCCGAAACGCTGGCACTCTCCAGCAACGTGGTTGACGGCCTGCTGCGGGAGGATCACAGCGGTGCGGTCCAGCGTTTCGCCGAGCAGGTGCGCCACCAAAACGAATTACTGTTTGTGGTAGTGGTGGACATGAAAGGCATCCGCTACTCACATCCCAAACCCTGGCTGATCGGCCAGCATTTTATCGGTGAAGATTTGGAACCGGCACTGCACGGTGAAACCAACAGCGCCATCAATCGCGGTGCGCTGGCGCCGTCACTACGGGTATTTGCCCCGGTCTACGACAGCGAACGGCGGCAGATTGGCGTGGTAGCACTCGGTATTGCGCTCGATACCGTCCACCGGGTGGTGGACGAAAGCCGCTGGATCATCTACTGGACCCTCGCCTTTGCCGCACTGGTCGGCACACTCGGTATCTTCTTCCTGGTGAAGGCGCTGAAGCGCATCATGCTCGGCTTTGAACCCTACGAAATCTCCAACCTGTTTGAACAGCGCAACGCCATGCTGCAATCGATTAAAGAAGGCGTCATCGCGGTCGATAACCAGTCACGTATTACCATTGTTAACGACGAAGCCAAACGTCTGCTGCGCCAGAGCGGGCCGTTCGAAAATCTGCTGCTGGAGTCTGCCAGCAAATATTGGCCGGCCCAACTGCATCTGGCGGAGGTGCTGGCCAGCGGTAAACCGCTGCGTGACCAGCAGATCAGCTTTAACGGCAGTGAACTGCTGACCAATACCGTGCCGGTGATCGTCAAAGGCCAGGTGATTGGTGCTATCGCCACCTTCCGCGATAAAACCGAGATCAGCCAGTTGGTGCAGCGCCTGAGCGGCATGGCGCACTATGCTGATGCGTTGCGCGTCCAGTCGCATGAGTTTATGAACAAGCTGCATGTGATCCTCGGCATGCTGCACATGAAGGCTTATCAGCAGCTGGAAAACTACATCATCAACACCGCCAGCACCTATCAGGAAGAGATCGGCGCACTGCTGCGAAAAATCCAGTCACCGGAGGTCGCGGGCTTCTTTATCGGCAAAATCAGCCGCGCCCATGAAGCCGGTATTGAGCTGACCATTGATGAAGCCAGCCTGCTGCCGGAGACCGACGATGCGGAAACCACTCACGTGCTGATCAGCGTGCTGGGCAATTTGATTGACAATGCCATTGACGCTATCGATGGCGTTGAGGGACACGAGATCAACCTGAGCTTTCATCACAATGAGAATCACTTACACTGTATAGTCAGCGACGACGGCCCCGGTATTGATCCGGCTCTCGGCGCTCGTATTTTTGAACAGGGCGTTTCCACCAAGGGACCGGGGCGCGGTATCGGCCTGGCGCTGATCCGCAGCAGCCTGGAGAAGCTGGGCGGCAGCATTGATTTTGAATCCGAACCGGGTGAGCTGACCCAGTTCTTTGTCCATATTCCCTATCAGGCCAAGGGCTGAACCATGATTAACGTATTGATTATCGACGACGACCCGATGGTGGCGGAGTTAAACAAATACTACCTGAGTCAGGTGAGCGGTTTTCACTGTCAGGCGACGGTTGCCACCCTGGCGCAGGCGCGCGCGCTGCTGGCCGACGCCGAAGTCAGTATTGATCTGGTGTTGTTGGATATTTATATGCAGCAGGAAAACGGGCTGGACTTGCTGCCCGGCCTGCGAGAGCTGGGTGAAAAAACCGACGTCATCATCATTTCTTCCGCCAGCGACGTGGATACAGTGCAACGGGCTTTGCACTACGGCGTGGTGGATTACCTGATCAAACCTTTCCAGTTCGGACGTTTCAAAGAGGCGTTGAGCAACTACCAGCAGCAATCGCAGATCCTGGCGCAGCGCGAATTCTCGCAGAGCGATGTCGATAGCCTGTTACGTCGTCAACCCAGCAGCAGCGAAGGGAAAAAACTGCCGAAGGGGCTCACCAGCATCACGCTAAGTACGGTGTGTGAATGGATTGAGCAACAGCACGACGGGGAATTTTCGACCGATAATCTGGCCAATGCCATCGGAATTTCACGCGTTTCCTGCCGCAAATACCTGATTTACTTGGCGGAGAGCGGCATTCTCGGCACCCGCATTCTGTACGGTACCACCGGCAGGCCGGTCTATCTTTATCAGTTAAAACCCGATGCCATTGCCCTGTTGAAAGAGTATTGCCGCTAACCGATGCCCCCGGAACATGCCGGGGGATCAACGGGCCGTTATTGTGTTTTACGGATCAGACCAAAATCACGCAGCGCCACATACGGGTTCCAATATTCGCGGGCGCTGGCAATCTGCCCATCGTTGATAGTCACGATGGCAATAAACTGCTGATTATAATCGCCACCGCTTTGTTTGATTTTACCGCTGCTGGTGTATTCAAACACAAACACGCCGGGCTCCGCCGTCACCACTTTTCTCCAGCCTTTCCAGTCGGCATATTTCAGATCGCCAAGGTATTCGCTCATACCGGTAAAGTAACGGGTCATGTTTTCACGCCCCTTGGAAGCCGTGGCGAAAAAGCTAAAGTCCTCCACTGGCGCATAAGGCAGTTCAAACACCCCCTGCGGGGTAAAATATTTGGCGACGTTGGCCGGTTTCTCCGACCAGCCGTTCAGGCTGCGCCAGTAAAACTCGGCAACGTCGTTAACGTCGTAGCCCGGCTGCAGATAATACAGCCCCTGTTTTTCGATAATATGGTCGTTGGCCTGCACGGACGCAGCCGCACCCATCAGCCCCAGCAGGGCCGCTGAAAAGAGTTTTTTCATGTTATTTACCTTGTGAGGGATTACATACGTATTACGGCTTTAATGGTTTCACCGGATTGTGAATCCGCCATCGCCTGGTTAATGTCATTCATGGCATAAAAACGGATCAGGCGATCGATCGGGAAGCGCCCCTGTTGGAACAACTGTGCCATCATGGGAATAAACACCGCCGGCGCCGCATCGCCCATAATGGAACCCTGCACTGCCCGCCCGCGGATCAGATGCATGATGTCGAGCGGCAAGGACTCGCCCTGCGGCACCACGCCGGTCAGCACACATTTGCCATTTTCCGCCAGCACCCGTACCGCATCAGCCATCACACCCGCATGCCCGGCGGCTTCGACGCTATAATCCGCACCGTGCCCACCGGTCAGTTGGTTAATCACTTCAGCAACGTCCGTCGTTTTCGAGTTGATCACCGTGGTGGCACCCAGCTCTTTGGCCAGCGCCAGACGGTTATCCTTGATATCCACCGCCACAATCTGACCGCAACCCACCACCCGGGCCGCCATCACCGCCGCCAGGCCCACAGCGCCCAGACCAAACACCACCAGCGTGGAGCCCGCCAGTGCTTGCAAAGTGTTAATCACGGCACCCGCACCGGTCATCAGCCCGCAGGCCAACGGCCCCAGGTACTCCAGTGGGATGGTTTTATCGATCGGCACGATACTGCTGGCATTGACCACCGCGTATTGCGCAAAAGAGGACTGACCGAAGAAATGGCTGTGCACATCGCCATGCTCATCACTCAGGCTGACCGAGCCGTCAGCACGCTGGGCCAGCCAGTTCAGTGGCACATGCTGGCGGCAATAGGTCGGCATGCCAATGCTGCACTTGTCACAGGAGCCACAAGAGGCCAACGACAACACCACATGATCGCCAGGCGCTACCTTACTGACCCCGGCCCCCACCCGCACCACCACCCCGGCACCTTCGTGGCCAAGTACCACCGGTGCCGGCATAGGGATAATACCTTTGTGGGCTGCGATATCGGTATGGCACAGACCGGTAGCCACCAGTTTTACCAGGACCTCATCGGCGCGGGGCTCGCCAAGCTGTAACTGCTTAAGGGAAAATCCCCCTACTGCACCCTCACTGACTGCTGCTGTAATTTCCATATACTCTCCCACTGAGACTGATGCTATTGCTTCGATGTGGGGCAGTATAAGATGCGTTATTGGGCGCAAAAAGATGCCATACTCTGATTCACTGTTCTCAAATTAAGGACAATAAGGATGCAGAAAGGCATATTGAAAGACCTGAACGACCTCTACTATTTTGCCCAGGTCGCCCAGTACGGTGGGTTTTCCGCCGCCAGCCGGGCGCTGGATATCCCAAAATCCAAACTGAGCGCCCGCGTGCTGGCGTTGGAGAATCGTCTTGGGGTGTTGCTGTTTCAGCGCACCACCCGTCGGGTCAAGCTGACGGAGACCGGCTCACTGCTGTTGCGTCATGCACAGATAGCGATCAACGAGGCCGAGATTGCCCAGGAACTGATCGACCAAAGCCGGGCTGAACCCTCCGGGCTGGTGCGCGTCAGCTGCCCCAAGGTGGCCGCCGATGTGCTGCTTTCACCCTGCCTGCCGGCCTTTATGGCGGCAAATCCCGGTATTCAGGTGCAACTGCTGGCGAACGATAACCGGTTTGACCCGGTGACCGACAAGATTGATGTGGCACTGCGTCTGCGCCAGCGTAAAGACATGAGTGAAGGCATGATAGCCCGTGAATTGGGCCAAAGCGTGCGTATCCTGGTCGCTTCGCCGCAGTATCTCGCGCAACGTCCCCCTTTAACCGATCCGCAGCAATTGAGCAGCCATGATTTGTTGACCCTGGTCGACGTTGGCGAACAACAAACCTGGGATCTGGAAGGCCCCGAGGGGGAAAAACGGGCGGTGCGCGTGCGCCCGCGGCTGATGTGCAGCGAATGGGGGATCGTCCGCAATGCGCTTTCTCAGCACCTGGGTATCGCGCTGTTGCCGGATATCACCTGTCATCAGGCGCTGATGCAGGGTGAGTTGGTGCGCGTATTGCCACAATGGGCTTGCGCTCCGCTGATTATGCACGCGGTCTTCCCGACCCGTCGCGGCATGCTGCCTTCGGTACGCGCACTGGTGGATTTCCTGGCGCTGAACGTACCGCCGCTGTTGCAGAAAGGGGCGGTTAAATAGCAACAAACCTATCGCCCCCGGCAATGGGTTTTTTAGACTCAATTTCCCAACAGAAAAGTACGTAACGCGGTCACGAAATCATCCGGGCGTTCCACATTAGACAGATGCACCACCGGCAACACCTGTAGCTCTGCTCCTGGCAGGGTGCGGGCCAGCAGCTCACCATGTGACAACGCCGTCACCGTATCGTCACGCCCGGCGATGACTAGCGTGGGCGAGGTAATCAATGCCACGGTTCGACGCATATCCAAATCACGCACGGCGGCAAAACATCCGGCCAGCCCTTGCGCCGGCGTGGCCAGGAGCATTGCGCGGAACCTGGCCACCGTCGCCGGGTGCTGTTGCCGGTAATCCGCTGAAAACCAGTTAGCAAGAAACCCCTCGGCAACGGCCTGAATATCAACCGGTGGTTGCAGTTCGGCAATTCTCTTGTCCCATTGCTCCGTCGGCCCCAAATAAGAAGAGGTATTGGCCAGGATCAACTTTTCTATCCTCTCAGGGGCGTGTACGCCAAGCCACTGCCCGACCATGCCCCCTAATGACAAGCCGCAAAAGTACACCCTGCCGAGTTGCAACACATCCAGCAACTCAAGTACGTCGCGCCCTAACCGCGCGATCGAATAGGCTCCCGAAGGAGCATCCGAGGCCCCGTGCCCCCGACTGTCATAACGCAAGACGGTAAAGTGCGATGATAACGCCGTGATTTGGTCATCCCACATCGCCAACGCGGTGCCGATCGAATTGGATAAAACCAATACCGGCTTATCGGTGTTGCCATCAAACCGGTAGGCGATCTTGCAACCATCCCCGGTGGTAATAAAAGATACGCTGCTCATACTCTCTCCCACGGCTCTTGAACGCGGGATAATTCCCTGCGCCCGATATCCACTATGCTAATAGGATTAAAAAAAGCTGACGAGCGCCTTAAATGACCGGCTGTGTAGCCTGACAGGAACCCATTTTGACTATCAACGATCGCCTCACCGGCATTACCACCTTTGTGCGGGTGGTTGAGGCAGGCAATTTTGCCCTGGCCGCTGAACGCCTGCACCTCACCCGCTCGGCTGTGGGTAAAAGCATTGCCCGGCTGGAGCAACGTCTCGGGGTATTGTTATTTCATCGTAATCCCCGTGGTCTGAACCTGACGCTTGAGGGCCAGGCTTACTACGACCGCTGTCTGCGTGCATTAAGCGAACTGGATGCCGCCGATGCCGAACTCGACAGTGGACGACGGGAGCCGCAGGGGTGTTTACGCGTCAGCGCACCAAAACTGCTGGGCCGCCACTGCATCACGCCGATCCTGATGAGATTGCTCGACAGCTACCCTGAACTGAGGATCGACATCAGGCTTAACGATCGGGTCGCGGATTTGGTTGAGGATGGTTTCGATTTGGCGGTACGTATTGGCCCGCTGGCAGACAGTGCGAGCCTTATCGCTCGCCGGTTAGGAGAGCAATATCTTGCACTTTGCGCCGCACCGGCTTACCTGGCCGCACGCGGCACCCCGGAAGACATCGCAGCGCTTGATGGCCACAGTGGCGTGGCTTACCACCGTTCCGGCGAAGATATCGGTTGGCGTCAGTTGCTGGCGGATCCCGACTTCGGTGATCTGAACATCGATATCCGCCTGCGGGTCGATGATCTGCATTCGCTGGCAGATGCCGCCGTTGCCGGTGCAGGCCTGGTTTGGCTGCCTAATTGGCTGTTAACGCACTATCTGCGCAACGGTGCACTGGTACCGATACTCGGTCACATTAAACTGATACCCAGTGAGATCCATGCGGTTTGGCCGCACACCCGCTATCTGCCGGCCAAGACCCGGGCGGCAATCGACGCGCTGTTGGCGCAGATGCCGGTTTTACTGCAAGGTATTTAGTGACGGTGCTTAAAAGTGGGGAAATCCATCGCCCCACCCGAAGGGTAACAAGGCTTGCCATGCTGTTGCTTGTTTTTCCCGCAGCGGTATTCACTATACTGGGTGTTATGGCGTTTTCGGTTTGCCAGGTCGGTGGCGGCACGCTGTTGTTCCTGCGCTATTGCCTCATCATTGGCCTGCGCCAAAGCTTCTGCGCTCCATATCTTATGTTTTAGCCCACTGCGTTTTTGCTGATAGCTGTCAGCGACTTTATTATCCAGTGGAGGTTCTGCGTGGTACTGAAAATCCACCGATGCCAGAGCGCTGAAGCAATAGCACTGCGCCACGCAGGCGAGAAAGATCCTTTTCATCGATATACTCCCAAAATTCAGTTAACCCGAGGATCCAATGGCGTACCCGCTACCCGTTGATCGACAGACGATGACGCTGTGGCCACCTCGCATTGCCGCTGGCGAATAGCGGACTCCAGTGCTTTGCGCTGAGCGCGTAAAGCGGCGAGCTGCGCCTGTTCCGAGCGTATTTGCTCTACATACCAGAGATGTTGCAACACGCCATTTAACCGCTGCCGATAATCAACGGCGGGGTTCTCCTCCCCCACGGGGGCAGGAGTTGGATGCTTGTCGACAAACGCACAGCAACAGGAAGACGCCAGCAAAGTTAGCGCTGTCGTCATTACAGAAGACAATTTCAAAAGCATAAACTCCATTAAAGCCCATACGGCGGCTCACTCTCATTATATTAACGAGAGTTTCCTTGATGATTAATCAATGGCGCTCAAATAGCGGACAGATTAATTGATGAAAACTAAACGCAAATTAAATAGAAAATACTGAGGCTAATAATGGGTGGGGATAATATATTTAGTCAGTTAACGATCTAACACCCTTGATTAGCCTATTGTTTCGCCGTTGTATATTCGCTTTTAAAATAGACTTAATCATGACTGCCAGTAAATAAAAAAATACTTTTTTTAGTTTATTAACTCGTATTCAGTCGCGGATAACGTCGAGACAGGCTGCATTATATTTCAATAAGGGGGGAAATAATTTAACTTAAGATAAACAGGATGCAGAACTAAAAAAGGCCGGGATAGCTCCCGACCTTCTCTCAATGCTCGATGGGTTTAGACTAACTCAACCACATCAAACTTGACTTCGCCGCTGAGGTCGGCTTCGTAATCAACACCTTGCAGACCAAAACCGAACAGGCGCAGGAACTCGGCCTTATAGCCCTGGTAATCGGTCAACTCATTGATGTTGCTGTCGTCGATCTGTGCCCAGATTTCACGGCAGGTGTTCTGCACGTCGTCGCGCAGTTCCCAGTCGTCCAGACGCAGGCGGTGCTTCTCATCGGTATCCGGTGCGGTACCACTGTACAGCTTGGTGGCGAACAGACGCTGGATTTGCTCGATGCAGCCTTCGTGGATCCCCTGCGCCTTCATGATTTTGAAGACGATAGAGATATACAACGGCATTACCGGGATAGCAGAAGAAGCCTGAGTCACCACCGACTTCAGCACGGCAACGTAAGCCGCGCCGCCTTTGGCTTTCAGTTTCTGATCGATGGCCAGCGCCGCACGATCCAGATCTTCTTTTGCTTTGCCCAACGTACCGTGCCAGTAAATTGGCCAGGTCAGGTCGGTACCGATATAGGAGTAAGCTACTGCCTGCACGTTATCTGCCAGCACGCCGGCTTCTTCCAGTGCATCCATCCACAGCTGCCAGTCCTGGCCGCCCATCACTTTGACAGTGTCGGCAATTTCTTGCTCGTTGGCCGGCTCAACCACGGCTTCAACCAGCACGTCTTTATTGGTATCGAGTGCCACGGATTTGTACGGTTCGCCGATAGGTTTCAGCGCAGAGCGCACCACTTCACCGGTTTCCGGCATTTTACGTACCGGCGAAGCCAGTGAGTAAACCACCATGTCGATCTGGCCCAGGTCCTGTTTGATCAGGTCGATAACCGTTTGGCGGCATTCATTAGAGAATGCATCGCCGTTAACGCTTTTCGCGTACAGGCCTTCTTCTTTAGCTGCCTTGTCAAAACCAGCAGAGTTGTACCAGCCGGCAGAACCGGTTTTGGCTTCGCTGCCCGGCTTTTCAAAAAATACGCCGATGGTGGCCGCACCGCTGCCGAATGCAGCATTGACGCGTGATGCCAGGCCATAACCGGTGGAAGCACCGATCACCAGCACTTTTTTCGGGCCGTTTTTCAGTTCGCCACGTGATTTAACGTAGGCAATTTGCTCACGGACATTGGCTTCACAGCCTGCCGGGTGAGCGGTAGTGCAGATAAAACCACGAATTTTAGGTTTGATAATCATAGTAATTTTTTCTTGGTAGCTAAAAACCGAAGGACAATATACCTGATTTTCTCAATATACTTAAGCTGGGTGCATTGCAGAATCGCAACAAGTGCAGTGAACAGACCAGTTACACCGGTGAAATCTTGCTGCCGCGGCAGGGGTATGGGGAGAAACGCGAGGATCTTTGAGTGGGTTTCAAGGCCAGGCTACTGTGCGCCCGGCCCGACAAAAACCAATCAGACTTTTTTCTTTTCCAACTGCTCAACCAGCGTATAGCGCAGTGAAGAGGCGTCGGCCGGTACGTTTTCCAACTCGGTTACCTTGACCTTCAGGCGGTAACGGTAGCCCGGTTCGAAGTTAAAGCCTTCAATTTGGCTGTAAAACAATTCCCACTGCCCCTGCACGGAGTGACGTACCTGCATGCATTTCATTGGGGCGACGCCCATACAATCCACCAGCGCACTGTTCACCAGCAACACTTCCGTATGGTCGCCGTCTTTACTCACGGGTTGGCTCACGATCGCTCCCTCCTGGCTGCAGCCGGCCAAACCGGCTAAGGCAACAAATAACAACGCTTTGATTTTCAATGTAATGCACCATTGAGTCTTTGGGTGCGCTGATAGTAACAAAGCTACGGCCATCGGGGCCAGCGGCGTGTTCCGAATTTGGGGAAAATGGACCGGTCTGCGGAAGGTATCGTGACAGTAAAGCACAAAATCAGACCCGCTTTTCTTTGTTCCGGCGGCTCATTAAGACAAAAATAACGGCAGGCATTACCTTACACTCAACGCCGACTAATGCTGGTGGGTCATGGTGAACACTCCATGTAGCGGAATTTTACTCTCACCGTGACCCGCCAGCATTATCACCTGGAGGCCGGGAGACCAGCATATTAACTGAAACCTCAAGCAATAATTTGATTGCTAATTTTTCCCTTAAGCCAAAGCAAACTCGGTGTTAATTCACCATTTGCTAACCACAACTTCTGGGTCTAAGTTTATGAAACCAATAATCCTAAAGGGGTTTTCTATGCGTTTACTTCCTTGCCTTTTTATCGCGGGTTCGATGGCTTTATTGTCGGGCTGTGCCAGCCAGCCGCAGGTGACCAGCGATTATGACCACAGCGCCAACTTCACCCAATACCATACCTACGGTTTTGCCACAGAAACTGCCGGGCAATATCAGACGCTGACGGGCAAGTACATTCAATCGGCGATTAAACAACAGATGGAACAACGCGGGTATAAAGTCAGCGCAACCCCTGACCTGCTGGTATACAGCAGCGCGATGAAGCAAAACAAGGTGCAGGTGAACGACGCTCCGGTGCCGGTCGGCCGCAGAGGTTATGCTGGCTGGGGGGGCTATAATCAAACCGTTTGGAGCTATACCGAAGGCACCCTGACGGTAGACCTGGTGGACAGCAAGAAGAAACAGCTGGTCTGGCGTGGAACCGCCAGCAACACGCTGAGTTCGGATGGTAAAGCGGCCAGCCAGGCCCAGATCCAACAGGCAGTAACCGCGCTGTTTGCCACCTACTCTTTCCAGGCCGGCCCGGTAAGCCGCTGATTGTTTTAGAAAACATCAGTCAGAATGGCCAGCCCTATTAAAAATAGCGGTACTAACCGTACCGCCATATGTAGGATTTAGTTAGCAAAAACGCAATTACGGCCAGATGGTGCACCCACCACGCGCGACATACCTTTACAGGTAACAACAACTTTTTGACCTTTTTTCAATGCCAGCGCTGTCGACTTTTCTGAATCCTTAATACCCATCATTGCAGGTAAAAACTCATTGCTTGTTTTTAAACGAACAATAATTGAGTCAGTGAAGTCTTTGTCGATAGATTGTACGGTTCCAGACACCTCGATGATCTTACCTTTCATTTTTTCATCTGCAGCAACTTCATTGTCATCGTAATCTTTGAACAACTCACTAGCTGTAGTTTTGTACACTTCTTTAGCTGGCGTAGAAGAAACTGGCGCACTTTCTGAAGAGGTTGATTCAGTAGCTGGGCTATCTTTTTTATCGCCTGCAAAGTAGCCAATAACAGCCAAAGCCACGACGATGTAAAGTATCCATTTTAAAATTTTTTTCATTGCTTTCCCTTACCTAATACAGTTTTTAGTTTCCATTAAAACAGCCCCAATAGGGTTCACTTTATTACCATCTCATTCAAAAAAAATAGTTTAGATGAGATACTAATTATTTTATCTGGGAGAGTAACAACGGTATCAATGTCACTACTTTCTGCGATATAGAGTATATAAACCCCCGGCGATGGCGTGGATTCATAAATAAAAATAGAGCACAGACCTACCCACCAACGAGCATCAGTTTGCCGGTTACAATAGTCCAGCATTTCGGCATGATTAAGGTTGACTCATAGGGTGCTGGTCATAAAGCGACATGTTAGTATTTAACATGCTTGTAGCCCCTGGAAAACAAATCACTAGTTAGATATTTTGCTTTATATCTCATGAGATTGCAAATATACAGCCCTCAAAAAACGTAGAAAATTTATGGATATTGACTACAAATAAGCTCTTCTCGGGTCTGTCCGGACTGATCCGGAATGCCATGCAACGCCTGGAGCTATATGCATCCCCTCGATCATAACCAAAAAGTACTTAGCTACTATCGATAGCATCAGCGTGTGACAGTCGATAAATCGAGAGCTCACGGCATGGTGGTGCAGAATACTCAGCGTAGTATAAGAGAATTCATTATCCCAACCAGTGATTGGCGGCAAAGTGGCGACTGAGGAAGAAAAAGAGGGTAATACGGTAGAACAGGAGGCGTGATAAGTGATTTTTTTGCTTGTAAGTAACTGTTTTAAAATAACAAACAAAAAAAGACCGAATACGATTCCTTTAGCCGGCCACGTGTAATTTAACCCTTATAAATCAAATAGATATCTGATTTTCGTCGAATTCTAACCTATCAATGCCGTCTTTAAATTAACATTCGAGATCAGATAGTTATGATGTTTTTAGGAAAATTTCGGACAAACTTCGGACATAAAAATGACTTCGACCGTGTTCACTATATGCCTTATCCTTGCCGCCGTCATGGTGCTTGTTCACCCGGCGTTCTGTATCCCCTTCCTCATCGCCACCTACCTGCTCGCGGGGAAAGGTCGAATGGATCTGGACAGCAACACCAGTATCATCCTTGGAATCGTTGGTTTTTTCGCTGTTCTGTTCATTTTCGCTGCTATCCATCAGTCACTAAAATGAGGCTCCCTTGCTTGCCTATTGAACACTATAAGGCTAACGTGAACGGATCAAAATACAGCGAGATTAGGCCATGGACTCATCAGAACAAATTATCAACGAGATCATCCAGCAAAATGTGGACGCCATTATTGGCGACGCCGTACAGCGTATTTTTAGAAAAAGAGTGGAAGTGAATACAGAAACCCTGCTCGAATGCCTCGCTGACCAAATCACTTTATATCAGGTTAAAGGCGACAAGAAGAAATCCTTCCTCTTGTCGCTCGCTATTAAACAGATTGAATCCAATCACGGTAATAAGTAAATATCACTTATTGAAATACGGGTTCACCCGCTCGACCGCCTGTTGCACCAGTTTATTTCGCTGAGCCATAAAGCGGTCAATCCTTTCCCTCTTCTGCTCTGCCGTCAGAATACGATCAATGCGCACCAGCTCAATTCGATTGTTCAACTGGCGAAGCTCTGTCTGCGTCTTCGTTAACCCCTTCCGCTGTGACAACTTATCCCTGTTTTCCGCCTGCAGCTCTTGAGCATCTTCAATTCGCCCCTGCTTCCGGTACGAATTGATGGTGCTTTGGATCTGGTTCACTTGCTGCATAATTCGGTAGAAGTCCTCACTGAACTGAGTGGACTTCGCTGGATCGTCACCATAGCCGCGCACAAGTGATTTAATTACCGGCATTTCGTCCAGCCGCATTGCGGCTGTTTCGCCATTATCCTGCATGCCGCGCATCAGAATGTTGGTTGCGCCCATGACATACGCGCCCAGGCTCCCGGTATACCCCTGTATGATGTGATCCAGCATCTTCGGCGATAGGTTGGTGGCTTCACCGATTTCACGCATCAGTAAGCTGGTTTGGTCGTTATATCTGGCGCCAGCGATGAGGTTGCTGTCCGCCATGTTCTCAATCGGCCCACCTTTGAAGAAATCGTAGTTCACATACGCTTCCGCGATCGGCATCGCTACCTGTGGAATTGGGTTAAAGGCCATCATTTCCATGAAATTATGGGCCACCAGTTTTCCAAATTTACCGGCAGAGTCTTTTCCGTCCAGCGCGCGAACAAGCCGCTCAGGCATAGTGGCAAAAAACGTGCCGAACTCGAACGGCTTCGGCATGCGGATATGTAAACCACCTGGAAGGAAGAAATGCCAATAAGTGTCCTTATCCCAATCCGGTAATTCCTCATACCGCGGATCGTCCCAGTTCAATGCCAACAGGGCCAAAGAAGCAGCAGTAATCATGCCACCGCGCTTCAATACCCCTTGCGGATCCGACTTAATCGCGCGTCCCAGCTTACTCAGCCCCTGCATGCGCGCGTTGAAGAACGGTAGCATGTCACTGAGGTTGATCATGATTTTGCTAGCCCCCATCATGCTGAAATCCATCAGATCACGAGATTCGAATGCAGCCAGCGCCTTTCCTTTTCCCGACCGAATCGCTGCGTCGTAAGTTGCCAAGCGGTTGGCATTCTCCGCCGCTTCGCTAAGGTGGCGATACTTCTCAAGCCCTGCTCCCAGCTTATCCATGACATCTTTGCTGCTTCGTACAATGGATGACTCGAACTCATTGATCTGGCTGTCGGTATACCCCTTTCGGCGCAGCACACTTCTGATTGAGCGCGCGGTCGATGCCGGGTCATAAACGTTGGAATATCCGCCTCCAAATGTGGCGCCGGCGAACATCATATCGATAAGGCTATCATCCGTTTTAAGAGCCTTGTTGAAACCCTTGAAGGAATCAGTAACCGCTTTGAAACCATCCTTGTTAATCGCCCAGGAATGGAGAGAATCCCGCAAGAAATTTCGAACGATGAAGTCCGGCATGCTGGTTGTGCCGATCGTCAGCACCTTCTTCGCCTGACGCGCCGCTTTCATAAATGCCGAGTTGCTGCGCTCAAGGTCAATCATGGTAAACGCACGATAGAGCTCAGGGTCATTAACCTGTACCAGTTGTTCTTTGCCATCAGTGAATACTTTCACCACATCCTTACCGATCCGCTCGAAGTCCATTTTGTTGGGCGACTCGATCACGTCCAGTACGCCAGTATCGGCCAGGTTAACCACCGCGCGCCGCATTGCCTCATTCTTCATGGACGCATCTACTGACTTGGCCACATAGTTGAACAGGTTCTCAATCGGATCCTTAATAGTCAGCTCACTACCCTTCAGCTTGCGGACGGTGCTGCTTTGGTTTGCGATACCCCGCGTACTCCATGGCCCTTTCACCTCCCCATCTTCCGCCTCTCGGTAATACGGCAGATACCAGGCACTTTCCCAGTTGGCGCGACTCTCCGGATCAATCAGGCCCATATCCTGCTGTAGATCCAGAATCGACTTAATGAAGGCGTCGTATTTCTTCTTCTGGGCGTCGAACAGTGATTCATTACCCTTGTTCAAGCCTTTCATATAGGCGATCTCATCAGCCGTGAAGTTGTTCTCTTTGCCTTGAGCCATCAGGCGTTCTGAACGGTGGCCGGCGATCCACTTGAGGAAGTTTTCGCGATGATTACCCAGGCTATCGAGAATACCCATCAGCGCGTCTTCTTTACCGGTTCCAACCTGACGCTCCACAACTCCTTCTGCCTTATTGTATTTCGGTAAGCCATGTTCCAGAGTGGCCGCAGTGACTGAGCCAGCACCTGCCGCCATACGCGCGCCAATGTATGCCGATGATCGGGCATCTGATTTGCCAGCCGCATCTTCCGCATACTTGAGGGGTGCCATACCGTCGAAGGTTTTGGTATTCAGTTTACGGCCCATCTCCTGCAGCCAGCTTTTCAGCTCCGTTCTGTCCTTCGATTTCACCATGCCGTAAAAGTCTTTCGCCTTTTCGACCTTCCCTTTCTCGACGTTGAACCCCATTTTCCTATTGGTGATCTCGTCCATGGTGGCTTCACCAGTACGGGAGTAAAGCGCGGTGTTCTTGCGGATATCATCGGGAGAGAGTATATTTTTACTTGAGCCGCTAAGGGTGTTCGCCTCGGGCAATTGGAGCCCGACTGCATGAAGCCACTTAGCGGCTTTTCCTTTGTTCAGATACAGCAAATTATTATCAAGCTGGCTCTGAAGGGCTGCACTGTTATCCTTCCCGTATACACTCGCAATCTTGTTGATCTCGGCAAAACCAGCCCCTTTCCCGTTCAGGTGAATTGCCGCAATGACTGGGTTGCCATAAACATCCTTAGCCTCCACCAAAGCAACAAGTGCGTCCCCTTCCGTGGATGAGCGCATTACCGCAACAGGATCTGCAATCAGTTCCGGTAACCGCTGCATGTCTTCCAACCGCACCTGATGCGCACGCACTGTCGGGTCGGTCGCTTTATGTACGACAGATGCAGGCATAACCATTTCCAGATTGCGTGCACCGAGCGCGCGGTACACCGCGGGAGTATCGCCAAGGCGAACCATGCCGCGCGGTGCCTTATCCATTCCGGCAATGTTATCGACCTCATCCACAAAGCTCTTGGCGTCATAGCTGTCTGGCTTAAACGGATCCTTCCGACCAGATGCTGAGTAAAGCGCATCAGTGCGGCTAAACGTGTCGTCAAACTCCCTGCTGCCAGGCTGCTCCCCTTCATACATCGCGGTGCGTTTAAACCTGCCAGCAATGGAGCGCAAGATATTGCGAATTTCCGCCGGCGTGATATCACTCGGGTTAAAGAAGTTGGCTTTGCGTAGCGCGTTGGTGATGATGGAGACGAACCGATCCCAAACGGCACCCAATCCAGTAAGTTCAGACCGTTCGGCCATGTGGGCCAGAAACTCGTTGGCCTGCACCTCTGGCGACTCATTGCCGTATGACTTCTGCACCTGACGCCATACGGCCTGAATCTCCGGGTTCTTGCTATCACGCGTCTGGTGCAGCACGCGGATAATACGGTCATATTCCACATCACCGATCACTGAGGCCAAGCCATGGTGCGCCAAAACTTCGTGCCGCAGCTTGGCACGAAGCTGCTTTCCGTCCGCAATATTATCGGCAACCACAATCACGCGGCTGAGCTCTGGTTGATAAATGGCGTGCACGATACCGAACTCTTTAGGAATGCCATTCGGCATCATAGCCGCGGCGTCGGCCTGGGACTGAACAACCTGAACTTTGATTTTTGCTGCGCCATTGAAGCGACGAACCCACTGGTCAGCGATATGCTGAGCCTGTTTGTCCCCCATTCCCTTCTCCGGCCTCGCCCCAGACGTATCAAAATTACCCTCAGAAAGGATATTGCCGCCGCCAATATCAAGGCCATCTTTTGAATAGAAAGCCACGCCGCGATCTGTAGGTTTGGTTTTCAGCGTTTTGAACAAAGTATCGAAAGCATCGCGAACGCCATTATTCAGCTCGGCTTCTGTCGGATAGGCGTAGGTGCCCGGGTTGCCATGCTCGTCCGATTTTTTGAGGTTGACCAAGTAATCATTGCGGATGCCTTTGGCCTCGGCCCGATCGAGGATATAGCGCTCAAACGAACGAGCAGCCATTTCAACATTGGTTGCCCAATAGGGTTTGCTGCGCAGCTCGTCCAGCCTCTGTGCGCGGGCCACCATGCCACTATCGCCAACGGCTTTCATCACCCCTTTCCATGCATTCCAGACCTCTTGCCGCACAGGGAAATCAGCCGGCACCATCTTCCCGTCCTGGAACTTCATGGTCTGCCGGCGGCGAACCGTCGCATAATTGTCGCCACGCCCACCGCCTACATCAGCCTGGCCGAAATAGTTGTCCAACGCATGGAACCACTCATGCGCCAGCGAACCGGCACCTTTATTTTTCGTCAGGTTGATCACAACCTCACCCGGTTCGTAATGCGCTTTAACTGCATTCGCGCCGCCGCGACCGCGCGCGCCGAACGCAAGACCGAGCTCTCCATTAAGAGAAATGGCTTTTGCCGGAACACCGATGATGTCAGCCATGTCATGCAGGCTGTCAAAGGCATCGTTCAATTCAGCCTGGCGGCGGCCCGACTCCACATAGTTTCCGAACTGCACCCCTCGGAAACCAAACTCTTTATCGAACTGCGCAGTGGTAACGTCGGCGGATCTCCGTGCAGCACCTGCACGCTGGGCGTTGGTATCCCGGCGTTGTTCGGCGCGCGCCTGATCACGCTGCCGGGAGATTTTGCTTTCCAGTTCAGCACGGTTCTCATTAAGGTAATCGCGTGCAGCGCGAGGATCCTTGAACCCTTCCTTTATCCTGGCTACCCCGCTAGCCCCTTTGTAGCCGATGAAAATATCACGGGTTTGGCGATCAACATGGATAGTGAAATTGGTTTGTTTCGACGCTGGAGCGCCACCACTTTGTTGGTCAATATACGCGCGAGCTTTATCCATAAAGTTAGCTTTATCTGTATCAGCAACTCCGCTAATCGCCATCCCATTGGCTCTTTCCAGCTCGTAGACCGATTTTCCCGGATCCGGGTATTGCTTGCCCTCATACATAGAGTAATGCGAATGACGCACGCGATACTTTGATGCTGCAGCCATTTGCTCTGGCGGCAATGAGGAAATCAGATCGTGCGTATCCAACATGCCACGCAAATTCTTGCTATTGAGAATCTTTTCACGAACATCAGCGACACTGACTTTTCCATTAAGCAGATCAGCAGAAAGCCCCTTCATCGTCTGGGCAGATTCAACCCAGCGTGACAGTAAACGTTTCGGCTTAGTCGATGGGATTTGAGCCCGTAGCATTGAGATTAACGCCAGCTTATCGTGGCCCACGCCGCCATCAGACATTTTGCTGTAATCAGGTTGAGGGAACAGTTTGGACAAGGGTTCAGTTCGATAATGCTCATCCGTAGCATTGCGCTCCATTGCCTCCGAGAACTTGCCCCACTTATGCTTCGCAGCCCCTTCCAGCTTTTGTCCGAAGTCGTCAATCTGATCTTCATGACGAGTGGATCCATGGTCATTCCCTGAATCATCAACTTCTGCGCTTCCGCGCCAGTGAGGCCTTTTGGCGCGATGTTCGTTGAGAATTGGACGATATTGAGCACCATACATTCTCCGTTCCTCTGGCGTGCCATGAGCAGCCCTGAAGATGCTCATCACATGACCACCGGCACTATCATCAGCAAGCATCCGCTGTATCAGCTCTGCAGACTCGTCCTTTGTCAGTCCATTTTCTGTGGCCACTGCCTGTGGTTCTGCAACCCGCACTTTTTCTACCGGCATGCGTATCGCATACCCACCCTCAACAGCCTCGATCTTGGCACCGGGTGTTTTTCCTGATCGAGATGCTTTAGCCATACGTAATGTAGAAAATGGCTTGTCGCCAAACAGCCGTAGTTCACCCTCGCCGTCATGTTGGCTGGGCGTTGGTTTTGGCTTATCGACTGGCATACGTATCGCATAACCACCTTCGACGGCCTCGATCGTTGCGCCAGGTGTTTTACCCGATCGGGACGCCTTAGCCATTCGTAATGTGGCGAAAGGTTTATTTCCAAAGAACCGCAGTTCACCGACTGGCTCACCTTTAGCATAAGCCTCGGTCTGCGCATCAATGGGGACACCAGCAGCGCGCTGCCGATTGTCCGGTAATCCTTGAAGCTGGTTATTGGCGCCGACACCCTCGGAGTATTCACGCAGGTTACGCTGATCGCGTGTCTCTCCCTGGGTAAATGCTGGTGCGGATCCGGCCTGCACATCGTCAGTATTGGTTACTGGCCCATCGGCGAAAATGATGTTCTTGTCCGTGATCGCATTGCCTGGAACCGTCTCGCCGTCATAGGTCTGAGATGCCCGGCCAACTTCATTCGCACGCGTTTCCGCATCGCGCGGTATGAATTCCTGGCCCCGAACCTGCTCCCCGGCGCGGAACTGTGGCCCAGCGCCAACCTGCGGATCGTCGGCATTCACATTAGCCACTTCACCCGGCATGGCGATAACTGACGTTTTCCCCGGAGGCGGCAACCGCGGCATAAGCGCTTCACGGATTTGATCCGCCCGCTCCTGTGCCGCCAGTTCTTCTGGGGTATAACCCTGATCACCCGATTCCATTTGCTGCTGGATTAATTCGTCCGGCGTCGGTGATGGCTGCTGTTCGGCCAGCGCACGCTGTACGTCGTTATCTTCGGCAAAGCCCTGAATGCGTGGGTCTTGGCGCAAATACGCTGGGGTGTCTCTGAACTCATCGGCCCGCGTTGTCGCGGCACCAGCAACCTCTTCAGCAGCAAACTGTCCAGGAGCTTCTGGTGCCGGTTGTGCTGGCATTGCATCTGGATTATTGCCGTTGACCGGCTGCTGCTCTCCAGCAGGAATTTCCTCATTAACTGATTGATTTTGTTGTTCACTACCCTGCTGTTCAGGTGTTGACCGACCACCACGAA
Organism: Serratia sp. BW106; assembly: GCF_002607755.1. Classification (NCBI taxonomy): domain Bacteria; kingdom Pseudomonadati; phylum Pseudomonadota; class Gammaproteobacteria; order Enterobacterales; family Yersiniaceae; genus Serratia; species Serratia sp. BW106. Next base: position 94,238 of record NZ_MCGS01000007.1, read on the forward strand.
AACCACCGACCGCACCAATAGAACCACCAAGACCAGCACCAAGAACCGCATTACTTGCACCGGTGGTCACCACATCCTTCATAGGGTCGATTTTTTGCCCGGCAGTATCAATAAGCTGTTGGTTCTGGACATATCGCTGCCCAGCTCCCTGAGCAAACTCGGTGGTTCCTTCGGCAGCAGCCCCAGTCAAGGCACCGGAAAGCACACCGGACGCGGCACCTTTCTTTGTTAGCAAATTGAGAAGTGTATGGTCACCCATGGCTGATGCTGCGATATTGATAAGTAGCATTTTGGGATCAGCAGTTACTGTGCTAGCAGCCTTATCTGCAACCTGATTCCTTGCCAAGGTAAGTTTTTCGGTGTCGGTAAGAGAAGCATTCGCCGGATTTAAATCAACATTATCGAATGCTTTTTGAAACGATGGGCTTTTCATCAAATCATTAAAAGACAAGGCGTTAACTTGGTCACGAATGTCAGAACCACCTTGTCCCTGAGCGGGTGCCGTCATTGCGCCGACAAACGCGGTTTTACCTGCAACGGTTGCAGCTCTATCAGCTGTCTCTTTTGCTATCTGCCTGGCAGTTTCCTCGGGCAACTTTTTGCTCAGACGGTTAAATAAAGAATTCTCAACAGCGTTTCTCGTAGATGCGGCTCCGAGCTTAGAAGCAGCGCCACCGGTCAGTAATTGGGCCACCGTTGGTATTGCATTCATCATCCATGCGTCTTTATCAAAAAAACCGGCCCCAAGCTTGTAATTACCCTTATCATCCTCTTCAACGAACGGCATCGCGGCAGCCTGTTTGGCATCATCACTATAGCCATCTTGGATCGAGCTTGAGGCCGAACCGGCAAGCTTTCCAGCAGCACCAATTGCGACAGAACCCCCGCGCGATAATGGATTGCCTGGACTCTCCCGCATAACTTTAAGCATTTCGGGATCAACACCCAGCTCAATCAGGGGCTTGTTTTCCCCAGAGCGAAAGCCAGCAGCTTTGCGGTCAAGAATTTCATTGCCAGCATGGAATAACTGAGCTCCATCTTTAACCATATCAAGTGAAGTGGAAGCTAGACTTCGGGCCATATCCCCCACACCAATACTCGGATCAGGAACTACCGATTTTCGGCCGGCGGCCTCGCGCGCTTTACGCACCTGCTCCCAGTCGAATCCAGTACTACCAGTTTCACCAGGCTGCCGGATGTTCAACGATTCACGGTTGTTGTTTAATGCTTGCTCTTCAGGTCGCTGTTGTTGCGGATCATAGGCCATTTGTGGCTCCAGAATTTAGGCGAAAAAAAACCGCCAAGCGGCGGGTTCGATGAGGATAATTGTTTGCAGTTGGTTTGATACATCGAATATCCCTAACGGCTTTATGCGAGCCATGGATAAGCCTTCATTTCCTCTTCATTCGGCAAGCGATAGTGTCCATTTCCCTCTGGCACGCCTATATCCATCAGCATCATTCCGAACTCGCGAAGGAAGGCGTTCATGTAGCGAATGCCACGCCTATTAAGCTCAAGTGCGGAGCCACCAACAAATATAACGTTCTCAGTTGGCTGGCGGTCGAACGGTTTTAGCAGCTTGAAATAGAACATCGCCTGCCCTTCGCGGCTGAATTTCTCATTAAGACGCCCGTCCAGAAGCCCTGCAATGAAATGCTGGTTTACCTGTATGTCACCAATCATGTGTCGATAAACAAGCGCTTGATTGTGCTTTAACAGGTAGTAGCAATATGCCTCGGACACACGCCAGCAGAAGAATTCATGAGTTGGAATTTTATCGCTCATACTGCAAGCCACCGAGATCTGGGATCTTAACCTGAGAAAGCTCAGCTATTAATTTCTCCGCGGCCCGGATCTGCTTCAGATGACGTTTACGTGTATTCATACTAACGCTACCTGGACGACCAAATGTTTCAAGTGACCACTCATTGGCTTTTACTACTCGGTTCTGCATCTCGCCAATGGTTACAGCCCTTAGCTCTTCCATATCCAACAATGCCAAGCTTGTCTGAGATTCGCGCTCTATCAGGTCAAGCAGCCACCGACGAAGCGATTTTGCGACCTTTGTACGAGATACCATGCCGATAAGGTGTGCACCACGCGGTGAAAAAAGACGTAACTGAATTCTCTCTAACTCATTGTTTTTATTGCTGACCGTCACTTTAGACAAAATGGTCATGCTGCTGGTAAATTCGTCTTTATGGCGTTGATAAATCTTATTTACCTGCTTAACGTCAGCGTATCCAAGCAGATCGGAAAGAACCTCCCCAGTAAACCAAATTTTCCCATCGCCATTCTCATATGGAACAACAGCATGATTCTCAAATGTTAGTTCTTTCATATCGGTAGTTACCTTATAGAAACGAGCCTTGTTGCCCAGAAACGCCAGCGCATAGAGACGGCTACCGGCCTAAACCAGCATTTCTCCAAGGCTTGTTTCTGTAAGACTCTATGCATTGATATGCGCCGGGCATGGCGCGATGGATACAAAAAAGCCCCGGCAGGCGAACCTGTCAGGGCTGAGTTTGGAGCAATAAAAAACCGGAGCAGCTTTTAGGCATACTCCGGCATCATTCCCAAATTTAGCGCATTATCTGCTCTGAGTTAAGAGATGATTTTTAATCTTCACTTCCTTCAGTAGCCTCCATCCAAGCAATGCGGTCGCTTGCACGGTTTCAATCTTGGTATCTTCATCACAGTGTGTAAGTAATTCTAAAAGCGTAGCTAAGTTGGCTAATACATCTTCATTGCTCAGTGTCACGGAAATCTCCCCAGCAGAAGCCGAACATATCAATCTGAATTCAAATGGTTTTTATTAATTAACTGTATGCATGTACAGTAATATTTTATTACATCCCTGTCAACGCAGACACCGATAAGTTTGTTGTGCTGACAATAGCCGACAATCTGAATTATTGAACAACCAATAGTTACCAACTTAATTTATTTCAAAAAAACAAATAGATAACCCCAACTAAAGCTGTCAAATGCAAAAGCGCAACGGTCAAATGCGCTTTTGCATCACTGGGGGTTTACTGCTGTTGTCGCTGCGACTGCTGACGCATCTCTCTCAGATACCCTGCAGCATACGAATTATCGGGCAGTTGTGACGGTGCCTGGCCTTGTTGATTTGTGCTGACAGGTGCCGGTGGCGGAGTGCCGCCCTGCTTCTTGGATTTCCATAGCTGGAAGCCCTGCATGTCCTCTGGCTTGCGCGGATCTGGTACTTCACCGAATTGCTGCTTGTACTGCTCGGCGTAGGAAGAAAACTCCGGATCCTGTGCCGGTGTCTGCGGCACAGACTGCCCGTAAGAATTCATTACCTCACCCTGCAACTGATCATACTGAGCATTGATTTCAGCCATCGCCCGCTCATCAGTTGCCCCTGCCAGTGCCTTGGCGCGGGCCTTACCTACATCGAGCAGGTCACGGCGCAATCCTTTGGCCTCTTCACGGCTAGCAGTCTTATCCGGCGGGTTGACCATGTTGTTGAGGAAGGCGGCGCGATCCGGCTGGTTAAGCTGGCCGACCATCTGACCGTAGCCGCGGATTTCATCCATCATGCGGGATACCGGCATGTGAGCAAGTTGGTTATCACGCTCATCTGCAGAGCCTAATTCAGTCATCGGTTTCTGAGCCGTAGAACCATCGTCATACTTCACCGTTAAGCCAGGAATGATGTACTTCCCATCCTCACTGACTCCAATGTGACCCAGCTCTTTACTGACGATTTTCTTGCCCGTTTGCGGATCGACTTCACCCACGCCGCGCTGAATATGTGGCGACAACACCGTATTCATCAGCTTGATGACCTTCGGATCGTTGTAGTCCATCTCGCCGGAAAGCACCTTCGGCATGACGCGGTTCACTTCCATAACGTTGTTGATGGCTTCCTTGCCAAAAAAGCGGCCAGGGTTAAGCGGGTTATCTTTCGAGATCTGCGAATACAATTGAGGATCAAATTTGCCAGTCTCTTCCATCTGCTTATACAGGGTCTGAACAACCGGCATTTCGTTCTGCAGGCGCTGGCTGCGCTCTTCCTGAGCCATGCGGTAGTTGTATTCCTTCTGCCGCATACCCAGCTCCTGCGCACGCATACCAAGGCCAGCGCGACTGATACCTACCTGCTGCTCATCAAGTGCGTGGCGTAGGCCCCATTGCTTATCACCCACCTGGTCGCGTTCTTTTTGATAACCAAAATTGCGCTGATCGCGATCTTTGCCGTAATTAAAATCGGCCTCACGCAGGCTGTAATTGCGATCGGAGTCCTTCACTTGCTGCTGCAGGGCCGCATCGCGCTGCTGCATTTCTTTGTTACGCGTAATAGCAGCATCGGCAGTATTGAAGCCTGCCAGAAAGCCATCCGCTAAACCTTGAACACCCATGATTTACTCCTTAGAAAAGTTGGCTTGCCAGCAGACCGACCGCCGCGCCGATCCCCATACCGATTGGGCCACCCCATGCACCGGCTGTCGCACCAGTCGCTGCCGCAGTACCTGCACCGGCGGCAACACCCGTTGCTGTTCCTGCGGCCGCTGCGCCACCTGCAGCGGCTGCCGTTCCTGCTGCTGCGGTACCGGCGGCGGCAGTGCCTGCGGCGGCTGTTCCGGCTGCCGCGCCTGCAGCTCCAGCCCCTGCGGCTCCCGCAGCACCGGCACCAGCCGCTGAACCTGCAGCCGTACCTGCACCACCGCCAAGCAAAGAGCTACCGGAACCCATCGCCAGCCCCATGCCAGCGCCAGTACCCGTCATCTGCATCTTCATTTGCTTCTCAGCATCCTTCAGTTGCTGATTTGCCACCTCTCGCTGAGTTTCACGCGATGATGCTTCACCAAAGCCCTGAAGCGCTTGCTGGCGCGTCTGGTTCGCGATATCCACTAACCCGTATCCCATTAGCTGCTACTCCCGCCGCCGATGTTCATTTGCTGGCGAAGGCTGGCGCTTCCCCCCGTCAGAATATTCATTTGCCGATCCGCTTCACCTTCGCGGATCCCGTTTTTGGCCCCGGCAGTTGCCAACGCGGAGCGGAGCCCAAGACTGTTGTCTCCGACTGTAGGCGCTTGCGCCACCCCATAGCGCGCCATCTGGTTCTGCTGCCCTACCTGTGCCGTGTTCAGCGTCTGCTGAGTATTGGCATCAGCACGCGCGAGCTGGTCGTTCATCAGCTGGCCGCTGGTCGCTAAACCCATCAGCTCTTTCTGCTTCGGGTAAAACCGGTTCTGCCAGTCCGCGTACTGCTCCCGGATCAATCGGGCATATGTATCTGCCGCCTGTCCCATAATTGGCCCCTGTTAGTTAAAGGTCGATTTACCGAATGGCGTATTGGACACGCCGTATTGACCGCCGCTATTACTCCCGCCGAATACACCAGTTGAACCGGCGTTTGAGGCCGGAGCCGCCGCATCCTGTAACCCATAGGTGCGCACAGCAGCACCTCCCAATGCACCAGCCACCCCCGCCGTCGCCTGTCGGTTGCTCATCGAGCGCTGCGCATCGGACTGTGCTTTCTGCATGCTGGTATTGGCGATGCTATTGAACCCTGACAGGGCATCAGCTTTCTGACCCGCCCCCATAGCAACGACATCCTGCAGGCCACCAGCATACTTATCGGCCTGCGTACTCTGTGCGCGGTTGGTCGTGTCAATCTGGCCGGCAACCTGATCTGACGTGATATTGTCGAGCGTTCCCTGAAATTTGCCGCTACTTGGATCCACGCCGCTGGCCGCCAACTGCGTGGCGGTATCCTGCCGCGCCTTACCGAACTCAGCCTGGTACCCAAGATTGGTATCATTGGCAATGTCCGCATACTTCTGCTCGCTGTTCAGCGCATCGACCTTATCCATGAACAAGTTTTCATAGGGACGGAGCTCGTTCTGATAGAGATCCCATTGCTGCGAAGCTACTTGCGCTGCTGCTTTCTCGTTCTCTGTTTCTTTGATTTCGTTACTACCGCCTTTGCCCATACCACCCTCACACCGGGATCCGGAATTTCATTAATCCATCTTCATCAGGCAGGCGCACAAAACCGAGCCGCCTGGCTACCCTGATGAACCCTTTTCTGTCTGTGTAAAACTCGGCCCATCTGCCGCCTATCATTCGCGTCAGCTCTTTAACCCGTGGGGTATATCGAACCAAGCCATCGTTCGCGGTGCTCACCCCGAGCCAGACCACCACATACGGAACACCGTTTTGCATACGGGGCCGCAGGACGATCCGCGCATCATCAGCACCAAAGCAAAACGCCTGCTTTTCACGGCAGGCGTCTTGGATATCTGTTATCAAGTTTTTGTCGGCGCTTCGCCTGGCAAGGGTATTCACCTTTTCTTCAAGCGCTTTCATTGCGGGCCGCTCGTGGCGATCTGACGCCCTGACTTATAAACGCCGATTACCGGCTTCGCCCTCACTTCAGGACTTCCGGTACTACCGCCGCCACTGATCACAGGGGTTGTAATTGCCACTGTGCTTCCCCGGTTCTCTCCTATCCGGATGATTAACTGCTGCTGTTTATCACGCCCGACCGCAGGGAGCTGTATGCCCTCGAGCAAATAATTTAACGATCCGCTTTCCCCGCTATTTCCCGTGTCCTTGTAAGCAATTTGGATATCTTCATGGCCCGGGCTACGCAAAATTACGGTGAAGTACTGTCTATCAGCGCTTGCTGCCAGAATCGTGACATTTGTATCCATGACGCGATCGAAATCTTCGCCCACAATATTCCAGATCACATGATCCCCAGCCTCACTAGACCATGTGAAGCCATAACGTACACCTTGAGTAATGGGTGGCAGATAGATCCCACCAGACTGCGCGTTATACACGTCGCCAACGAGCTTATTGGCGTAGATAGTGCCGCGAACATCGCAGTCTTCCAGTATCTGGCAGTTCCTGAATGTGGCCCGCTCTGCGTACACGTCATAGAACCATCCGCCATTGGCCGTCATGAAGTTCATGCTGGCATTGATTGCCGTCATGTTGCCGTTTTCATCGACCTTGAACCGACCATTTTCAATTCGTGCAGAACGCAACAGCGGAGTGATCATCTCAATACCAGCGATAACCCGGTCAGCAATCAGGTTCTGTGCAGCATCCGGATCCGTTTTCGCAAACGTGCCGGCGGTGTCATTGAAAGGCCCCGGCACACCGTTGGCATTAACGTGGCGGATCCAGTAATAGGCACCAGGCGTACCGGTGTTTTGCGGATCGCTGAAGACTCCAGCGGCTTCTGTGCCCACGATAACCGCGTCCGCCAGATTATCCTCGCTGTTACGGTAGACTTCTGTTAGTGAGTGGCCGCCGTATTTCGGCATATCCCACACCAGCGCGATAAACGAGAATGCACCATAGGCCGTGAAGCCTGTTGGTTTAGTGGGGAACTGCGTCGGTTTGTTTGCTCCCGGCCCGCCCCAATCCGGTGGCGGCGTCCAGCCGGGTATCAAAGACACGCCACCGTTACCCGCTTTCTTGGTCGAGAAGCCGAGTCGAGCCAAATCACGCACCGTGACCGCACGATCAAGTCCATCGCCCCGCTGCCCAGTCAGCGTTTGAATATTCTCTGCCACCGTCGGCAAATCAGTACCTGAGCGGAATTTTCCTTTGTTGCTCACGCGGGCATCTCCATCATTGATGTGGACAGAGTGATCCGGTCAACCTGACCTCTACCCCACGTTTCGATCATCCACTTCCGGCCTGAGATTGGCGGTAACTTAAGCATGCTTTCTCGCATGGTGCCCGGCGGCAAAGTGATCACCTGCGCGCCATCGACAATGATGTTGATACCGACGAAGAACAACTGATCGCTCATGACGCGCAAGCAGGAAAAAGAGGTGTCATAGGGTGCCAGAAACGGCTTCGACCGCCAGCGCATGCTCACTGGCATCTCACCCCCCTGAAGTGAATAGAGTTCCTTCCCTTTCACGATGTAAAGCGTGTCGCTCTTCTCATCGTTAAAACCGGCATCGAACGAAGTTGTTATGTGTCTGATATCCATCATTTGGGGATTGAAGATAAAACCTGCGGTGCCATCAACCGTGTCGTATAACGCAAGATATTCGTTCTCAACCCGCCAGGCGCGGATCGATGAAGGGTTAAACATCTTCCGCCACTGCTTTTGTTCGATGATTTTCTCAGTGGCCACCAGCGCATTACCCGATGCGTCCACAGTGACAATACCGTTCGGCGAAGCATAAATAGCAAACCCGTCCATCGCCACCATTGAGCAGCGCGAGACACAAGCAAGTGTGATATTAGGTTCGGTGCTGCTGATGTTTGATGGGGTAATACCGCTGAATAAATACGGATCACCCTCGGTACCGACCACAAGAGAAGTGCCGACTGGTGCGATGGCGACAATCTTGTTCATGGTGGTCTGTCGGTTGGATGGTTTCCAGGCATACGGGAGATAGGCTTCAGAGAACATTACCTCGTTGCCTTTAAACCCGGCGCAGATACCGTTCTTCATGGCGCACAAACCGATCATTCCTTCCGGCGGCATCATGTAGTCGTAGGTTTCCAGTGTCGCGCTTAACTCTGCACCAGACAATGAATCGTCATAGGAACCGATGGCAATCCCCAACTCTACCACCAACAGAAAGTCAGCCGTGCTATCGCTGGTTGCTGAGCGATAAATACGGCGCCGCGTGATATTGCTGTTCTGGGTGCCCGGCGGCTGTAGTTGCAATGCAACCGTACTCCCCGGGTACACAATAGTGACCTCTGCTGATGCGGGCCCAGGCGGCCCCTCCTCTCCATATTCAGTCACATAGGTTTCAACGTAGAAACGCGATTCATCGTCAGTGGGGTCATCTTCCCCCGGATCTGCCGGCGGCGTTACGCCACCAATTGTAATGGCATGTTCTGGCGCAGGAATGCCCAACCGAAAGTAAGCTGCAGGGTAGTTCCCCTGTCCTTGCGTTGCAATGCGGTTGCTGGTCACCTTGGGATAGGTGCCGTCCGTAAAGTACACCCGGTCATAATCGTCGTTGGCTACCGGGCTACGGATCGCTTCTACGATACCGCTCCATGCAAACCAAACATCATCGTGATAGTTGAAGATGGTACCAGGCGCAATGCTGAACACTTTGCCTTGCTTGGCATCAACGTTATTCGGGGTGATCACGCCGTGGCGAAAATGGCAGTTATTGGCGATCGTCGCAGAGGATTGCGGCAACAGGTGCGCGACCATGCGCGGCATCTCACCGCCCATAGTTGTGATGTCGATATCAGGCATATGGGGTCACAAATTGAGGGAATAAAAAAACCGACCTTGCTGTTAAGCATAGATCGGCATCTTTGGGGAATTTAGCGCGCATCCTGTTACAAAGCAACCATATTAGGACTGGTATGATTGCACTTTGAAAGAGTCTTGGGTTACTTTGCATACATACATTTCACAAGGAACGCTTATGGATACGGTTGAAGAGTTGGGTGGGACATACTTTTACAACGGTATGCACAATCTGAGTGCTGGCGAATTATTCTTTTGGATTTTTGTAGAAGAGGCTCAGAAACAGCTAGGTACTCAAGATCTAGTCGCCTTAGCATTACTCGTCGGTGGATATCCTTCTATCTCCGTCACAGGAAAGTTAGATGTTCGTAGAGCGACCGCTGGTACGTCACCTTTATCCTATGCGTCAAGGCATGTGATTCGCTATAAAATGAAAAAACCGCTAAAAACTCTCACATGGGAAAATATGCTGCGTGGGAAATGGTCACCGACAAGAAGTCTCGGCGCGTTTGTTGGTAGGTGGGTGCCTTGGATCGGCGTAGTTATTACAATGTCTGACTTATGGACGATTTCCTCACGTTCATTGCGTCGGTATAACTTAATTGCGAGAAAAGGTGATCGACTATGAACCCAGAGGATAACCTTTCAGAAGATGTGATTACGTTCGTTCAACAAGAGTTGTTTGGCTCTCAGAAGCCCCCTTTTACCATCGATAAAAGCTTTCCAATTAATGTGGGGGAATATCCCATCGACAGTGAAGATGCTGACGAATTGTTAGTGGCTTTCGCAGAAAAATTCCATGTTGATTTTAAGTCTATGGAATGGAATGATTATTTTCCAAGAGTTGGCATTCCCTTCATTCCTAACTGTCTTTTGCCTAAATACCTTCAAACTGATCACAACAATCCAAAGCCGCTAACTATTGCCATGCTCATCGAATCCGCCAAGGCTGGCCGGTGGCTCTACTAGCCGGGTTCCCTGTTATGCCGCATTAGATCTGAATGTTTAGCATGTTTTTAAAGTATCGCTGGGAGCTGACGTTATAAAAGATTACGTCAAAAGCAAAGTAAAATGACAAGTTGAACCCCCGACCACTGAACTGGGTAACTGAATAACAATAACAATATTACAAGCAGTGCCTCATCACTTACCGGCCGTCGTGCCGGTTTTTTTGTGTCTATACGGTGAAGTTGCCGCCCCTAACCGATGCTCAGCCTAGCCGAACATTACGAGGCCGGTAACGGGGCAGCAAGATTTATATAAGGCCAAAGTTTAAAATTTCAAGCTTCAGTACTAGCCGGGTTCCCTCCCGGCCATGCTGTGTTAAATCACGCTCGTCACACGCTGTAGTATTGAGCAATGTTGCCGATCACTTCCGCAGCCAATGGCGCGTAGCTTTTACGATAGATAATCAGCTCCGCCACTTTAGAATCGACGTTAGATGCCTCAACTGTACCGTTGACGCCCCTCCGCGTTGCCCCGATTGTCGCAATAGCCAGATTCATCGCACCCACAGTTATACCCGCCGTCGATTTCGATGTTGTTGCATCGATGATAGTCATGTCGCCATTTTCTCGAACCATCCCGAAAACTACAGGGACATTAGTTGCCGGGCCGCCGGCGCTGACAGCGGCGCGGTCGTTATTGCTTGTCCCTGTCACTTTGCGGAACAAAGCACCCGCGCTTTGTCGTGCCGTACCGTTGTACTGCGCATTAGACTGAAACAGCATAAAATCATTAATTCCCGGGTTCGTACTGGCTCTCGCAGCTATTGAGAAAACTGTAAATTCCTGTGCGGGATCTTTGGGAATGCACGCCGCAAAAACAGATAAATCGGTCACGCCGTCGCTAAATTGCCGTGCCACGGGTTCGGGAACTTGCAAACAGTCATTAACACCATCAAACATCAGGCAATTTTTGCTATTTAATAAAATAACCGTCCCGTTTTTTACTACCATAGGTTGTGATTCAAGGACAGGCTGAAACGCATGTAATCCATTCCCGCTCTGGTCGTACCATATTGATACAAAGCCAGTGTTCGAACCGACAAATGCTTTTACTTCATCAATATTAACAGTGCCGAAATGAGCATAAAAATCCTGCTCTTGAGAGTCAGAGCTTCGACGGATGCGGATAATTGGCCCAACATAGCGCGTGCCTATCGCTCTCAGACTGTAGGCAACAATAGCGTCAGGGTAAGAGCCGAGGAAGTTGCCTTTGCCAATGTAATTACTGAATGTAGTATCAGTAGCAATAATTGATGTCGTCATTATTCAGCCTTTGCATTCGTAACCGTTGTGTTAACAATGGGCAGTGATGTGTTTATTTTATAAATATCGCCACCCTCTTTCCGCTGTCGTACAAAATTAAACATCGAATCTTTAATCGGTACGTCAATATTGAGTGGCACTTGCGAATAATTTGACGTTATTCCGTTCACGATAATGTTTGTTAAATCGCCCAGCGCAGAAGGTGAACCGTAAGCGCCGGTTTGCACAATGACCTGCGTTGCCCCCGCTGGGCCGGTGTCCTCGACGTCAGATACGGTTATCCCATCTATTTTGGCCCCGTTAGTGAGCAAGATACGAACTTGATTGTGCAGGGATTTCGACTTTACATCGCGGATAGTGATATTTTTAATATTATCACCCAGCGGATGTGGGGCGTCACCACTCACTTGCAGCGGCCAGATGTAACTTCCAGCGGGGTATTTTTGCTGGAAATTCAACAACGCGCTCAACGCAATAGTATCATCAGCCGTATTACCGGAAATACGCTCAACAACACCATTGCTGCATCCCATCCGAAAATCTATTCCATCGCCGTTTTTTACAGTCGTGTCGAAATTAATATCATGCAAATACATACCGTCGCAGCCTCGCTCCTGCGAAATAGCCCAGCATGTTGTTTTTCGCATCGTGAAACCGGCCAGTTCGTAGTTTTTACAATTCGCCAGCAGAATGCCGATTGTGCGCCAGCCGTACCAGTCGCCTGTCCACGGAATAACCGCGCCGCCATTTATTGGGTGCGGGGCAGAATAAGGCACATCCGGCCCTTCAATGAACGACTCTGTTTTACTGCTGCCGAGAATGCGAATATTGACATTCTCGTTTAATTCCCGCGCATAGCTGTATATGTTTGGCGGGTCTGGAACAATACCATCATTCCTTATGATATTGTCAAACTTGCGATTGGTTAATTTTAGCGTGGATTTGTCGAGATACAATGTTAAATTTGAATGAAGCAATAATGCTTCGTTGATTATCCACTTTCGGGTTTGCGGCTCTGAAACAGTATCAAGTCCGAGCACCAGCGTTCCCTCTCCCCGTTGCTTTAAAAACGCCAATGCAGCATTTATACGGTCGTGTTGAGTCACTCCCTCGAATTGATTCGGATTGACGACGACACCACGCGCTACATCTTCTAGTCTAATCCTGTACGGGTCATCAGAAACTTCGTCTTTTTTATCCGCGTGGTTAACAAAGAAGCCGTGAGTGCGACCCTGCGCATCCATGCCGTATAATACATTCCCGGCCTTATCAATAGTTTTATGCAGCCAGCCATCATCCCCGCCTTTTATTAAGCTGTATTCTGTCGATAGTGTATGGACATCAATAGAGCCATCTTCATTAGTGATAAGCGCTTTCCGCCCGACGCTATCATTCATGTTTATTGCAGAGTCTGACGGATTTTTATTAATTAATTTATTTATCGATTCAATATAACGACGGCTCGGTTCTGAATTAACAAACTCAGCAGCGTTCGCATTATTCCTGTACCAGTTGAATGCAACGGTCACGCCGTCGCCGTCAGGAATGGCCACTCGAAACATCTGTCCGTTGTCTGTACCTGCCAGTCCAGCAATCGTCCCGTCTGGGTCTTCTAAGGTGATGTAATACGTATTGGCGTCAGCGATGTTCTGTGCGTTTCCTGCGGCAGTCACCGCTACATCTTTTGCCGCGATCGTCTCAAGCTTAGCGTTCAAGACTGTTTCTTTATCTTCAGACGTAGAGGTGACCGCATCATCAATTTTTCCAAAATTGGTGAACAATATTCCTGTTTGCGCTTGAAAATATGACCAATAATCTACGGGAATTTCTGCCATCATGGCATCTTGCAATATCAAGGAATTAATGGATTTAGGAACAGTTAAATCAGTAACTGTAATTGTTCCCGAAAACCAATTATTTCCCTCCTTGGAAACAGAGACCGCATAGTTACCGTTGTTCAAGGTAAATGAATACCGCCCTATGGGATCTGTTTGAACTGATAGCGGTGTTCCGCCAAGAACAACAAGGTTTGTAGAAATAGAGGTAAGAACAATGTCTGCCGCACCAATCACGTTCCCTGCGGGCGATAGCAAAGTACCTTCAACGAGGATACTCATAGTTGGGTGCTCCCATTATATTGTTCGCGTTTTCTATTACCTACAGCCATCTCTGCCTGAGTTTTAACACCCAACTGATCGTTAAAGGCCTGGTAATGTTGTTGGGCTAACTGAGCGTTGGCACCGTTCTGGGAGTCTTTGGAAAAGCAGCGATAAAGCATCCATTCAATGATCGGGTTGGTATAGAGCTCATCCAGTGAAACAGGCGCTTCGCCATCAAGCTGCTGAATAGTGACAGCCTCAGGGATCCGCGATACCACCGAGTCCAGTTGCACACCCGCCTCGGCTCCGGGAAACACATAGAAGGTTCTTGGTGTTTGCTCGTCGTAGCAATAACCCTCAATGGCGCCGGCACTGAAATGCCAGTCAGGGAATTGCGTATCCAGAGCCTCGCGAGGTACTGGACGGATTACACGGCCACCAGCTACTCGGGTGATGTCCAACAACCGATTAGCCCCTTCTGGCAACTGCTGCTTGGTGCCCCCCACACAAGTCAGAAGCTCTGAGCTTTCCCCGGCGTCCGGGCGAACAATAATCACGGCGCGGATCGCGTCGTTGTAATAATCAAGGAGCTCCGCCTTGGGCCAGCGCATCCATGCGACATCCACGAGCTGCGTATTAACGCGCCCGATAATCTCGGCAACTTTTTGCATCAGTAGAACTCGTGCTTACGAACGGGGTTATAAAAGGAGGTGATCGGCGAATTATCCAGGGCATCGCGGAATGCACGGCGGTACCCCTCGACAAACTGAGCATTGAAATACCCTGCTCGCTGTGGATCCGACCATGGCTTACCAGGCATCATGAACAGGTCGTTCAATGCGCCGGCGGCAATAACGTCCAGATAGTCGTCGGCGAGTGCATCAGGAACATCCGTGACACTTCGACGCGGCTCAATAGCGAACAGAACTGCGACCTTTTCGAACGAACGAACAAAGGCGATATGGTTCGCAGACATGACGTTAAAGTCGATCCCCGCCACAAGGACATCGCCTGGCTCATCAGGCCGTCTCAGCTGCTCGGAGAGATCGATAACACGCAAGCGCTTAACGCATTTCACCAGTGAGCTTTCGGTCAACGCATACGTCGTTCCCGGCGTTGCGTCGGCCAATGTCAGCTCTTCACGACAGAACAATGACTCACGACAAAACGCGATAGCAGACTCAAGCACCGCCTGCCGCATCATGATTTCCAGCGGCCCGCTGATGTGGCGGCGGATCGCAGGTAGAAATACGTCAAGCGCTGCCATTACTCGCCGTCTCCGCCAGCCTGCTTACCGTTGATTGCATCACGAACACGGACGCGGAAATCACCAACCTTTTCCTGCGGATCCTGTTTCAGTTCCAACTCTTCGGCTTCAACCAGTGTTGCTAACTGCACGGCGGTAAGCTTGGCGAGATCAACCTCATCGTTACCGATTTTCACGACAAAGCTATTTTCTGCTGCCAATGCGGCCAAGCACTCATGTTCCAGACGTTCAGCTTCAGCCTGTTCTGATGCTGAATCCGCATTTGCTTTCAACACGCTTTCAAGCCGATCCGCTTTTATGAATACCGTCGGGTAATCAAGCAACCGATGTGCAATAGCTGACTCGACATCAACAGGGGCAAAACGCGGGAACACCAGACGGCTGCCGGTGATCGTGTCGCGCTTTTTGTCTTTTGGGCCAATATAGGCAACTGCGATAGTTTGGGTCATTGGAGTGCTCCAATAAAAAAGCCCGCACTTGGCGAGCCTCTTGGGGTTACGGGGATTAGCGGATCAGTAGCCAGTCGCTACATATTTAACATTGACCACCAGGCGGCCAGCGGCATCACCGCCACCAACCGTTGCGGTAATCTTCTCACCACTAGCAACCGTGCTGTACGGCACAATCGGTACCACTTTCGCTACTGCAGCAGCGTGACTGCCTGCAGCTACCAGCGTGGTGGTGCCGGACTTAATCGCCACAGTTACACCGGCCCCCAAAGCTTCACTGACGATATCGAGCGAATAGATGCGCATGCCGATTGGCATTTCCAGCAGTTCTACAACATCACCTGCTTTGGCCGCCGACAAAATGATCTGGCCTTCTGCAATCGACAGGTTGCCTTGCGGGCCCTGATACACCGCGTCTCGCATAGATGGTGCGATAATCGTTGCCATATTTTATTCTCCACAAAAAAGCAGGCCGGAGCCTGCTGGTTGAATTAACGGCCCAGCGTGATTGCCGAGTCCACTACCATGATGCCGTGATCGTTCACGCGCCCGTCTTTCTGCTGGAAACGGATTTTCTTCAGGCCGTTAATCCAGCTCACAGAGATTTCAGCGCCATTGTCATGGTCAACTTTCTCTTCGTGATAACCGAAGTGGCCGCCGCCCTCACCGGTACCGTAGGCATTACCCAACGCCTGACCGCCCAGCAACAATGCACGGTCAATGGTGGTACCAGCAGTTTTGTTGGAAACGCTGGCCGCGTTGTCGTTATTTGATACAGCGACGGTCGAACCCGTGTTAAAGCGGATCGGCATGCCGGAGTACTTCCGGATCAGGATGTTGCGCCACATCGCACACTCACCTTTAAACAGCGGATGATCGAAGCCCTTCGAACGGTTAACTGCACGCACCATCATCGCCTGCCAGTCTTTGCCAGAGGTTGAGGTATACCAGTCGTTCCACTGGCGCGGGGTGCAGTAGAGAACAAAGTACGGATCTTCGTCCTTCAATTCGTCTTTGGACATTTTGACCGGTTGCAGCGGGTGCGCCATTTCGTCCAGGAACAACGCGATGTTATCGATGGTGCCCAGGCTGAACAGATCGGCGGCATCCAGTTGCTCAAATGACGTCGCATCCCCGGCATAGAAATGACGGTCATACGTCGGTGGCATCACGTCATTGATCATGATCTTGCCGAACTCGCCATGTCCTGCGAGCGGCAGAATAGTGTCGTCAGCAATGAAGTCGCCGCGAGCACCAGCCAGGTGGACGGTCGCACACTGATCTTGCAGGTCATTGAAGTAGGTACCCAGCAAGACACGCGCAGTTTTGTTCAGGTTGTGCTTGAAACGCTGCTGTGACATTTTGCCCCCGGCATCTACCAGGTGACGTCCTTGGTTAATCTTCAGCGAGAAGTCAGCAAACGCGAGGTTTTCACCACGGCCAGCCAGCTTTTCGTCACCCATGGTCGGACGTTTGCTGAGCTTGTGGACGATCTGCATATCAACTTCATCGCCCTTTTGCTTTTGCAGATCTGTAATACGGACAACAGGTGCAGTAAAGCTGGTCTGCTTGGTGCCTTTCTTGTCCGGGTTAACGGCCTTCGGCGCTTCCTGTTGTTCAGTCAGCACGTTCACGAATGAGCGGTTGCGGTTCGCGGCAGTAAACAGCGCGACCTGTTGAAGCTTATTCGCTTGGGCGGAGGTAATGGTGGTCATGGATAACTCCCAAAAGAAAAACCCGCACAAGGCGGGCTATAGATAAATGATATTGGCCGTCAGATCAGAGCGATTGCTCTAACAGCGCATCGATTTGCGCTTCACTCATGCCAGAGAACATCGCCGTCAATTGCTGATGATCAGCACCGGCGGCTTGCTCAAGAAGCGTTGGTTGATGTGTGCTCGGCGAACCAAGTTCTGACGGTGAAGCTGGGATAGCTGCAACAACTTGAGCCGCGGCTAACTTGTCACTCGCCATTTTTTGGAGCTCTTCAGCGGTAGGTTGTGCAACTTGGACAGCGGCAGGAGATTGAGGCGCCTCAACACTCTCGCCATAAGCCGCCTTGGTGCGCTTAACCACTTCGTTAAATCGCTCTGTTAACGGTTTGTCTTTCCATGCAGGGTCGGCTTGCAGCTTCTCATCGAGATGAACCGCCAGACTAAAACGATCCGGATCCGCAGATTGCCACCCTTCAAGCTCTGGAGTGGCTTTCAACGCATCGGTGACCGGATTGCCTGTTGACTCAACCGGAGAAGGCTGCGTGCTTGGATTCGCCTTTTGCAGATAATCGATTTTCTGCACCAAAGTTTCGAACACACCGGATAGATCCGGGAATTCATCACGAATTTTCGCCAGTTGCTCGGGAGTGATTTGTGATTCTTCAGGTAATTTCGCTGGGGTCAATCCTGCCTGGTTAACCTGCTGCGTAAGCATCTGAAGCTGGCGCTTGGTTTGCTCCAGTTCAATACTCGCGCGTTGCTGGCTTTCAGCATTCCGACGGCTTTCGGCCCGCGCAGCTTCCAATACGGCATAGGGGATGACGTGCTTGCCGTCCTGAGCAGCGATACCTTTCGGCTGCTCTTCGGTTGCAGCATCACCTGTAGCGCTGGTTCCGGTCTGTTCAACAGTTACACCCGGCGGCGGTGTGACTCCAGTATCGCCCGTCTTAATCTGATCAACAGTCGCGGCGGCTTGTACCGCAGGATTTTCAGTACCGGCCGGAACCACAGCCGCGTCTGAAATCTCAACTTCACCCATACTGTCCAGCAGGGCTTCAATTTCCTCTGCCGTCTCATTACCCGTTAAATTATCAATATCCACGTCCCTACTCCTGCATGTCTATTTGTCGGATAGATCCGAAATGGAAAGGCGTATCGCTGCCCGTGCGAATAAGCGCTCTGTTGCCAAAGTGCTTAGCGGCACAAACAAAAATGCCCGCACGAGGTGGGCAAATACTCAAAAGAAAATCACAACAACACTGACCTTGACCGAGGGAAATAAAAAAGCCCCGCTTTTTAGGGCGAGGCTTTGTATCATTCCGAAATCTAGCGCGTATTTATTTCCAGCGCAATACCTTACACAGGGATGGAATCAATTTCGCCCTGAATAGTTTGCAGCATCTGGTCATTCAAAGCATTTATCTCAGCGGATACGTTCTCCATCTGTTGCAATATTTGCCCTGTCTGCGCCTGAGTGCGGGCATCGTTGAAGCGCTGGCCGTTGGCTAATGCCTGGTCACGCTCTGCTTGAGCAGCAATCCGCTTGCTTTCCGCCTCGAGCTTGGCAACCTTCCCGGCGATCTCCCTCATAGCCAACTCTTGCTGGGCCTGCTGCATTTTCTGCTCTTGCTGGGCTGCCTGTTGTTCCTCTGGCGTCATTTCGTCCGGTGCCTTCGGCGTACCCAGCGCACTGCGGATCCGCTCAATAAACTCCTGCTTGTTCGGCACATCCAGCAGTTCCACCCACATATCCAGCACCGTCGCCTGCACCTCCGGCGGCAGGCCGGTGATCACTTGAGACATACGCTCCGCCAGTTGCGATTTATAAGCTGGCGTCTGCTGAATAGGTGCCAGGGCAATATGCGCCCGCAGGCGAGAGACATCGTTATTCATCGGGCCTTGTTCTTCTTCGGCATTCAGCATGACCTCTTTGCGACGACGCTTATCATCGCGGTTGATGACCACTTTGTAATTGCGCCGGCGGCTCAAGTCCTCCAAAAGGTACGATAACAACAGTTGCCCGACCTGCTGACAGGCAAATTGGTAGTTGTCGTTGATTTCTGCCAGCGTAGTGGCACCTTGCTCTACCAGATTGCTAATAGCTATACCGCTTGATGCGCTTGAGTCCTGACCGAGGAATGCTGAGTACACGCCCATGCCATCTTGGATCAGCTTCATCGATTCCTGCATGACAGTAAACTGCTGCTGAGCCACCTGGAAATCCTGCTGCACCGTCAGCGCTTCCGCTATGGTCTTTTTGTTCTTGCGATCCGGGTTAAGGTTAACCACGCCGTCGGGCCGTTCGAGCTCTTCCGCCAGTTGTTTATCCGTCATGTTGGTAGCGTCAGCGTCTTTGATCACGCGCTTGGCCTGCAACAGCCATGTGAGCTTAATACGACGGAAATTCACTTCATCCTGTGCCGGAATAGCACGACAGGCCAGCCCATAGGGTGCGCCGGTTTTGTCTTTGCGGTAACCCCAGAATGGGATCAGCGGGAACATGCCCTGCGGAGCGGAGCATGGACGGTCAGTGATGAAGTGCGGGCCAACAAACCACGCTTCACGGATCCGGCTGACGCGGGCCATAGTGACCGATACGCGGCCGGTGGCCAGCGCCACAGCGTGCATAACGTTGTTCTTGTCGTATTCGATAACACGCCCGTTGGATAGCTCCATCACCGGCATCTGTTGATAGGTGCGGTAATAGATGACCTGCAGCATGACGCGCTTACGGTTCGACGTGATCCACTCGGCCTGGTCACGGCTATACGAGTTATATTCCTCATAACCGTTTATCAGATTGGACTCATCACCTTCCGCCAGATCGGTTTCGACAAAACCTTTCCATTCACGTACTGAATAATCGATAACGTCGGCATGCCCGGGGAACGAGCCTTTTACCTCATCGACATCCAGCCAACGCTTACGCATCAGCCAGCGGCAGTCACTCAGATCAGCCTCTCGGCTGAACCAGTCCCAGAACACTTCATTGCGGTGCACGGTACCCGCTTTGTACTTATTGCCAAACGGATCGCTATTGCGACGCACTTCAACCCAGCTTAGTCCCGCCTTGATTTGCTCAGCGTAGGCGTCGGAACGTGCTTTGTTCAGATTGCTTAGCCGGCAGGCGTCAGAGTATTCAGCATTGACCGCTTCCGCCATCTGCTCCATCTCTTCGCTCGGGTCGTCAGCAATGACCATCAGATCGGTGCGTGTCTTCGCCTCCATTCCAAGTACGCCGTCGATCGTCGGCGCAATAAGGTTGTGCATGGTTAATGGCTGTCCACGCTCCTTCAGTTTGGAAACAACCTCCGGCGCTAACTGATCACCATCGTAATAAGCGCAGGCCGTATTGGCTGTGGTTCTCCACTCGGGCTGAGAATCAATGTCAGCGGAGATATTTAACAGTTGTTGCAGTGTAAAGCGGTCGCGGTTGTCCGGCTGAGACTGTGTGTTCTCAGCGTCAATCATGGCTGTATTCATCAGTGAGACATCCAGTGTGTGGGTTTAGATCTGTCGATAGGTGTGACCTTCGGACGGGCTGGCATGCGGGCGCACATCTCTTGGGCGATGGCATAACTCATCACCTGGTCATCGTAACACCCGGATTGCGCCCCCATGGCACCCTTGGGGTCATACACGTAGGTGTTTGCTTCATTGACGGTGCCGATCCAGCGGATGCCGCTGACACCGTTGCGTAATAGGGTCTTCAAACCTTCAGTAATAACTGGTTTGCTTTGCTTGGTGGTCAACCAGCCAAGCTTTGGCGTTTCGTCGTCATCCTCACGGTCGAGGTACTGCTCAGCGTAGATAGCGCGCAGCGGGTAGATATCACGCAGCTTCTGCAACACTGCGTGACCATGGTTGTTTCGTTCCGGCCCGATATAGGCGGTGTTGTACCATTTGCCGACGTGCGCCAGCAGTTGCGCGAATAGCTCTGCATCGAGGTAGCCGAACCAATGCGCCACCTGCTCACCGTTGCTCTTCTTGATGACGTCAAACGATGATCGGTCGCCGTTTTCTAACCCTTCTGCGATATCAGCGCCAATAGCATAGTCTTCGTCCGGATCTGGAAGCTCCCAGACCAGCAGATGATTCAGCAGGGTACGGACAAGCTCTTTAGTTTCACCGCCTCGCAACCCCTGTGCTTTAGTCTTGGTGCCGGTTACCGGATCCATGTCGTACACCAGCAATGGCGGCTTGCAGTGACCTTGAGCGTTCATCGTGCTGATAGCATCGAATACCCGGCGGCCCGATGTCAGGAACGCCTCCAGCGGTGTGCTGGGGAACTCCTGTTTCATCTCGTCGCGCTGCTCAATTTCTTTGTTGATATACCACTGACGCTGCTCAGCACTGAGCGTGATCTGCATCGCCAGTTCAACCCCAGCAAAATATTCCCTGTGGTATTTGCTGAGACGTAGGCCAGCAGCCGGAACCTGCGCCACATACTTCGGATCCTGCCACCAGGCGAAGAAATGGAACTTCCAATCCTGAGTGGTCAGCTCGATGCCCGACTGCCCCAACTCCATTGAGCGTGTGCTCATTTCATGAAAATCACCGCCAACGCCCTCTGCTGTGCTTTCGATGAAAGCGATACAGCCATCGTGAATGGCGTTAAGCGTACCTGTTCGCACCTCTTTAGCCTTGGCTGGATACTTGGCGCAGATCTTCCCATGCTCGGAAATGTGCAGGCGCTGGACGGTACCGGATCGGAATGAAGTCGCCACCTGAATACTGCTGCCATTGGAAAACAAAATGTAACCGCCGTTCGCCCCGCTGCGCCGCTCTGTGATTTTGAAGTCTGCCCTCAACCACCCAGGCAGGTTGTCGAAAGGTATCGCTATCTTGGTACGGAAAATTTCGCCGGCCGCTGACTTGTCCTGCGCAATGATCCCGCACTTCAGGTTTTTGTTGAACAACGCCTGATCCAGCAGATAAATGTCGATTGCTGTTGAGAAGCCGAGCTGTCGTGCCTTCAGGATAATGTTGCGGTAATGCATCGATTCGAACAACGCGCGCTGCGCCGGCCGTAAACGGAACGTGACCAACTCGCCCTTTTCATTCTCGATCTTGTAGAGGTTGTTTAACCGCCACCATGGATTTGAGAGCTTGGTTACGATGAACAGGCGCTGCTGCGCGGCTGTCATTCCGCTCATCTCATCGTCAACGTTTGCCGAATCGTAGTGTGGCGCCGTCATTTGGACATCAACCCGTTATCGGTCATGCCCTGAATATCAGAGACGATGCCAGACAGCGGCGTGGTGACGTCTTTGCTTTCAGCCGTCAGCTTTTGCGTCTCAGCTTTCAGTTTGGCTGTGGCCGCAATAATGCGCAGCGTGTCTTCACTTAGCCGCGGGATATTGACAGCGTTCAGTTGCAGGCCGCTGAGCGTGCGCTCAATGGACTCAATGCGTCCGATATTCCTGTCGAGTCCCTGCTCAGCCTTGAGATACTTGTCATAAAGCTCAATACGCGTTTCAACGCTCTCGGCCTTCTGCAAATCCTCCATGATCTGCTTCATTGTCTTGGTGACAGACAACGCACGAGCGCGGGTGAATATCAGCTCGTCGCGCAGATCGGAATCAGCAACAGCATCGAACAGCTCGTCAGCATCCAGATACTTCGAATACGCGGAGTGTTTGCGCGCTGCCTGATTACGGTGCTTGTACATTGTGACCGGCGCAGAATTGCCACGGTTGCCAGCAGCGTTTCTGTTGCCAGCAGTAAATCTGCCGCCGCCATCGCGCCCGGAGTTTGGTTTCGCATCAGGATCCGGAGCTGTTTCAGTCTCTTCACTTGCGTCTGCTGATACATGTTCATCGTCATCTACTGAATCATCACTACCTGCGCAGTTTTGCGCATTCTCATTGCGCTGCGCACTGTGCGCAGTATTGCGCTGTTTGTTTTGCGCAGATTGCGCAGCACGAGGTTTGATGTAGCGCCGGGCCGACTGGTAGTTCAACCCACGGTTCTCACACCACTGCTGAGCTGTTATCCCTGTAGCTGCATTGTCCCTGAGGAACTCAGCCTGCAGCGCTTTCCAGTCATGCTTTGCCATGTGATGTGTTTACTGCTCTCTTCCATTGACCATTAGACAGCCCACCCTGGTGGATGAGCTGTGTGATGGCTTATGCAACGGGCTGTGTTGAGTTGGTGTAAGTCGCAACCGTCTTGCCAGCCGCATTCGTTACATAGGCAGTATCCCCAGGAAACAGGTGATACTTCTCGTCACCGCCGGTATCGATCACTGAAAGGGCTTTGCTCTCCCCATTCCAAATAACTTCATTGCCGCCGATTAGGCGCTCTTGCTTGGTGGCGTACTTCAACTTGATGGTGAACATGTTGTTTCTCCTGTTTCTGATAGTAAAAAGCCCCGGCGATTACCGAGGCTAATAGTTCGTTTCCGTCACTGTTACTGAATTGCCAGCCAGTCATCGGCCAGCATGTCAGTCTGGCTGGCTAACCATGGAACTCGTGCGCCAGGCGTCGTCTTTGCATCACCTGGGTAAGACATAAAGATATAGGGCAGTGTCATTTTGCTGTTGGTATCCGGAACCTGCAGTTCCAACCACAGGCCTTTTCCATTCCACCCTGCCCGAGCAACCTTCTTCCCTGATTGCAGCGCCTTGATGGCTTCGCCAAACACCAGTCCAGCGCCAACCACATCGCCACTGGTTTTATTGCTCACATTAGCGGAGCCGCAGGATTCGTTGCTTCCAGCGGTCAACGGTGTGTTCTCATGCAATTTCTGCCGGAGTAAGTACCCCTCAAGTCCCCAGATTTTGTTCACCGCATTCTGTAACGCGATTTTACGGCCAATTTCTTCGTCAAAGTTCTCAGGGCTGGCGCATGCGCTTTCACCAGTGACGGTATATCCGTTCTCCAGCGTGATGCAGCAGATGATCACCGTGGTGCCAGGGAACCGATGATACTGGCCCACCTTCTGCAGGCGTTCGATGTGTTCAGGGGTAATGCGTGGCGCAGTCAGCCCCTTGCGTAGAATTTCCTGTTCGATTTCGATTTCAGTCATAGTTGTTCCTGTGAGGTTGGTTGTTGGTGTGGGAGGCTTCGAATACTCGCGCGGTCGCTGTTCGCCCTGTCCAGCAAGGTGAGTAACGGGTCAATCCAAAGAACCGCCTGGCGGTATGTCAGTCTGCCGGCGGCAGTGGAACCAGAAGCGGATCCGTCAGGTTTGCCGGTATCACGCATTGCGTCGGCACGTAGACCGTTCGTGTACGCGTACAGGCGCTGAGCAGTAGCGTTAGGGATATAGCGATCAGCGCATTCCTCAGTTTTAAGGTCGTTGCGGTTTTCAATTTGCCGTTCCTCGCTCTTGGCAGAGATGGTGGCGTTGTACTTACTGGCGGCGGCTGATATCTCATTGGCGCGCTGGAACTGGAATGCTTGCTGGGCATTAGTGACAGTGGCCGTATCCAGATCACTCCGCGCCTGGCTTAGTTCCCCATCCTTTCCCACGGATACACCGTAGAAGTGGAAAGCAGTCCAGCCGAGCGCAAAGATCACCGCCAGCAATACACCGGCAATGGTGAGCAGTATTTTGTTGGTCATCTCGGGATCCGGGCTTAACGCCGTTTGCTATGGAAAATGTGAAGGCAACGACAACCAACGCGATTGTAGATTTCGCGTACCGTTACCGATGCGGGGGTATTCATGCAGATATTGGCCTGAATTGGCCTATTTTCAGTGAGCCAGGCAGAGTGCCTTCTCTTTGTCGCGACGAATTACCAGTCCCTTAAGTACCTTTCCCGCGGCATAAATCCATCGGGGCAACTGCTCACAAGCATCTACGTTTTTTTCAGCCAGCAGATATTGGTACATCGTCGATCGGGTGAATTGGCCGCAGCCGACATTAAAAATAAAACTCCCGACTCCATCGAATACACCCTGAGGGAGTTGCTTCCCCAGTTTGCGTTCTACATTCACCTCGATGCAGTTCTGCGCATCCAGTTGGTCTTCTGCAAACCACTGGGCGATCTGCTGGTCACTGGCCTTACTGACAGCGGCGACGCCTTTCCCGGTATGGCCGATTCCCTGCGTGATGATTTTGGCAGGGCACAGATACGGATCCCGACGGCAGCTCTCCGCATTCCCCATGACTTCCATCGCCGCTTTGGAGAATCGGAGGGGATTACCATTCGCCGATTTGAATTCGCCCGCTTGGTTCAGTACCAGCCCGATAATCACGGACACAGAGCAAACGACGGCGGTAACCTTCTTTTTAATCGTCATTTAACACGCCCCGGTATGATTGCTGCGCCGGACAACGAGGCTTGCTCGATGGCGCGCGTTTGGCGACGCTGGAAGTAAATATTTGCTGCGAATGTCGCTATCGCAATGATGATACCGATGACGATCGCCCAATCGTTTAGGGTGAGATCGTTAAACCATTTGCCCACTTTCCCCACCAGCACAAGAAACCCCGAAGAGAGGTAGGCCGCGAGGCTTGCTTTCTCCTGCATTTTCATACTCCACCTCCCCTGCTTGGGGGAATAAAAAAAGCCTGCTGGGCGAACCATGCAGGCTTAGGACTGACCAATAAAAAAGCCGAAGTAGCTTTAAGCATACTCCGGCATCTTTCGGAAATTTAGCGCGTATTCTATGTAAGGTCAACGCCTTGCTGTAATAGTCCCGCGTCATTTAAAGCAAGAACCACATTCATCTGCTGATTGTGCACTTTCTCACGATCTTGCGCAGTTTTTATGACTTCTTGCCACAACTTACTTACCCCAATTTTTACATCCGGGTTGGACAGTAAATATTGAGCAGCACTGATCGCATATTGCTGGTTCAAATACCCTTTGCGAAGATAATTCCCCCGTGGAACACCATTTACCCAACCATTTTGGCAAAGGCCGAGAAATGCACCTCTTGGACAACCTTTCTCTTTGCCTTGTACGGCGGTATCCCATGCAATATCAGGTGAAACACCACTATCGATAATCGCCCTAACCGCCACCAGCGCAATTGAACCATAGATCGTGCTTTCAGCATTCTTCATCATATTTCTCATTTGCTATACGATCGGCAAGCAATGACGTGGCATTCGATTCTTCGATATACAACCAGCTCATGCATTGCTTAACCAGATCCGAATACTGGCTTACCCAGTCACCCGGCTCAACAGCAGCCCCTATGATACGCATCGATTTACGTAGATGCTCCATATTGGCTGGAATCTTGCCTTTACCACCACATTCTTCGCACTCTACCGGGTGCGGCCTAACAGTGCGGCCGGTACCGGAACAACGTGGGCAAATATTGGTTGTGGTTGCGTGGCGCTCAGACCAGGCGCGTAATGCTGCACGTTCCCGCTCAATCCGCGTATTTAAATCGGCAATTTCTAACCCAGCCTCAACGTAAACAGCATCGCTGATCTGCGCTTGGCTACGTTGCTTGTCCAAAACCTTTATCTCGGCCTGCAGCGCCTCAATATTCTTGCGGGTGTGTGCTGTGCGCGGCCCATATCGGCGGAGCAATGTGGCAATGTGCGCCACCTGCGCTGGAAGGTTACGTTCGAGTACCATACTGAGTGCTAACTGACATGCTGCCGCCGCACGCTCAGGATGTGGGCGCTGATGTACCCATTCATTGATCGCCGCACGTAGCCGCTGCTCTGCTTTAACGTCGTTACGGTACTTCGTCATCAGCAGATCAAGACCGACTGAATGCTGGTGCTGCGCGGCGGCGAATGCCCCGAGGATCTGCTCCCTGGTCAGAGAAGCACGTCCACGCCCTACATTCATTGACTCCGCGCTAACACAGCGCGGATCGTGCATTTTTATGAGTTGTTCTATTGCGTTGGTCATTGGTCAGTCCTGTGAGTAAGTCACAGAGCTGATTGTAATAATCGCCACCATAAAAGCAACGACATACGAATTTATGAGCTTGCTCCAGTAATCAAACCAATTAACGGGCCAACTACCGCCGGTAAACCTTGCGAAATTGAAACTGAATCGGCTAAAGCACCTATTACCTTTATAACCTGCCCACCAAGTTTGTCGTCAGACAAGAATCCTTTATATTCTTTATCAAAAACTGCATTTCCAACTAAAGTATTGACTGCATCCTCAATCGGTTCACATCCAGATATCTGGTAATCTTCGATCGCAGAAATCACCTTGCGTAAATACTTGCATATTTTTTCCTTTACGACCTTATTAATATCACTGCTTATTATTTCTTCCAGAAGGAGCATTAACTCCATTTTATACGTAGACATCTGTTCTTCATTTATCGACTTATGCTCCCCCTTTACATGAATAATCGTCTGTAAAAGGCGTAACTCTCCCATGGCGTTTTCTGTGATATTACCAATGAATGTTGACCATTGACCATTTAGGCTTTGTTTGAAAAATGCGCCATTAACCTGAGCCTCCCAGTGGTTAGTTTGCCAAAGGTCAGGGGTCAAATTATCAGAAAGTACCTTAATTATTTGTTTAGGGAGCAACATCACATTAGCCAGTTTGAACATCAACTCATCCTGTTCTTCCGCATTGAGAAGTTGCATCCAAACTTCTCTGCAATTTGCAGTTGTGTCTATACGTCGTCCTTCTTCGAGGAGGTATTGGAGTCTCGCAACGGGATTATCTACAGTCATTTTTTCCATGTCATGTTGTTAACTATTACGTGTTTATAATATACCGCTCAATAATCTCCTTTGCATCATCAAAGCACCTACATATCGAGACCCTGTAGCCTACCGTCTTAAGTCGATCAAGCCACTGAGTCTGCCTAGTGCTACTTGCCCCTTTTTTACTTTTCATCTCCACCCACAACCCTGCCCACAGACCGCATGGCAGCGCCAAAAACAAATCAGGTACCCCAGCCCTCAACCCAAGTCGTTTCGCATCCCTTGCCGCCTTCGGCCCGCGCCTCCCCTCATTGGGAATGTGGATCAGGTAATCCCCTATCCGTACGCCATCGATAACGGTTTTATCCGCCCACTCAATCAGCGCCGCCTGCTCTTCCAGCTCTGGCTGGCGCCGCACTTTCTTAACCTTTCCGCCGCGGACTTCCAACTTTGCTTTGGTACCCACCGCTGAAAGGGCATCGATGCTATTAAGCAAAGCCGCCCCCTTCCACCACCATTTCGCCTTCTTCCAGCCATTGCCGGTAAGTGGCATGCAGCGCTTGCAGGTAAGTTTCCTCCAGTTCGCCTGGCCGCCAATCGAAAGGCACGCGCCCGTCGATTACATCATGACAACTGGAACAGCCAAACACAGCAAAGTAATCATCGCTCTTGTACCCCATGCCGTGAGTGCGGCAAGGGAGGTGACATAGAACCGTTGTTTCCGGGTTTCCGTTGCAAATGCCCGGGATTTGAAGCGTGCAGCAGCGGCCCCGCGCTGAATCGCGCAGGGCTTTACTTCGGTAGGCTGGTGCCTTAGCCATTCTTCCCTTCCTGTGCACTCTCTGCCGCTGAGAGCGCCATCTGGATATCATTCAACTTAAACTGTGCGTTGCGGAGGCGCGCCCTGGTATTCACTTCTTCCTTTTTCAGCTTCTCCAGACCCTGGCGGTGATCTATGATTTCACGGCGCAGACCGCGCAGCTCCCAGTCAACTTTCGTCTCACCCTTTGTTACCGCATTAATCCAGTCAAACGCATCCACAACAGCGCCGCACCGGCGGCATGTAAGCACCCGGTGATGATCGTCCACCAACAGATTCATATGCGTGCAGCGATAAGGCAGATTTTTAGGCTTTTCCTCTTCAACGAGGTTTCGCATTTCTTTGATGTCAGCGTTTTCGTCAAAGCGTTTGGTGAATGTCAGAACGTTATCGATCTGGTTTTCGTCATTATCGGTATGGTCGGTCATTGGTCAGTCCTCAATATTCCATCAGCCGATTAACGGCCTGTTCCATCTCGTGCTCATCGGCAAAATGCTGCTGTAGCGTCTCGTTCCAGATTACGCCAGCGACACCGCTATAAACCTTGTCGAACTTCTCCTGGCTCATGTTGACGAAAGCGATGCTCCAACGCTGTTTCAACGTTCCGCCGTCCGGATTGGCTGCCAGGTCATAGAAACCGGCCTTCACCATGACGTGGTTGAGATATGCCTCCGTTGTTTTCACGGCTTCGGCGTCAAAGCGGCGCTGGCGCTGTGCTGCAACGCGCTGCAGCACACTGTCGGCGATCAGCTTTGTGATGTTGTCATAAAGCAGCGGGTCGCCAGCCTGCGCCGCCAGTGTCTTCGCCACCTCATGCGCAATCCACTTCTCCGGATCGCTAACGAACGTCCAATCAGGCTCCCAGTACGAGAAGCCGAGCTCTAACAGCTTCCAGAACTTACGGTGGTGTTTTAGGTTCCGGCGGTCGCCGATAGGCCGCATGGAGATAGGAGTGCCCGTAGGCACCCCTTTCATCGTATCCCTGTCGTGATCTGTCGCGTACTTGATGCCGCCACCTGGTAGAAGCACGCCCAACGCTTCCGTCTTGTGCTTTCTCGAAGACTTAGTGCGATGCGCGACCGTCATATAATCACCGCTTGTTTTGCTGAATGCGCAATGCGTGCTGCCGCTGTAGTGAGATGGTCTGGATCCAGTTCAATGCCGATAAAATCGTACCCCTCAAGTAAGGCAGCCTTACCCGTAGAACCTGACCCCATAAATGGATCAAGAACAACACCGCCATTTGGAGTAACCAAACGGCAGAGATAACGCATCAGTTCAGCTGGCTTCACCGTTGGATGATTATTCCTGGCACCGCCAGTACGGCCGGCACCGGCTCGAGGATCGTTTATACCAACGCTTCCCTCTTTTCTGCCACCAGTCATATCGCTTGCTGAATATGGAATAAAACGATCCATACCCTCATCCCGCTCTGATTTGCTAACTTTTGCGCAGTAGAAAAAACGGGCCGCGCTGCCTTGGTCACCATGGTGATAACCTTGAACGCGGTTAATCATGCCCCCGAACTTTACTGGCCCGCTAAAACCATTCTTGGTTGGCTCGGTTCCCTTTACTGGCGCTCGGGCGCCGGCATTTTGCGGAAACTCGGTTATCACCTCTTCACTTCCATCGTGCAGGACGTTTGCAGGCCACCGGCCGAGCTGATCCGCTTTCCACTCCCCACTTTCGGGGGTTTTCTCGTCACGTACATGCGACAACAGGCCACCAGCACCACCGGTTAAAGCTTCCTCTGTCGGTACCCGGCAAAGATCGATATTTAGAGCACCTGTGCCGAACTGGACAACATTGCCCTCTACCGTGCCAACAAGTGGCTTACGGGCCATTACGATCGGCTCATGCGCGGGTTTCAATGCTGTCCCCTTCCCTTGATGCTCTCCGGTAAGGTTTTTCGACTTTGGGAACCCACTGCCATAAATCCACATCAGCTGATCACGAATCTCAAAGCCGGCATCTTCGATATTAACCACCAATCGGTGATAAGTTCGCGCGCCTCCGAATGCCAGTAAATGTCCACCGGGCTTCAAAACCCGCAAACATTCAGCCCACTGCTCAACGGTAGGCACCTGGTAATCCCATTTGTGGCCCATGAAACTCAATCCATAAGGCGGATCCGTCACAATTGCATCAACAGAGTTTTCAGCCAAGAGATGCAAAGCCACTTCGCACCGCCCTTGTAGCAGTTGGTACGTCATAACCGCACCTCCGAATGTGAAGGCACGAGGCGATAGAACCAGGTGGTTTTTCCCGATTCGTCGTTGCGGACTTTGTGAACCTGTTTCACCAGTCCATGCAGGATCGGTGAGATTTCACGTAAACGCGCGCTGATCGACGTCTGGGTATCACCCTCATCAGGGGACATCTGCGCCAGCAGGTTTTCCAGATCGCGCAGTGAATGCCAGTCTGCACCGCTGGCTGCCGTGATAACCCGGTTCATTTGAGTATTTGCTTCATCGAATCGGCCCGCCTTACGCAACTTGCGGATCCCCTCGTTGATGCAACTACGCTCCTTTTCGGAGGCTTGAGGTTTCTGCATCATTGCTCGGCCCCTATGGTCAGCACTGTCCGCGTACCATCGATACCAGGTGCCGACAGCACACCACCAGCCTCCATCTGCTCTATCAGCCGTGCAGCGCGGTTATAGCCGATACGGAATTGACGCTGCAGGCCTGAAATCGAAGCGTGGCCTTTGGCCTGCACAAACTGCACAGCTTCGGGATAGCGCTCATCACTTAGACTTTCGTCATCATCGGCAGCCGTTGAAGCATTGTTCCCAGGGGCCGCTTTCGATTCGCCGCCGAGCGCTGCGATAAGGTTGGCAATCAACGCCGACAGCTCGCCGGTCAGCAGAATGAAATCTGCGTCAAAGCGCTGAGCATAATCTTCCCGGTCGATATCGTCGTTCTGCTCCAGCAGCACATCGCCAAATTTCAGTTTCTTCAGCGTGCCGTCATCGCTCAGTACAAAGCCGATCTGGTCGCGCCAGCCCAGCGCCAGCTTCGTGACCAGCTTGCCTGCCTGCAGGTTTGTCGCGATTTCGTCACCGACCAGATCCTGCTTTTTGCAACGGATGATCCCGCCCTCTTCCAGCACGGCTTTCAGCTCGGCCTCATCCTGCAGAACAAACCCTGCCGGCGGCTGGCCGGAGCGTACCCATTCGGTCACGGTCAGCTCGATCGGGCTTTCCATGGTCAACGGCACCACCGGCAGCGAGCCCAGACTTTTGCGCAGCAGCGCCAGCGCATCTTCGGCACGTTTGGCGCTGGCGGCGTCAACGACGATTAACCCGGCCCCTTCGTTAATCCAGATCTGTGTTTTATGGTGTTTACTGAAAGCACGCGGCAACAGGCTGTGCAGCACCTCGTCTTTGAGCGCGTCTTTCTCTGACTTTTTCAGTTTCCGATGCTGTTCGGCTTCAAGTTTGGCGACTTTCCCGTTCAGCTCGGTTTGAATGACTTCACGCGGGAGCAGTTTCTCTTCGCGCAGAACCACCAGCAGATGCTGGCCGTTGGCGGTGTGCACAAGCGCTTCGCCTATCGGCGCTACCCATCCAGTTTTAGCCATGTCCTGGCTACCGCATGGCGTGAACGCAAAAGCGGCCAGCTTTTCTTCCATCCCGGTCAGATCCACGCCTCGTGAAAGGCGGTAAACCAGTGCATTTTTGATGCTAATAGTCATTGGTCAGTCCTTATTAATTTTTGCTTGCGCCACCTTCAGCCGGATTGACTGAAGCATTGCAGCGCCTTTTTGCTCGGTATCTGGGGTGGTCAATCCCCGCTCTTTTCCAACACCTATCGGTATTTCGGTATGTCCCAGCCTGACGACTGGATCCGGTATTCGCTCCCCGTCCTGTAGTCTTTTTTCCCACTGCCTGAGCAGCCTCTCTGCCACTTTTCGCAGCTCAGCAACGCCATGGTTGTACTGCTGCATCGCCTTGCGCATATCGGTGACAATCCAGTACAGGATCGGCGCTTTCCAGCGGAACGCTTCAGGGCTGTCGAAATAGCCCCGCCTTGCGCTGTACCGGTCAAACTCCTCCATCACGATATCCACTGTCGGTAGTCTCGCGTCGATCAGCTCTTTCGCCATGGCCAGCCAGTCCGGTGGTGCAGGGAACGGATAAAACTTTCTTCCCGGCGCTGCCCTGATGGCGTAGTTCAGTTGTTCAGGGTTGATCGTCTCCTGTAGCAATACCCGCGTCAGCTCCGAACCAAACGCCTCCATGAGTGCCGTCGTGTTCATTCGGCTGACCCATGCCGGCCAGTGGATCGGATACATGGGCAAAATCACCGTCAAGACAATCCCCTGTATCGCTTCCCGCTCCGCCGCCGTAGCCGTATTTTTCTTGTACGGCCTGAATTGCGGCGAGTCCCTGCTTGAAGCGATCTGCAGCATTGCTGCCGCCGTTACCGGCTTCGGCCCGTTGCGGTCGCTCATAGCGCCGTCCTCGCAATTGCTCATGTTTTAGTGAACTGATGAATTTTTGCTGCCATTGGGAGTGGTAATAAACCCGGCCTGTCGGCGTCCAGAAGATCCGGAACTCGTTCAGAAGCTCAGGGGAAAAGTCAGCCACGGTTAAGCCAGACAGAAATGCGATCTGCTTAAAGTCGTCACCAGGCACCCAGTCGAGCGACATCGGGAACATACCGAATTGCGGTGCAGGTTGCGGCGCCGGTGGGCGGTTGTTCAGAATGGCATTCAGGTGTGGGTTTGTTGGTGGCACATCACCGGTTGAATTTTGAGCGTCGCCTAAGAGAGAGAGATCAGTATTTACTACAGATCCGTCTTTACTAATGCCCTGAATTTCAGGATACGGATTTTCAGGATACGGTGGCTCGTCCGTTTCCTGATTTTCAGGATTCGGAGCCAAGCCTTGCGGCGCTTGGGGCTCATCCACTTCCTGAATTTCAGGATGCGGTTGCGGCGTGTCGAAGACGAAATAGTCGAAACCGTCAGTCACTCCCTTCGCGTCACGCAGTTGGAAACGGTGAATAAAACCGACCTGGATCAGTTCGTTCAGCAGCTTGTAAACGGCATCACGTCCACAGCCGCGAACGCCCTTCTTCTCTTGCCACAGATGAGACGGATTGACTGACCAGCCATCAGGCTTGGACAGCAGATAGTGCAGCATTCCTTCAGCCGCCCAGCTCAGCGTTTTATTGCCGATAGCCGCATTGTCGATCATCGTGAATCCACGCTGGCGGTTGGTTCTTACGATAGCCATTACTCAGACCTCGAAGCAGAGGCCCCATGTTTGTCACTTTCCCGCGAATAAAACGCCTGCGTTACCCCTGACAGAGTCCCTGTGATAGCCAAACGCCGGGCTTCATGCCCAGCGATGCCCAGCTTCTTACCAATGAGGCTGGATATCAGTTCTACGGATTGCGTGGTTGATTGCTGGCTCATAGTGGCAGCTCCTTTGTTGATGGAAGTGGTGGAAGCCATTCGGGAACCGGCAGGCCGGCAGCCTTCAGTTCGTTATGGACGTGCACCAGCATTTCGGGAGCTTCGGCAAACATAGCCAAGAAGCCCCGGATCGCGGCGACGTTGGTTTCGACTGCAGGGTTGGACGCCATGGCATCAGCGGCGCTTTTGATCGTTACCGCTTCGCTCTCAGTCCAACGGGTTTTGATCTGGTCTTCACGTACAGCAGCGAATGGCAGGCCGTTTTTGCCTACCTTCTTGCGTGACAGCAGTTCCCGGCGAACGCCGGAGGCTATCGCAGCCCCTGCCGTTCCGTTGCCTGGCTGGTAAATTGTGGTCATTGGTCAGTCCTTACTTCAGTGCTAACAGGCTGGTTTGGTCAGAACCAGGCTTAAATTTTCAGGGTTGCGGCCGTAGTCCGCAGGGTTGTAGGTATATGGAATTTCGGGGGAAATATGACAAAGCAAAGCAATTTTTTCTGGCGTAGTTTTACGCCAGGTAAAAACAGTTGGTCGTTCAACACTGAATGCCTTCGCTATGCCACTATCATTTCCGTACTTATCCTTGAGGATCTGATACAGCGTTTTGCCTGTTGTTGTCATAGGCACCTCCAGACTCGGAATGTAAGTTATTCTACATTTTATAGCAAGAAAATTGACGTCATGAAACCTACGTTAGTTTTCCGTATCGTATACGCATGAAAACACTCGGTGAACGTTTTAGATGGCGCCGCGAGCAGCTTGGTCTGACTCAAGAGGATGCTGTGAGAGAAATCAACCGCACGCTGCAAGGCGAGCGGAAGTTAACACGCGTGACGATCAGCAATATTGAGAACGGCATGCAGGACAGCATGAAAGACAAGGTGTTGCTGGCCGTGATACAAGTATTGAAATGTAACGCGGAATGGTTGATAAACAATAGAGGCCCGGTTGATAACAAAGACTCTATAGCAGATCATTTAAGTAACTCTCTCCCGCAGGCCATCAGGCTTGCGCCACTACTTCATTGGGATCAAACTCCTGATCATGAGATTGTTATAAAAGAGTCTGATTTTAGTAAATACTACCCATGCCCCCAAGAATGCAATTTGGGTACCTTTTGTCTGAAGGTAAACAGTGAATCTATGCTTCCTCGTTTTGAGGTTGGTGATTTAATATTTATTGATCCTTCTATTAAAACGATAGAA
This sequence comes from Serratia sp. BW106, assembly GCF_002607755.1. NCBI lineage: Bacteria > Pseudomonadati > Pseudomonadota > Gammaproteobacteria > Enterobacterales > Yersiniaceae > Serratia > Serratia sp. BW106. The sequence goes on from NZ_MCGS01000007.1 coordinate 129,300, forward strand.
AATAATAAGTTTTTCATTTTGCTAAATGAAAGCAATGGTGATGTTTTATTCAAGCAGATTAGTGTCATTGACAATGCTATATACCTTAAATCGCTAAACCCTGATTATCCGCCAGAAATAAAATTCGTTAAAATAGAAAAAGATCACAAAGTAATCGGGACTATAATTTCCCATGTAAAAAGTGTTTAGTTATAACTTTAATTTCAGGTGCTTAAAATGGCTACGGAAAACACTCCCACAAAGAACATTACCCCATCCGCACTCCTCATTAATGCGCTACTCGCTTCACTCGTTTTCTTTTTAGTTTCTGAGCATATACGCGGAACGTTAAACGTCAATGCCTTCCTTCTGCGCTGGCTACCTTACCTTGGTATTAGCGCTATCTGCGTGATAGTAACCCTCTACCGAGTGCGGCGAAACGCAGGAACCAACATTTCAACATTCTGGATTCTTTCCGTTATTTTTATGGGTGTATTCTCGTTCAATAAATTTAATACATATTCAGAACCATCAACTATTGCACAAGTAATAAATAGCAGTGATATACTTAAAAATAAAATAAACATTAACCCAGCCCTCAGCGAAAAAACAACTCAACTCGCTGAAAAATATTATATTGAAATGGGCAAGATGCCAGAATGGAAGGGCATAGAACACACTGAGAGAGCGAAACGAGCTTTAAATGCAGCATTTGCAAAATTGCCAAATGAACAAATCCGTGAATCTGACTGGTATATATATACGTATATAAGCAAGAACAACAAGAAAACTGATATGAGTGAGGTGCTAGCTCAAATCCGCCACTACCCACTTAGTACAATTCAAAAAGCAAATGCGGACTTAGCTTCTAATTTCACATCTCCGAACAATGACACAACTCTTCTAATCACGCAGATCACAATCAACAGCATTCCACTCCAATAAATCAAAGAGGTTCCATATCATATGGATACCTCTCACTCCAAAATCCGACGTAGAAAAACTTACAAAAACAACTTGACGCGACAAGGTAGAAAAACTTACATTGAAGCCATCCCAACCGGGATTGCTCTTTAACAAACAGGTAGCGACAGCAACACAGGGTATCCAGCACCCGTCGCGGCGCAACTCAGTCGGATGATGCCCACTGATCGCTAAGCCTGAAGTGTTTTTACCCTGCCGCTGCCATTTCGGGGCGGTAGGACTAAGACCACTGAATGAGGTAATGCTATGAGTAAGACTGAGAATACTGCTCGACCAAAACCTACTGGAGAAGAGGAACGGCAGCTAAGTAAACTGTTGGAAAAGAACCCTAACTTCGTTTTCCAACAGCTACATAAGCGGATGAATCAAGATGGCTTGATGCTTTGTATAGTTGCATTGCCCAGAGATAACGCGGTAAACGAAACCAACGGAACATCAGGCTCGGTCTAAGTTCCAATACCAACGAACGGCTTCCTTGTCGGTGAGCATCACCGGACACCACAGCAACGATTTGGAGAAAGCTATGGAATTTCCTGAGTTACCTGCAGATGTACAAATCATAGCTGCACAGGCGCTATGTCGTTCTTTGTGTGAGTCAGAAGAGCCAGCTGAAAGACTGGCTCTAAGGGTTAAAACTGCGTTTATGACTCTTTGTTGTCAGAATTCACACGTGTGTATTCCGCGCGAAAATGATCAAGAACCTTAGTGAATTCTTGATTAAACATCATTGCGTTAGAGATCTTTCCGGCTTTGACTAATTCCAGGGCTGCTTGATATGCAGCCGCACTAGGTGCGCGCAGGGGGTTGATAATATCAGACATTTATACCTCTTCTTGGTTGTGTGGAAACACCAAGATACCACCTCGCCTGATGTGGAAAAAAGCAGGCAACCTAATCATTCAAAAAGCATTAATAACCAAAATGCGCACGCCACTAAGCACCACCCGAGGACTGACCAATGACCATGATTAAAGCAAAAGCAAAATCAGCAAAACTCCGCCGGGATCGTGAGCTGCAAGAACGTATCCAGCGCAGCAGTGACCGCATCGAAAAAACAACACTGGTACTCACTCGCTGTAAAACGATGCCGGACATGCCAGCCCCACCGAAGCCGCGCAAGCGCCGTACGGTTGAGAGTGAGCTTCTGGCACCAGGGCAAGTCAGCGCCGCCGGTCGCCAGAAAATGCGTGGTTATAGCCGGATCCCCCGCGGCGTCATCTAAGCCCCTTCCCTAACACTAAGAGCCGTAGCTAACGCTGCGGCTTTTTTTTCGCCTAATTTTTAGCGCATGGCGCTAATCGAGATCGAGGATGAAAGAGAAAAAAACAAAAATTAATCAGAATTTCAACGGTACTCGAAATTACTGGTTATAAAAAAGCTTGGATTTATCGAATGATGGGTTTAGGTAAATTTCCTGAGCCGGTGAAAATTGGGCCCCGTTACGTAGCCTGGATCGCTGAGGATATTGACCGCTGGGTATCAGAAAACAATAAAAACCTCTCTGAACGAGGCTTTTACCTAGAGCAGCAACCGATAGATAATGAGGTAGAGATGACGCCATCAACACTGCCTAATAAGTTATGGCGGGCAGCATCAGAAGTTAAAAGTTTCGTAGAGAAGTTCCCTGATGGGGTGATTTTAACTGATGTGCAAAGCAAAGTTGAGGCTTACAAAGCCCTCAATCGAAAAGAACAAAATACCCTCCTGGACTTCCTTCGGACGAGAGAAAGCATCCTAATGTTTGAATGTCGTCCACTTTCAGCAAAATACCCAACGATAATGCTTCGGCACAAGCGCTTCGGATATCCGAAGACCATTTCTGGGCACGAATACCCGCTGTATCCATCACCAAAAATTGCATCTAACAACCAACCGCCGTTCAATGATACCAAGCCAAAGGAGCAAGTTATGGCTCAGGAAATGAAAGCAACACCAGAGTTACTCCGCAAACAAGCCGAAGAGTTACTAAAGCTGCAGAAAAAGCTGAAAAGCACGCCAATGAAAACGACTTATTCAACAAAAAACTTGCTCCTGTGAAATTGGAGGTATTACAAGCGGTAGGTGCGATTCAGCGAAAATTCGATGAAATGATGGATTGCATGAGCACCCTTGAAAAAGTAGCAGCAAAGCTCAAGGAATTATCTGCATAAGTTTTTTCCTCTTTGACACATAAATAAGGCTGTTCAGCCAGGAGCTACCCATGAGCACTCGAGGCAAATGGTTGTCAGCAGTCGTCATTATTTGCGCCCTTTTCTGGGTGCTCTTCATATATGGAATTTCACGATGAAAGCGATAAATGAGCACGTCGGCTGGGGTGTTGATGGTCACGGCTTGAGAGTTCTGTTTTGCAACAACTGCCGCGCAGTTTTCTACAAAACACACAGTGGTGCGAAAGCAATTCAGGCAAAGCGAGTGTTTGGCAAAAAGCACCAATGCCCCATTACATAACAACAGAGGATTTCGCGATGGATTTAAGTGAAGTAATTAAACGCCAATCTGTACGACATGCCGAACTTAAATCTGTCGGAACTGGATGGCACAAATCTGAAGTTAAAGCACCGCGAAGGAATTTTAATAAAGAGATAGCTAAAGCCAAGGCAGAAGCCTTCAACCAGTCAATAGCGGCCTTGAGGGGTGAGGTTCGGGGTATGAAAGCAGCAGGAGTAAAAGACGGACAACTGCGAAAAATGTATGCCGCTATTACACGAATTGAGCTCTTGATGGATTCAGTAGCGTAACAAGCCCCCGGTACGCCGGGGCTACACAGCAGAGGTTACACGACGATGGAAACAATCTGGAAGAAACCAACAGAGACGCCAGACATTAAGCGTGGCGGTGACATTAAGGTGTGGGGGCTGGTTGATTTTTACCAGTATTCGCAAAAGTGGGGAGGTCTCGGCGCTGACGGTAAGGCCGAATGCAGCATGACGCTTGAAAAAGTTGAACGCCGCGTTATCGAAATGCGGTATGCGCTTGCCGCTGCAACCGATGATGAGCTGGCTGAATTCCAAGATAGCGGGGAATTCCCTGAAGGTGCTCCCGGCTGGCTTGATAATTGGGTTAACGAAGATGGCGAGTTCTTCGGAATAAATGGATTTTACCGTCAGTACCATGATGAAGGCGGCATGTTCTACGACTATCTGAAACCAGACGATAGCGGAAGATTAGTGATTAAGCGCTATTGCGGGCGAGACGAACCGAGCACTGTTTTTCTGGCCTGGGCAGATTTCATGCGCCCTTCTGTACCCGATACACTACCTGAGTAACACCCACCGCGCCCTGCCGGGCGCATTCATTCGCATGTGGCCTGGCGTGCCTTCGGGGCGTCCACGCGACAACAGGCTACAGCCGAATGAATTAATTGCTGTGTGTAGTCCTCTTGCCCCGCTCGTCGGGGCTTTTTTTCGCCCCTACATCAGCCACCAAATTTTTCACCAACCGAAGGAAACCACCATGACCATCAATATCAACCTGGTACCTGTTAACTCTTCCCAGATCCACAGCATCGGCCACGACGCGGCAACCAACACCCTGGCAATCCGCTTCAAGTCCCGCGGCGAACCGGCGGCGCTGTACCACTACAGCAACGTGTCGGCTGATGACTTCGCCGCTTTCAGCGGTGCGGAGTCCGTCGGATCCCATTTCTACAAGCACATCAAAGCAGATACCGAGCGTTTCCCGTTCCAGCGCATCAATGAAAAGAAGGATGACGAATAACAGCGTGCTTTCACCATGCGCCAGGTTGCTGGCGCATGAGTAAGTTCACTGATTGGAGGTGTGCATGTGCGAATACAACTATCAGCGGATGGTTGAAGAAACGCTGGAACAGTATGACCGCACGTTAGCGGCGGATCCCAACGAGAAAGCGCTGCTTGATGGGCGTATTGATGGGATGCGGAAAACCCTGCGGGTATCAGTGTTTCAAAAACTGATTGCGGAACGCTGTCACATCGCGGGGTTAGACAAGCGCCCTCTTGTTGCACTGACCGAGTCGCCTGATATGGAGGAATACCTTTACTCGGTGCAAACCGAAATCCTCACCCGGATCGCGAAAGCCGAACGAGCAATGGAGCTGGAAGCTGCACGCGGTCCGGAACTGCACGAAATTCACTAGCCCCATAAACGAGAAAAGCCCCGCAAGCGGGGCTATCCCGAAATGCGGCGACCAAACCGCAAATCATAAGGACTGGCCAATGACCAAGGCCACCAGCTAGCTGACCGGGGAACCACCCCCGATCAACACGGAGAATACCATGACCCATAACCCTATCCAACAGCTCCAGTACCAACACCGGATCGGCAGCCACAATATTCACCAATTCAAGCACCGCCGCCACCCGCTTAAAGCCTGCGTCGCCGTGCTCAGCGTTTTCCGCTTATCTATTCGTCACTCCATGAGGCCCGACCAATGAGCAACATGATAACAACCGGCACTTTGCCGCAATCAGTCGCCGCCATGGGGATCGATGAGCCCACCTGGAACGCGCTGAAAAACTCCATCTACCCCGGCGCGCGGGATGACTCTGTTGTGATGGCTGTCAGTTATTGCGTTGCCCGACAGTTAGATCCGCTGATGAAGCCGGTTCACTTGGTGCCGATGAGCGTCAAGGATGCGCAATCAGGCAAAAACGAATGGCGCGACGTAGTGATGCCCGGCATTGGCCTCTACCGTATTCAGGCTGAGCGCTCAGGTAATCATGCTGGCGACAAAGAACCCGAGTTCGGGCCTGACGTAACTCAAACGCTTGGTGGTGTAGAAATCACTTTCCCGGCGTGGTGCCAATACACAGTTTTAAAAGAGCGACCCAACGGAAAAATCGTGGAATATCACGCAAAAGAATACTGGCTCGAAAACTATGCAACGGCGGGTCGGGACAGTCTTGCACCAAATGTAATGTGGAAAAAACGCCCTTACGCTCAGTTAGTGAAATGTGCAGAAGCTCAGGCACTTCGTAAGGGGTGGCCTGAAAACGGCCAGCAACCAACGGCGGAAGAAATGGAAGGTAAATCACTGGATATCAACGACGCCAAGGATGTGACGCCCCACAAAGAAACCCAGGCGCCGCTGACGCTGCCACATTACCCGGCGGACAAGTTCAGTGCAAACCTTCCCGGCTGGCAAAAGATGATCGAGACCGGCAACAAAAAAGCTGAGGCAGTGATCGCCACCGTCAGCACCAAATTCACCCTTTCAGAAGTTCAAATTGAAGCTATCCGTAAATTGGAGCCTATCGATGCAAATCATTAACGTACAGCAGGGTTCTGCTGAATGGCACGCGCTGCGTGCCAAACACTTCACCGCCAGCGAAGCGCCAGTGATGATGGCCGCGTCCAGCAAAATGCGCCGCGACGAATTGCTGAGCATGAAAGCCACCGGCACGGAACGCGAGATCAGCGATTGGGTGCAGACCAACCTTTTCGACAAGGGCCACCAGCAAGAGGCAGCCGCGCGTGTCATCGTCGAGAGCATGATCGGCGACGAACTTTATCCGGCGACCGCTGTTGATGACTATTTATTAGCCTCGTTCGATGGCATGACCATGATGGAAGACACGCTGTTCGAACACAAAATGTGGAATGCCAGCCTAGCAGAAGCCGTTCGGCAGCAGGAGTTGCCGCCGGAATATTACTGGCAGTTGGAACAGCAACTGTTAGTGAGTGGCGCAGACCGCGTAATTTTCGTTTGTTCCGATGGCACCGAAGAAAACTTTGTCTCGATGGAATACACCCCAGTACCGGGGCGTGTTGAAGCGTTGGTCGCAGGTTGGCAGCAGTTCAGGCAGGATCTGGAAAACTTCGAACCCAATACCGCGAAGGAAGTACCACAAGGCAAAGCCATCATGCGCCTACCGGCACTGATGGTAGAGATTGAAGGCGCGGTTAAGCAGTCAAATCTGACTGTTTACCAAGGGAAGGCACTGGCATTCATCGAGTCAATCAATACGAACCTCGTCACGGATCAGGACTTCGCCGACGCGGAAGAAACTGTGAAGTTTTGCGACAAAGCAGAAAGCGAGCTCGATCTTATTAAGAAGCAAGCACTGTCACAAACCGCGCCAATTGACGAACTATTCCGCACGATCGACACCCTGCGTGAAGCGATGCGCGCCAAGCGCTTGGAACTCACAAGGCTGGTGAAGTCGCGTAAAGATGAGCTCCGCGCTGAAATCGTTAGCAAGGCAAAAACGGCACTGAATGAGCACATCAGCGCGTTAAACGTCCAGCTCGGCGTTGTACGTCTGCCGGCCATAGTAGCGGACTTTGTTACCGCCATTAAGGGAAAGAAAACCCTGACATCATTGCAAGGGGCCGCCAACGATGAGTTAGCACGCGCTAAGATCGAGGCCAATCAGATCAGTGATAAATACCAGGCGAATCTAAAGCTGTTCGATGCGATTGAGCCAGCCTTTAAATCCCTGTTTGCCGATATCAACCAGCTCGTCGGAAACGACAGCGAACACCTGAAACTACTGATTGAACAGCGTATCAGCAACCAGAAGAAACTTGATGACGAGCGTATTGAGCGGGAACGGCAGGCGGCCGCAGCAGCGCAGGCGGCAAAGGCGGCTCCCGTTGCGGAACCGGAACCAGTTGCTAATGCCCCGCTTCACTCCGCTGCAGCGTTCAATTATCCCGACACATTGGGCGGCGCTCCGGCAGTGGCCACTGAAGAGTTAAAGTCAGCAGGTATGAGCATCACGGAAGTCATCAATGATGTTAAAGCCGATCTGACCGCCGAAGGCATCAAAATCAGCGCTGCAGCGTTAAACCAACTCATCCCTGCAATCATCGCCGGTCGCATTCGCCACATCTCCGCCAACGTTTAATCGAAGCAACCTGCGCCAGCAGGCCCGCATAAGGAACACCCATGATTACCACAACAACCGTTGCCAGCGTGTTGGAATCAGCCCTGCGCCCCGTTCGGGCGCAGCTCGACTTTGCTACCGAACAGACCACAGGGACGGCGCAGCGCTCCGTTGAGAGCGCTGGCGTTTTGCTAAACCAAGCACAGTCCCTGTGTATCGAGCAGCACAATACCGATGTCGATGAATTTAACGAACTACTCGACAAGCTTGATGCGCTACAAGCCGACATCACCACGAAGCAACTGCAGATCACCAGCCTGCAGGATCAACTGGATGAACAGAACGTTATCGCCAAAGAGGCCAATGCCAACTCAGAGATAGCGCGCGCCAGAGTGAAGCAGCTCACCAGTGATAACAGCCTGCTCGCCAAAGACAATAACGCCCTCAAATCTCTCAACCCGCAGGCACTGCAAAAACAGATCGCCAGGCTGAAAGAAGATCTGAAATTCAAGGTGCAATTGCTCGACCAACAAAAAGCGGAAATGCGGAAAGCCCGCGGCGAAGCGGCAGATCTAAAAACGTCGCTTGCTCAAGCCGCGCACCGCAATTCAGTGCTGGAAGATACCGTTGGGGAATTGCAGTCACGCCTGCAAAACATCGATGGCGACGTGGCGCCAGTCTGGTACCGCGCCAGCGACGGCAGCGGCATCCACTTTTATTTTTACACCTTCGGTTGGCGCTTATCGTTCGGCTCCGATGACCGAGATGTGCAGTTGCAGATCCTGCAGGATATCGACTGGCACATTGAAGTACGCACCAACACCGGGATCGGCGTCATCGTCTCAGTGACCGAATGGTGCCGCCCACGTTACCCAACGCTGGACGTTTTCAAGCAGGCTTGGCCGGAAGAACTTGGTTCAGCGATTTGTACCCGGATTAGCGAACTACTGGCACGTAGCCACCCTCACCTTGTCCACCGCGCTGAATGGGCTGAGGGTATCCCGCTTAGCTCGTTGCCTCAGTTAAAACCCCAGTGGCTGGATTTGCTTAATGCCTCCGGCATGCACTCGCTTTATGCCGTCGCCAGCCTTACCCCGGAAGAGCTCTCCGAAACTGTTAAAGGCTTTGGCATCACCACCGCGCGCCAGGTGCACGCCGCGTGCATCAAAACGGTGAAAGAGTGGGAAACCGAAGATAAGCAGAAGGCGGCCTGAGATGGATGAAGAGCTGAACTACGGCAAAATCTACAAGCCCGAGGACGATAAGTGCTGCTATATCGCAGTGATCATCTGGCGAATGCGCGCCCGCGCCGCGATCCGCAGCGGCATGCCATACCAACATGAGCCCAAGCCCATATATCAGGGTAACGGCCTGCCGCCGGCCAAGCGCAAATTTGACTCGGTGAACATCGGCGTGCGCCAGCGCTATTCATCAACAGTCATGCTGGCTGTTTACCAGTTCCACCGCTCGGGACACAACGAGCACACGATATCCGGCGATACCGGCATCCCAGTGCCAGATATCCGAAAAATGTTGGAGCACAAAACGCAGACACAGCGCAAAGCGTGGATGCTCGCCCACCAGATCCGGATCCCGTCGAAGCAAGAGATCCTGAGCCGCCTTTCCCGCGAAGTTTAACCACCATTAAGGACTGACCAATGACCGATGTAAAAAATAACCAACAACCTGAATTAACCCTTTCAGCTTTGCTCACCCAGCGCTGTGTGAATTTTGCCGCCAGCGACAAGGCCGTGGAAATGATCGACCAGGGCATCGAAAAGATGTTCAAAGACCTGGTTGGTGAAACATTCAGGTCATACGGTGATTTCGGTAAGCTGCTGAGCGATGCATTCAAGGCGGCGCTACCCACCAATATTTCCGAAGTGGTTGACCTGCCAAGCTACAACTCGATGGTTATCAACTCAGTACGTGAGCAATGGGCTGCTTCCGGCATCCAGAATGATATGCAGCAGCGCGTGCTGGATCTGGTGAAAGAATTCACCACCGACCAAGCCATCCCCAAGTTCATCAAGGCTTCTGATCTGTGGAAGGCGTTTATCGAAGGCAACGAAGAGCCAGCCGCCGAAGAGCAATGGGAACGCCCTCAGGTCTTCTATGAAGAAAGCGATGATATGGACGGATATTTTCGCGTCGGCCTGCATCCTGAATCACAAGGCAACAGCGTTTACGGGAAAAGGCTCGACTGCGCGTACCGTTGCGATTTCTACCTTGCATTCTCACCGCAAAAACATCGCAAAAACGGAAAGAGCACGCCACTCATGCACGAAGGCTACCAGGCTTACGAGTTGTATGCTGGACACGTGGGCAGCGACGTGCTGGGCAAAAAAGTAATCAGTGCCTACAGCCATTTCGATAAGCTGATCCAGGCGCTGTACTACGGTGGCAGTTTCTTGGTGATGGATCAAATTCCAGACGCCGACGAGATGACTTACCCGCACCACGAATACTAACGGGGGCCCTATGTCTCAGGTACTCGCCTTAAAGTTCAGCAACACTCCGCCAGATCAACTACTGGGCATTCTCACCATGGAAGAGGTGATTGAAGTCATCAAGCATCGTGTACGTGGCGACGTTGATGCTGATCTTCGTGAGGAATACGAGTGCCGAATAGGCGAACTGGAAAGTGAATTGGAGGATGAAAACGGCTGGCACAGCACCGCTGAAAGTTGGGAATGCGATGCCGTCGGCCTGTTTAGAGCGATAGAGAAAGCAATCTCCGTACCGTGGGCAGAAGCCATTCCAATTTTGAAAGCAGCGATGGAAGAGCATGGCGGGGATATCGAGCCAACGCCATGAAAATCGAACAGGGACGCGCGGCGGTATGGGGGCGGCGCAAATAGCCCGCACCAGGCATGGAGGATTCATGCAAAAATTCCCTAAGTGGCAAGAGTACGAGATAAAAATACTTCGGAAATACGCCACCAGCCTTACGGCTGAAGATATTGGCTTGCTGATCGGACGAACAAAAGAAGCTGTTATCAGCAGAGCTAGCAAGCTTCATATCAGCCTGCAAAAACGTGGTGATTACCATCACAGTGCAAAGTACTCCCAAGAAGATATTGAGCTTGCCAGACAGCTTTACTCTGCGGGCGTTCGTCCATGTCACATCGCTGAAAAACTCGGTATCAACCCCATATCCATCGGAAATTACATTTACTAATTCCCCTCTCGCCGCATACCAGCGCGGCTAAGGATCCCTATGTACGGACTTTTCTTCCTGCTCTGTCTGAGCGGGCAGCCTGAGTGTTACCGATTTGATGGGTATATCTACCCGAACGAAGTGAATTGTCATCTTGATATTGAAGATCGAAAGCTACCGGCGGCTGATTATACCTGCCAGCCGATTGATGCTGTCGCCCTGATGTCGGAGGCCGAATGAAAGAGCGCCCTACCATCTTTAACGGCGAAATGGTCCGCGCCCTACTCGACGGACGCAAAACCCAGACGAGGCGGGTTATGAAGGTTCAGCCGACAGTTATCCCTTCCGAGCGCGAATTTGGCAAGCCTGGCTATGAAATACCATTCGATGCAGCACGGACTATGGTTCGTAACGAAGAAATGCGTGTTGCCTGCCCATATGGCTTGCGAGGCGATCGGCTGTGGGTGAGGGAGGCATATCAAGGGCCACTCTTCAACTTCGACCAAATGGAGGCGTATCTCGAAGACACCTCCAAATTTGAACGGCCGGAATTCTGCGAGTATCGCGCTGATGGCGGTAAGACGCCGGAATATTACGACGCAGACGACAACCTGCGCTACGGCTGGAAGCCGTCAATCCACATGCCGCGCTGGGCATCCCGAATCCTGCTGGAAATCACCGCGGTGCGCGTTGAGCGACTGAACGATATCAGCGAAGAGGATGCACGCGCTGAGGGGGCAACGCCATCACAGCACATCATCACGCCGCCAGAGGCACTTTATCGTGTTGGGTTCTCTAAGTTGTGGCGATCAATCTACGGCGAAGAAAGCTGGAGCGCTAATCCCTGGGTATGGGTGATCGAGTTCAAGCCTGTGGAGGTGCGTGATGCCAGCAAATGAACTGAAGCCAAAGGCAATCTTCCTCTACGACTTCACCGGTCTGATGGCAAAACCTTGGCTTGATGCAGGCTATGAGTGCTGGTGTTTCGATGGACAGCATGAACCAGGCATCAATCGCGAGGGTAATTTGGTGAAGGTTGGTATGTGGTTTAAGGCAGAGGAGAAGATTGCGCAAGCGAAACAAATCTCTGAGTTGGTGGGCGATGGCGTGGTGATGGTGTTCGGATTCCCGGAGTGTACCGATCTGACCGTTGCAGGTGCTCGCCACTTCGAAGCAAAACGCCAGGCTAACCCGATGTTCCAGATTGAAGCCGCAGAGCTTGCTGACCTGGTTCGCATCGTTGGTGTCATCACCGGAGCGCCTTGGGCTTTCGAAAACCCGGTTGGAGTCCTGTCCAGCATCTATCGAAAGCCTGATTTCGCATTCCACCCGTGTCATTACGCTGGTTATTTGCCTGAGTGTGATGAGCACCCGCTTTACCCGGAGATTTACCCTGGGCGAGACCGCTACAACAAGACGACAAATATCTGGTGCGGAAACGGCTTTCGCCAACCAAAAACGCGGCACATCGCGCCAGAACAGAAAGATAACCCAGGCTGGCGTCTATGTGGTGGCAAGTCAACCAGAACAAAGAACATTCGCAGCGCGACTCCGAGGGGGTTTGCTCAGGCGGTGTTTGAGGCTAATTCGAAGGAGGCCCAGCATGGCTAAGCTGACCAAGTCGCAGCGCGCAGAATTGCGGGAGAAGTTTGGCGGCCGGTGCGCTTACTGTGGCTGCCCACTGCCAGAAAAAGGCTGGCATGCCGACCATGTGGAACCGGTGATGCGTGAATCAGAGCAGGACATGGCGGCGAAAGCCAAAGGCTTATTCAAACTGAAAGCCACCGGCAAGGTCTGGCACGAAAACCGCGATTGCATCGAGAACCTAAACCCGGCGTGTGCGCCGTGCAACCTGTTCAAAACGACATTCAGCCTCGAGACGTTCCGCGAGCAAATAGCCGCACAAGCGGAGAGAGCACGGCAGTACAGCGTCAATTTCCGTACCGCTGAGCGCTTCGGATTGGTTGAAGTGAAAGACGCCCCGGTCGTTTTTTGGTTTGAAAGTTATCAGGAGAAACAGCATGGCTAAGCGCAAGAGCAACAGAGCGTCGCGGAGATTGCTTTGCGTATCGGCTCCAGGCCCCGAAGACTGTTACCGCATCAGCAACCGGCGCTGGCAGGTTTACAGCGCCAACTACCCACACTCATGGCAACACGCCAAGACATCCCGCAGCCAGCGCCGTGCTGCAAAAGTCATTCAGGCATTGTGGGCTGAAGCCCAGGAGAAAGCATTATGAGCATGGCAAACGACACATACGAATGTTGCAGAAGGAAATGCAAGCTGGTTCATCTGCACTCTGAGCGCGTCATGGTTGAAGGTAAGCCGATCAGTGGTGTTGCGGTGAAGGATTCGACCTGCCCGCGCTGTGGCTGCAAAGAGTTCTATATCGTTAAACGCGATGATGAGGATGACGAGTGATGGACAATAAGCTGAGCGAACTGAGCAAGCCGGTGGCGTGGGAAGTTAAAGGCATCCTGTGCCATTCAGAAGAAGAAGCGCAGGTTTATGTCGGCGAGCCTGAGCCCCTCTACTCGCAAGAGTGCGTACTCGCCCTGCTGGCAGAGCTGGAAGCGTCAAAGAAAAGCAATGCATTCCTCAAAGAGCAGTTATCGCAATTAGCAAACTTTAATCCAGATTGGGACATGCTGGAAGCGTGCCGGGAGAGTTGGCGGGAAGTCTCCGCCGCACTCAAGGAGGCAGAAAAGCGGCTGGCTACGCCGGTGCGGTTGCCCGACATCCGCAGCGACGATTACCACGAAACTGGCTGGTTTCAACACATGAAGTATTACCGGGATGTTGAGCGGTCTCTTCGCGCTGCTGGCTTCACAGTGGGGGATGAGTAGATGAGCAAGGTAACTTTCGTTGTTGAATATGAAGATGGCAAAGAACCAGTGGTCGGCGCAGCTACCCAGGTACATGGCGGCAGGCTGGTTTCCGTAGCGTGGCGGGATGCGGTCAATGAGCGGCTTAATTTAGTCGCTAATGGTCTACCCCAGGCAAACAAAACCACGCTGCTGTTTGATGCCAATGGCGAGGGCTGGCTACTCGGCTGGCGGTCACCGTGGCACCTCATGGGAGGGGGAGATGCCGGCGCGTGGCAGTGGTCATTCCAAATTGACGGACTGAACCATGAGGACGTGAACATTACTCACTGGTTAGCGATACCAGGCGAGCCGCAGGAGGAAGCATGACACAGACACTAACGACTGAGAGGCTGCGCGAAATCGCATCGGGAAACGCATTTACTTGCACCCAAGATGATGAATCTGTAGCGATGGCTGCCGAACTCCTGGCTAACCGGGGGGCGCAGCCAGTGGCTGAGTATGGCGACGCATATCAGGGAGCGCGCGAAGATTTATCCATCTGGAAACGCCGGGCGCTGGAGGCTGAGGGTAAGGTCCGTCATTTGGAAAGAGTAAACGACCACCTGGTTAAGGAGGCTCAAGGTGAGCATCGCATGGGAGAGCCAGTATTCACCGCCCTGCCAGCGCCAGTTGTAAACCCAGAGTTTACAGGTGCGACAGCAGTGCCGGATATTAGCGCACTGACAGATCTGATAGTTGACCGCCTTATTGACTGTAGCGCTGCTGATGATGACTCCATAGCGGATGCAGAGACGTTTGTTTATAACGCCTGCCGCGCCGCAATGCTGGCTCAACCTGTTAGCCAGGGGGTGGGGCAAGCTGAACTCTCCGGAAATTCCGGAGGTTGGATAGCCTGCAAAGATCGGATGCCAGAACCTTATGAACCTGTTTTATATTTCGCAGCCGGAGCGCATGGCGGAGTAGATTGCTGCGCGAGTAATTATAACGGATTTTACGACGGGGATCTATGGATGCAGGACGCGACACTGACAAGCCTTGATGAATCTCCAGCCCTGCGCCATGAAATTATAGTGACCCACTGGATGTCATTACCAGCAGCGCCAAAAGTCAAAAAGTGAATACTAAAACTGTTCGCAGCTTAGTTTTTTAACACCCTATCACAGCCCCTTCACATCAAAACTTTAACGACCATAATAAGGGCGTAACTTCGTTGCACCCTTCTCTTTTTGAGGAGACTAAAATGACAAAGTTGCTCACACTAGAACAATGGAGCCATAAAATATACACCAGCGACTTTCCAACAAAACAAACACTCCAGCGCTGGGCAAGAGGCGGGAATATATATCCAGCCCCCGAAAAGCATGGGCGTGTTTATCGAGTTAGAGAGGATGCCATCTACATAAACCCCAAAGATTACAGATTATCCAAGAAAATAGCTGCTGATAATAATATGAAATTATCACCGCTGATGGAGAGGCTCCTCAATGGCAAACAGGCCAAAAAAGTATGACGCTAATTTGCCTCATAATCTCACGTATCGGAATGCTCGGAGATCGTTCTATTGGCGCAATCCGCACACTGGTGAGGAGTTAGGGTTAGGCCGCATTAGTCGCAAGGACGCGATTTCTCAAGCCATACAAGCCAATAATTTCATTGAATCGAATATTGCCCCAGTGGCTCTTTTAGAACGATTAGTCTCTGTAAAAAAACAGTCTATGTCCGGATTGCTGGCTGAGTTTGAAATTGAAATTGCAAAAAGAACAACATCAAAAAACACGTTAAAAGCACGAAAACTACAAATAAAATATTTAACCAATTACTTTGGGAGTTACGATATAACAGAAGTAAACACAAAGTTAGTCGCTGAGTTTTTAAAAACGTATATTGACCAAGGTAAGAACGCCATGGCTATTGGACTTAGATCACTGTTATCGGATTTTATAGATAACGCCATTTCCAATGGCATAATATCAAGTAACCCTGTAACTCCAACTAAAGTCCCAGATAATAAAGTCAAGCGTGAAAGGTTAATTCTATCTGAGTTCCAAAAAATACACAGCACAGCGCAAAACTTGCCCTCATGGATGCAGTTAAGTTTTGAGCTAGCCCTAATTTCCGGGCAACGTCGTGAAGATATTTGCATTTTGAAGAAAACAGATGCCAGAGATGAACGCCTTTGGGTTATTCAAGGAAAAACAGGCAACTTGGTTTCTATTCCATTCTCGCTGCGCATGTCAGCAATAGGAAAAACTGTAGGTGAAGTTGTGAAGCGGTGCCTGGAGGAAAGTAATAGCGAGTTTTTGATAAGTTCCAGCAGTAAAAAAACCGGACGCCAACCCGGCGCGTTGCACCCAGATAGTCTGACAAAAGCCTTCGTATCTGCCAGAAAACTAAGCGGGCTAACGTTTACATCAACTCCGCCCACTTTCCACGAAATCCGGAGCCTTTCTGGCCGTTTATATGAGGATGAATACGGAAAAGAGTTCGCGCAAAAACTACTCGGGCATAAGTCAATTAAGATGACAGATCACTACTTAGATCGTCGTCAAAAGGAATGGATTATGGTTTAGGCCGGATATGAGATTTCGGACAAATTTCGGACATTTTCGGACGATAGGTTAATTTTACCTTATAAATCAAGCACACAAAAAAAGACCGAATACGATTCCTATATTCGGTCTAGGGAAATGGCTCTTGGGAGAGAGCCGTGCGCTAAAAGTTGGCATTTTGTGCAAGGCTTGTTCAGCCGTGCACTTTAAGAGTAGCTTACCGCGCTATTTTTGCCAGCCAGCCACACGGTCAGTGATAGTTTCATGATGAAATTAATTCCGCATGATTTTTCTTCACCGGTTAACCCCAAACTAAGCCATTGTCGGATAAGTGATTAGTTGGCGCACAGCTTCTCGGCACGTTCACGGTACGGCTCAACACTCATTTTATGGCCAGGATTGGCGGCGTCATCCAGCAGGATCACGTCCAGCGGCTGAGCGCGTTGCTGCCCTGCTTTCACCTGCGCGTCTGCGGCAGCATTGAGTGGGTATTGCATCAGTGTGCTGTTGTTGAGTACGAACAGCGCGCCGCCACTGCGGCACTGCAACGTCACCTCTTCTTTGGTGAACGCCCATTGTTTGCCGTATTCCAGCTTGGTGATGTTCACCAGTTGATCTGTCGCCAGCGCACCGGTCGCGGTTGCCAGCAGCGTCATGCCAAGTAATACCGATTTCATGTTATGGCCTTAAGGTTGCTATTTGATCCAATTTTCCCGCAGTTTAGGGGCATCCGGCAAGCCGCAATGTTACACCGGCGCATAGGTTGCAAATAAACTGACCAACAGCAGCACGCCCGCGCCCAGCCCCACTTCAATCCAGCAGGCCAGCACCAATCCTCGCTGTGCCAGTTGCGGCATACTGCTCATCGCCGGGACGATGGCGTAACGATTAGCCAATGCGACCATCACCATCAGCGCCACCAGCGCGGTTTTGAACAACAGCAGGCGCTGGTAAGGAGAATCCACATCCAGCGGCCAACTGCCCAGAATAATCAAACTGTTAATCACGCCGGTCAACACCACCAGCGCTACCGCCAGGTGGCCCCAACGCGAGAAGCGTATCAATGTAGTCACTGCGTCGCTGCGGCTCTGTGGTTGAGCCAGGTAGCGCAGGCAAACCAGCAACGGCAGCAGACTGCCAAACCAGTAACCGGCTGCCAATAGGTGCAACGCATGGTTAACACGGTGCAGTGCGCCCAGCGCCCCTTCATGCATTGCCGCATGGCCGATAAATGCCATGCTGACCAGCAACAGTGTGGAAAGCAGCGCCAAAAGCTGCGTGCGGCGAGGTTCTGCCAGCCACAGGCTCAGCAGCGCCAGTAATGAAATGCCCAGGTGCCAACGCCAGACTTCACCAAAGGTAGTGCCCAGCACCGCCCACCACACCTCCAACCGCCAGGTGTCGGCCCAGCCGTCACCCATCTGTCCGGCCTGAATAGCCAGCAACGCCACGGCAGAAAGCCCGGCAAGCCAGGTGCAGGAGACCAGCAAAGGACGCACATCACGGGTGAGATACGGGGAAAGGCGCTGCGGCGACAATAAGGCGGTGAACAGGCTGGAGCCAAACATCAGCATCACCGCCGCAAAGTGCACAAAGCGACACAGGACAAACAGGGTCGCCAGACTCATGGGTTAGTTTACGGTGAAGCTGTACTGGCCTTTGGTTTTATGACCGTCGACCGAAACCACATGCCAGCTGACGTTATATTTACCGGCCGCCAGATCGCCTTCGATAGGCAGATTGACCTGGGT
Source organism: Serratia sp. BW106 (assembly GCF_002607755.1). Classification (NCBI taxonomy): domain Bacteria; kingdom Pseudomonadati; phylum Pseudomonadota; class Gammaproteobacteria; order Enterobacterales; family Yersiniaceae; genus Serratia; species Serratia sp. BW106. The sequence goes on from NZ_MCGS01000007.1 coordinate 147,355, forward strand.
GTTGTTGTTCGCATCAAGCTGCAACTTGCCGGTTTTCACTTCGGCGTTGTCCGGGCCAGTGATTTTAATGCCGCTAAAGTTTGGCTCAATACCTTCTGAGAAGTTGAGCGTCAGCACTTTCGGTGCCGGACTCACGCTGGCATCTGCCGCCGGCGTTTCAACTTTCAAATGAGCATGCGCAAGCGCCTGCTGTGAAGACAAGCCGACAAACAGCACGAAAATAGTGGAAAGCAGGCGATAAGAAGAACGAATTTTACCGATCACAGTGATATCCCTTAAAGCAATAATCGAGGGTGATAAGGGGTAAGGCTAACCGCCTTGGCGATGTATCAGCAGCCCACCCCACCGCAGATGATTGCGCCACGGGTAAACAGAAGAAGTGATTAGCGAGTAACCCACTGTTTTAACTCTCTACCATCCCTGTAGCGTATCGGGTCAAATGATAACGAGTGTCATTATGCAAGTCGAGCAGAACGCTGGCATTTTGCGATCCAGTAGCACATATCGCTGCATAACCGCGATAAACTCAGGGCATAAAAAAACCGCGCACCGGGCAAAGCCGACACGCGGTTTTAACAAAAGCGATTAAACCTGACCGTTAGCGCTTTCGCCGGCCGCACCCATTTTCTTCAGATCTTTATCAATGAAGAACAGTGCATTGCCGCTGGTCCCCACCAGTGCCAGTTTATCCAGCACGGATTTGAACAGCTTCTCTTCTTCGTGCTGCTCGGCAACATACCACTGCAGGAAGTTGAAGGTAGAGTAATCGTGGGCAGTCATTGCCGCGTGTGCCAATTCGTTGATCTGACGGGTAATCAGTTGTTCATGTTCGTAAGTCTGCTGGAACACGTCTGCCAGGGAGGCAAACTCAACCGGTGGTGCAGCGATGCTGCCCAACAGTGGCAGAGAACCGGTATCGCTCAGGTATTCGAACAGGCGTTGCATGTGTTGCATCTCTTCCTGAGAATGCTCTTTAAGAAATGAAGCTGCACCTTCAAAGCCTTTATCGCTGCACCACGCGCTCATTTGCAGATACAGGTTGGCGGAGTAAAACTCCAGGTTCAGTTGCTCATTCAGCTTTTTGGTCATTTCTGGCGTCAGCATAATTATTCCTTTTATTTTGCAGGTATCAATTTAATTTTCCGCATTATGCCTTGGTGAAAACAAAATAAACACACTTGATTCACATCACTATCGATTTAATTTTAAATAAATTAAAAATCAATGAGTTATAAAAACATTAATTATTCATTTAAATTATTATGATAACCATTTACATCTGTATATTTAATCAAAAGGCGAATCATTCTTATTTAAAATAATAAATAAATTGCATTGCTATTGGAGTAATAAATAACCTCACCCACAGTGGGTTATTACTGATGCGCAGCCCCCTTTGCGCTTCAGGCTTGCCAAGTGCCGCCGGGTGCATTACCTTCTGCGCTGATCCAATGCGGTAACAGTAAGGAGAATACAGTGGGTTACAATCTGGCAGAGCTTTCCAAAGAAGAGATGGACAAAGTGAACGTTGATCTCGCGGCTTCCGGCGTGGCGTTTAAAGAACGCTACAACATGCCGGTGATCCCAGAAATGGTTGAGCGCGAACAACCGGCGCACCTGCGTGATTATTTCCGCGAACGCGTGGCGCATTACCGTGCCGAATCGCACAAGTATTCGCGTCTGCCGTACGAGCCGAAGTCCAAATAAAAAAAGCCCGCCGTCATGGCGGGCTCAGTGTCATTTGGCAGCAAACCTGTCGGTGGCCAGCATCAACTGATGCAGGATCCCCGGTTCGTCAAAGGAGTGCCCTGCTCCCTCGACAATATGCAGCTCTGCCTCCGGCCAGGCCTTCGCCAGATCCCAGGCGTTTTGCACCTGGCAAGCCATATCGTAACGGCCATGGATAATCACAGCAGGAATATGGCGGATCAATGGGACATTGCGCAGTAACTGGTCATCGCTGTCCAGGAAGCCCAGATGGGTGAAGTAGTGGTTTTCGATGCGGGCGAAAGCTAGCGCAAAGTCATCCTCACCAAAAGAAGCCGACTCGCTGCTTGGCAGCAAGGTAACCGTCTCCCCTTCCCACACGCTCCACAGCTTCGCCGCTTCAAGCTGCACCTGCAGATCCGTTGAAGTCAGGCGCTGGCGATAAGACGCAATCACGTCCTTTCGCTCTTCATCTGACAGAATCGACAATACGCGCTCCCATTTCTCCGGGAAGAAGCGTGAAGCGCCGTCCTGATAGTACCAATGCAACTCCTGCTTACGCAGTGTGAAGATGCCACGCAGCACCATTTCGCTGACGTGCTGCGGATGGGTTTGCGCATAGGCCAACGCTAACGTCGAGCCCCAGGAACCACCAAACACCAGCCATTGGTCGACACCGGCCATTTCGCGTAGCCGTTCAATATCCTGTACCAGATGCCAGGTGGTATTGTTGTCCAGGCTGGCGTGCGGTTTGGAGCGACCACAGCCGCGCTGATCAAACAGCAACACCTTATAGCGCTGCGGATCGAACAGTTGGCGGTGATAAGGGGAAATACCGCCGCCTGGCCCGCCGTGAATGAAGACCGCCGGCTTACCGTTCGGGTTGCCGCTCAGCTCCCAGTAGATCCGGTGGCCATCTCCAGTGTCCAGCCAACCGCTGTCATATGCTGCTAACGGCGGGTACAAACCTCGTAATTGTTCCATGGCGCTTCCGTCTCTCTGTGGGTCATACCCTCATCAAAGCCGAAGCGGCCCATTTGGTCAACGGTAAATCCTGAAAACTCCTACACTCCCCAACAAGTTAGGGTGCGTTTGCTTAAAATGAATACGACCAGCCAGCAAAATGCCGGCTGGTTATGGGTGGCCAGCCGTGATCTTAGCCCCGTTTACGCAGATGCGGTTCGCGCATTTCCTGGGCAGTTTTCGCTTCAATGCTTAGCTCCGCCGTCGGCCGCAGCAACAGACGCGCCAGGCCGATAGGTTCCCCGCTTTCCCGGCAATAGCCGTATTCGCCGTTATATAATCGGGTCAAGGCCGCGCTGATTTTCGGCAGCAACCGGCTTTCACGATCCAACTGACGGAACAGCAATCGCAGGTCCTCTTCGCGGGCCGCTTTGTCCGCTTCATCACCGGACACTTCGCCGCCGTCGATATCCCGCTTCAGCGCCTCAATGTGCTGCAACAGTTTCTGTTGCTCATCAAGCAAGCGCTGGCGGAAAAACGCCTGCTGAGCCGGGTTCATGTATTCAGACTCCGGCATGGCCAGGAGCTGCTGTTGGTTTAATAAGGTCACAACCTTCATTGTGCTCTCCGGTTATCATTTAATTGTTATATTATAACATATCATAATATTTAAGCAGCCATTCATACGAAAACAAAATTCTGTCTATAAACAAGCGATTAACAAAACCACCGGCTTTCATGCTTGCATCCGACAGGCGTAAGGGGGTTAATGGCTGAGCAACCCACCCAACCATAGGTAACTGAGAGGCCATCATGAGTAAGGGAATGGATAGCAAAAAAAATGCGAAGAAGAAGCCGTTGAAAACCCCTGCAGAAAAACGTGCAGGCAAACGCGCGAAGAAAGGCCAGTCGACCGGCGAGTAAGCGAACTTCTAACCGTAATTAAACCCGCCAAGGCGGGTTTTTTGTTGCCTGCAATACCTTGGTCCCTTTCAGCGGTTGGCAGGAGCACGGCTGCCGGTTAAGCTAAACCTGTGCAGCCACTCTGAGGAAACCATGAATTTACGCGTAATAGACACTGAAACCTGCGGACTGGAAGGCGGCGTGGTAGAAGTGGCTTCTGTTGATCTGATCGACGGAAAAATCACCAACCCGATGAGCGACCTGGTCAGCCCCGACCGCCCCATTGGCATTGAGGCCATGGCCATTCACCACATCACCGAGCAGATGGTTGAAGGGAAACCGCGCATCGCGGTGGCGATCGGCCGCTATCAGGGCAGTCCCTATTATGTTGCGCACAATGCGGCTTTCGATCGCGGTGTGCTGCCGGAAATGCGCGGTGCCTGGATATGCACCATGAAACTGGCGCGTAACCTGTACCCGGACATCAAATACGGCAACCAATACCTGCGCTATGCGCTGAATCTCGATGTGCAACTGCCACAGGACACCACGCTGTATCCACACCGGGCGTTATATGACTGCTACGTGACCGCTGCGCTGTTGCAACGCATCATCAAGGATTCAGGCTGGACGCCGGAACAGATGGCGCAAATCACCGACCAGCCGGTGCTGCTGAAGAAGTTTAAGTTCGGCAAGTATCGTGGGCAGGAAATTGATCGCGTCGCGCAGGAAGACCCAGGCTATTTACGCTGGATGCTGAAATCCATCGAGGACCTCAGCCCGGACATGAAGCACACGCTGAAATACTATTTGATCGGTTGAAAAAAGCGGGCAGCGCCAGCCGCCCGCCTGAAGGTTACTCCGCCAGCGCCAGAATAAAGGCATACTCCAGCGCAATGTCCTCATAGGCTTTGAAACGCCCGGACTTGCCGCCGTGGCCGGAATCCATATCGGTATACAGCAGCAGTTGACGATCGTCGGTCTTCAGCTCACGCAGCTTGGCCACCCACTTGGCGGGTTCCCAATACTGCACCTGAGAGTCATGCAGGCCGGTGGTGACCAGCATATGCGGATAATCCTGCGCCTTGACCTGATCGTACGGGCTGTATTGCAAAATGTAGTCGTAATAGGCCTGCTGGTTCGGGTTGCCCCATTCGTCGTATTCCCCGGTGGTCAGCGGAATAGACTCGTCGAGCATGGTGGTGACCACGTCGACAAACGGCACCTGCGCCACAATGCCGTTGAACAACTCAGGCGCCTGATTAATCACAGCCCCCATCAGCAAGCCACCGGCGCTGCCGCCCATGGCGAACACTCGTTCGGCATCACCGTAGCCCTGGGCGATTAACGCTTCGGTCACATCGATGAAATCGTTGAAGGTATTTTGCTTTTTAAACAGTTTGCCGTCTTCGTACCACAGTTGCCCCAGCTCACCGCCGCCGCGAATATGTGCCAGCACAAACACAAAACCGCGATCCAACAGGCTTAAGCGGCTGGCGCTGAAGGCCGGATCCATGCTGCTGCCGTAAGAGCCGTAGCCGTACACCATCAGCGGGTTAGTGCCGCGCGCGAAGCTATCGTGGCGGTAGACCAGCGAAACCGGGACCTCAACACCATCACGCGCCTTCACCCATACCCGCTCGCTGCGGTAATTTTCCGGGGTGAAGTTTTTCACTTCCTGCTGCTTGAGCATCACGCGTTCGTCGCTGTCGAGATTTAGCTCATACAGCGTGGTCGGCGTAGTCATCGATGAGTAGCCATAGCGCAGCAGCTCGGTTTCCGGCTCCGGATTGTACGCCAGCCAGGTGGTGTAGGTCGGATCGTCGAAGGCAATGCGCTTCACTTCGCCACTCTGCCAGTGGATCTGTCGCAGTTGGGTCAGGCCTTCGCTGCGCTCTTCCACCACCAGCCAATCGCGGAACAGGCTAAAGCCCTCCAGCATCACTTCGATGCGCGGGGCAATCAGCGTCTGCCACTGCGCTTCATCCGCCTGCTCGCTTTGATACAGGCCGAAGTTCTTGCCGTCCTTGTTGGAGCGGATATAGAAATGTTGGTGATAGTGATCGATACCGTACTCATGATCCTTACGGCGCGGCACAAACATCTGCGGTGTGCTATCGGCGCGATCGGCGTCCAGCAGCAGGATTTCCGAGGTAGTGGTGCTGCTCAGGTGGATCAGAATAAAACGATCGGAAGTGGTCTTTTCCAGCCCGACGTAGAAAGTGTCGTCCTGCTCTTCGTAGATCAGCTCATCGAGCTGCGGATCGGTACCCACCACGTGGCGGTAGACCTGATAAGGCAACAGCGTTTTGGCGTGTTTGCGTACGTAATACACGGTAGCCGAGTCGTTGGCCCATTCAAAGCTGCCGGAGGTGTTTTCCAGCACTTCATCGGCCCAACTATCGTCGCTGAGGTTTTTGAAGCGAATGTCGTATTGGCGGCGGGAAAGGAAATCTTCCGCAACCGCCAGCTTTTGGTTGTCTGGGCTGACTTCCAGCCCGCCCAGAGTATAAAACTCACGCTGCTCGGCACGCTGATTGCCGTCGATCAGAGTATCCCAATGCTCGCTCTCGGCCTGGGGCTGACGGACGTAAATCGCGTATTCATTACCCGGTTCGAAGCGCGTCTGATAGCGGTAGCCGTGCCGGACATAAGGCACCGAATGCTCCTGCTGAGGAATGCGCGCTACCATCTCTTCGTACAGGGCTTCGCGCAATGCCTGCTGCGGCTTCAATGCTGCATCGGTAAAGGCGTTTTCCGCCTGCAGATAGTCCAGCACCTGGGGGTCTGCGCGCTCGTCGTCGCGCAGCCAATAATAGTCATCTACACGCGTGTCGCCATGGATCGTGATGGGATAAGGACGTTTTTCTGCCTTAGGGGGTGTCATCATTGCTAAATCATCCGCTTACCTTGATTAAGGCAAGAGTGACACGATTCCCCCCGGCTTGCCAAGCGGCGCTAGGCCAGCTCGCGTTTTTTCTCGTTCACGTCGTTTTCTATGCCCTGCTTAACGTCCGCCGGGATCTTCAACGACTGCGCCAGTGCGTCGAGATAGCCGCGCTCCATAAAGTGATCGACGTCGATCACCATGCAGCTCAGGTAATAAACTTCAAGCGCTTCGTCTTCATTCTTCACGCTCTGGGCCAGCAGATCCGGGTTCAGCGGCTGCTCAATGGCTTCCTGTACCCATTTTTGCGCTTCCTCTCCCACCTGCAGTTGCTCCAGGCTGTGGTCGATAGCGAGTTTTTCTTCCGCATCAATGTGGCCATCGCTCTTGGCGGCGAACACCAGCGCCTGCACCAGCCGTTTGGCGCGCAAATCCACCGGCGTGGTTTGCAGACCGAACTGCGGTTCATTCTGATGGGTTTCTTTCACCCGTTGCTTGTACTTATTCCACAACACCGCGCCCACCGCCGCGCTGCCGCCGATAATCAACGCATTCTTGCCAAATTTGCCCACCAGCTTGCGCGAAGACTTATTCGCCAGCAAGACGCCTACCAGGCCACCCAGTGCGGTCGGGGCCAGCAGTTTGCCGATGCCTTCCGACCCGCCGATTGCACCGGCCTTTTGCCCAATCATTGATTGGATCTGCTGCATCCAGTTATTTTTCATACTTTACCCTTTGCCTAAGGAAACGAGGCGTGTAGGCACACTAAAAGCCAAACCGCCGGGGAACCGTCAGATTAGGGGATTATTTGTCAATTTACGTATGGGGGATGAAAACCTGTGTAGCGGGGAAATCGGTAAGGAATTGGCCGGCTCCGCGGTTAAGCGCAAGCCGGCCAGCAGGGCATTAAGGCTGTTCACCCTCTTCACCCGATTGGTCTTGTTCGTACTCCGCCAGTTCGTCACGCATCGCCTGGATAGACTCGCGAGCCAGCAGCGACAACGTACGGTAAAAGCCGGTGGTGGCGTGAGCTTCCACTTTGCCGAGGAAACGGCCGCACCAGGGCAGCAGATACTCGTCAAACAGGGTGATTTGCGCCTGCGCTTCGTCTTCCTGCGCCTGATCTTCCAGCCAGGAAGCGGCCAACAGCAAAGAACCGAAGTGATCGGCCGGCGCATCGCTGAGTGGCATGCCACGCTGCTGCAGGAAAGTACGCACTTCCGCTTCCGTCGCGCCTTCAACATAGGCAGAACGGAACGGTGACACGCTGCACTCACTGCCGACAAACATCGCGTTGAAATCGCTGGAAAGCTGGTTGACATCACAACCCTGCTGCAGCCGCACCAACAGTTCGTCCTGCTCCAGCGGCCAGTGTTGTTGCAGCTTGCCTTCTTTGATCAGCGTGAACAACGGCACCAGTAATGGATCTTGCGGCTGACGGTAAAACAGCGTACCCAGCACGCGGCAAACAATGGAAAACTCATTCATGATAATGCCTTATACAATACGGAAAAAATTTGCCGGGACGATGTCACAAATCGGCCAGTTCCGCAATCGCCGGCTTGCCACGCCGTTCGAGAAAGTCCAGCAGGCGCCGTGGGCTAACGTTAAGGATGCGTTCCTGCGGGAATGCCACTTCGGCAATAATGCGCTCGCAGTGTTCAAAGCCGCCGAGTGAGAAGGCAATATGTGAATCCGAGCCCAGTGCCAGCCAGCCGCCGGCATCACGCACCGCAGCCGCAATCGCCCGGCAGTTGTCTTCACTGCCCTTGCGCGAATGGGTGAACGACGAATTGTTCAACTCCAGCGCCACTTCATACCTGGCCGCCGCCGCGGCAACCGCGGCAATATCAATCGGGTATCTTGGGTTACCGGGGTGGCTGATAATGTGTACATCCCCCTGTGCCATTGCAGCAATCATCGCTTCGGTATTGGCGGCTTTGTCCTGTGGCGCAAACACCGGCTCGTGGAAACCGGCGATAATCACGTCGATTTTATCCAGCATCGGACCGGTGCAGTCGATATCGCCCTGCCGATTTTTGATGTTGGCCTCGATGCCACGCAGAATGCCCACGCCGTCCACCAGACGCGGCCACACGTGCATGTTCATAAAGTGCCAATAATGCGGTGCATCGGCCATGTCCGGGCCGTGGTCGGTGATGGCGAACAGTTTGATGCCCTTTTGCCGGGCTTCGACGATGTAATCATGCAGCGTGCTGTAGGCGTGGGTGCTGGCGACGGTGTGCATATGTAAATCAACGGGGTACATTGCTTCTCCTTCTGGGCGGCCTGCCAAAGTATGGCGGCAGGCGCGGTTTCTTATTTATTTAGCTTAGCAGGTGCATCACCGGAAGATCAGTAACCGAGCTGCACATCCACCACCCCGGCCGGCGTTTGTCCTGCTTCAAGCGCGAGGATGTTCGCCGCTATCTGATCCATCGCCGCTTCCGGCAAGGTGATGGCAGCAATATGCGGGGTAATGGTGACACGCGGATGACGCCAGAATGGATGCGCCTGCGGCAGCGGTTCGGTGACGAACACGTCCAGCGTGGCGGCGGCAAGCTGCCCCTGCTCCAGCGCCTGCAGTAAATCGTCTTCAACCAGGTGTGCACCTCGGGCCAGATTGATCAGGTAAGCGCCCGGCGCCAGATGCGCGAATAGTTGTTGATTGAGGATCCCGGCGGTTTCCGGCGTGTTGGGCAACAGGTTGATCAGCAGTTGCACGCCATCGAGAAACGCGGCACGCTGCCCGTCTCCGGCAAAGCTCTGCACGCCGTCAATTTGTTTCGGGCTGCGGCTCCAGCAACGTACGTTAAAACCCAATGCCGTCAGCTTCAGCGCCACGCTTTTGCCCAACACCCCGGCCCCAAGGATGCCAATGGTGAAATTATCCTGCTGATGGGGATCGAGCGGTCGCCATTCCTGCTGCTGTTGCAGCAGTTGATACTCGTCAAAACGACGGAAATAGCGCAGCACGTAGCTCAGGGCATATTCCTGCATCTGTTGCGCCATGCCGGTATCCTCAAGGCGCAGCAGCGGAACGCCTGTCGGCAGGGTACCGGGGTACTGACGCTCTTGATCGAGAATAGCGTCGACGCCGGCCCCCAGGGCAAACACCCCTTTTAGCTGTCCGCGGTTAGCCAGCATCTCGTGTGGCGGTCGCCACACCAGTGCATAATCCGCCGGACGGTCATCGCCCGGTTGCCAGGCACGAACCTTCGCCTGCGGCAGGCGCTGCGATAAACCTGACAGCCACTCCCCGGCATTAAAGAAAGGGTGGTAAAAAATGATGTCCATCTGCGCGACTCCCGTCTGTTTTTATGCATTTCCATCCAGACTTCCGCGATTCGCCGACAGATGCAAGTGTTAAAGCCCAAAATGAAAACAGCCCCGACCAGTGGGGCTGTTTTTATACTGCGGGATCTCAGGCGGCGACAGGCGTGTCGTGCCGGATTAGCCGGCGCAGCAGTGGGATCAGTATCAACATCACCACGCCGACGCCTGCGGCTCCCCAGCCCAGCGCACTGAACACTTCGCTGTAACCGGGGTTGGTTAGCACCGGGGTGCTGCCGCTGTTTTCCGGCATCAGGCCGGAGACATAGCCCGCCAATACCGAAGCGACGCCAGTGACCATCATCCAGCAGCCCATCATTATTCCCTGATAGCGCGGTGGTACCAGTTTGCCTATCATCGCGTAGCCGATCGGGGAAATCATCAGTTCACCGATGCTCTGCAATACGTAACTAATGACAATCCATTTAAATGCCACCAGCCCGTCACCGCCCGCCAGGCTGATGCCCAACGGCAACACCAGCATGCCCAGCCCAATGCAAAACAGCGAACCGGAGAACTGCATCGGAATGTCGATCTTGCAGCCGCGCGCTCGCAGGCGGTTAAACCACCAGGCCATCAGCGGTCCACCGACCACGATCACCAGCGTATTGATGTTCTGGATCCACTGCGGTGCCACCTGAATGCCATAAACGTTCAGATCGATATTGTGCTCGGAGAACAGCATCAGCCCCATTGGAGCCAACTGGTACAGCGCCCAAAACACCAGCGACCCCAATGCCAGGATCAGATAAGCGGTCATCCGGCGACGTTCATCACGCGGATGATGGCGTAATGTGACCACGCACAGCATCAGGAAAATCAGCACGCCGAGGCCAATCACGAAGTGTCCGCTGAACTCCGCATGGGTCAGCATCACGCGGATGATGGGCACCAGCGCGACCAGTACCGCCAACCCGACCAGCATGCGCCAGCGGTACTGTGAACGGTTGGCGTCGTGCAGCGGCGTGTTGAGATCGGCCAGGATGCGCCAACGGCTTACGGCGACGATGATCGCCGCCGCGTTACCCAGGGTAGCGAACAGGAACAGTGCGCGGTAGTTTTCGGTCAGTTGATAATAGCCGGCCACGGTAAAGCCGACAAAGAACCCCAGGTTCATCCCGGCATAGTTCCACAAAAAGGCCGACTCGCGCCGATCGTCATCCGGCTTGAAACGCTGGGTGAGCATCATATTAATGCAGGTGACATTCAGTCCACTGCCGGTCAGGAACATCGCCAGGCCCCAGTAGAGCCCCCAGACGCCCGCGACGGCGATCAACGCGCAGCCGATCACCTGCAACACCATGCCCAACACGAACAGATTGCGGTTACTGAGGAAACGCCCTCCCAGATAACCCCCGAACATATGCAGACCGTAATTGAACGCGCCGAAGACGCCCATCATGGCATTGGCATTACTCTCGCTGAACCCCAGACGCTTGGTGGCGTAAAGCACCAATGTGGAGTACAGCACGGCAAAACCCAACGTGGCGAAGATTTGGATAAAGAACAGTGCCCCGGCCCCCGGGGGAATGGCATGCCGCTGCGGCCCTGCCGTAGGATCCGATAAAGTCAAAGTGAACCTCTGCTGCATTATTATTTGATAGATCAATCCCTGTCTGCTTTATCACCGGAGCAATGCCCGGCAACCTGCGCGGCGGTGTGATAATCCTTGCCAAAACCCCGCGCCAGCACCCTTCCATTTAGCGACACATATGACTAATAATCCAGTATTAATGCATATAAAAGCACTACTAACATCATCATTGCTGATATATTGAGCTAACACCTACTGGAGCGTTCAAATATTAGTCAGCTATATAATTTTACGCCATGTCTCCCCATCGATTCATCCGAGACGGCGGCCGATCGCTCGGGAAATCAGCAAATTGCTGGAAGTTTAGCTAAACAGTCATGGTTATGTCACAAGAGGGTTGACGCTGGGATCAGATTCTCCTACATTAGCGCCCGTCGACAGCGCAATGCGTTAGCGATGAAGTAAAACGGTGAGGTGTCTGAGTGGCTGAAGGAGCACGCCTGGAAAGTGTGTATACGCGTAAGTGTATCGAGGGTTCGAACCCCTCTCTCACCGCCATATTCCACGAGAAAGCCTGAACGCAAGTTCAGGCTTTTTTGTTGTCTGCAGCCCAGGGAATTGCGATACAAAGTCCCCATCCATGCTGTTCGCCGCAGTTTTCAGCAAAGCGAACACGGCTTAAGCGGACGCGCCGAAACGCAGAAATTCTGCTTGACCGGATCGCCCTCTCTCCCTATAGTAGCGCCCCGTTGCACCAGTGAGTACGCAACAACAAAATACGGTGAGGTGTCTGAGTGGCTGAAGGAGCACGCCTGGAAAGTGTGTATACGCGTAAGTGTATCGAGGGTTCGAACCCCTCCCTCACCGCCATATTTTAAAGAGAAAGTCTGGATTAACCTCCAGACTTTTTTTTTGCATGTCATACCGACTGGGAGGGTGAGAACCCTCGACAGGGTTTGACAAAACGCATGCGTTTTGGACCGCCAAAGGCGGCCCGCAGGGTGAGCGCAGCGAATCAAGCCCTCCCTCACCGCCATATTTTAAAGAGAAAGTCTGGATTAACCTCCAGACTTTTTTTTTGCATGTCATACCAAGACTAGTCGCAACAATCCGCCTCAATGCGTGCGGTTAGCCGCCATAGAGGGTTGCATCACGGCGCGGCGCCAGTCACCCGGAGTCTGACCGTAATGGCGTTTAAAACTGCGATTGAAGGACTGCTGCGAGTCAAAGCCGAGTGAGATTGCCACGCTGACGATCGGTTCACCGCTGTTGGCCAGCCGTTCTGCCGAAACTCTCAGCTTCTGCATGCGGATATATTCCCCCAGCGCGAAGCCGGTCTGGCGTTTGAACATCCGTTGCAGGTGCCATTTGGAATATCCCGCTCGCCCCGCCACGGTGTTGATATCCAGCTTCTCTTCCAGATTATTGTCAATCCACTCAATCAAATCAGTAATAAAACCCGTGCTGTTCATGCTGACGCTCCCATGACATTGGCAGAGAGATCTGCTGCCCGATGTCATTACGTTGCAGCAGTTTCGCATTAAATGCAATTTTTATTATTGCATTTAACGGATAGGCACTTCTATAATCCAGCCAATTAATGTAACCGATATTGATACATTAATGTGACAACAATATGTTTCAAAACCTAACCGTTGTGCCAATGACGGGTGCAACCGCTCTGCCGCCGGTCACAGGCCGGAGAAGTTACCCGGATAACAGGGCCGGGTATATCGCCTGATCGTGCTCACTACTGGAAATAAAAATAATGCCAAGCCAGCCTGACTCATTGTTCCATTCACACCGCCGCCCAAGCGGTATCGGTTTCAACCTGCGCCTCTCAGCCGCCGCGCTGCTGACGGTGCTGCTGGCCGGGTGTGACAACAGCGTCGCGCAAAATGCCGCGCCGCCTCCACCGGCCGTCAGCACCGCCGACGTGGTGATAAAACCCATCAGCCAATGGGATGCTTTCAACGGTCGCATCGAGGCGGTGCAAAGCGTCCAGCTACGGCCACGGGTCTCCGGTTATATCGATAAAGTGAATTACACCGAGGGCGATGAAGTGAAGAAAGGCCAGGTGCTGTTCACTATCGACGATCGTACCTATCGCGCCGCTCGTGAACAGGCACAGGCCGAACTGGTACGGGCACGCAATCAGGCAGCACTGGCCCGCAGCGAATCCGGTCGCACCGAAAAACTGATCGGCAGCCAGGCGATTTCAACCGAGGTATGGGAACAGCGCCGCTCTTCCGCCGCGCAGGCACAAAGCAACGTATTGGCGGCTCAGGCCCAGTTCGATCTGGCGCAGCTGAACCTCGACTTTACCCGGGTGATTGCGCCGATTGACGGACGCGCCAGCCGGGCAATGATCACCGCCGGGAACCTGGTCACCACCGGCGACAGCGCCAGTGTGCTCACCACTCTGGTGTCGCTCGACAAGGTCTATGTCTATTTCGACGTCGATGAAGCCACTTTCTTGCGTTATCAGAATGATGGCCGACGCACGGCAAAACTGCCGGTGAAGGTCGGGCTGGTCGGCGAAGACGGCTATCCGCATCAGGGCACCGTTGATTTCACCGACAACCAGCTGAATGCCGGTACCGGCACCATCCGCATGCGCGCCCTGCTGGAAAACGCTGAGCGTCGCTTTACCCCTGGACTGTTTGCACGGGTGCAAATGCCCGGCAGCGCCGTGTTTAACGCCATGCTGATCAACGATAAATCGGTCTTGACCGATCAGGACCGCAAATTTGTTTATATCGTCGATAAAGACGGCAAGGCGCAGCGACGCGATATCGAAGTGGGCCGGGTGGCCGACGGGTTACGTATTGTGCAAAAAGGTCTGGCTGCAGGCGACCGGGTGATCGTCGACGGTATGCAAAAAGTGTTTATGCCGGGCATGCCGGTCAATGCCAAAACCGTGGCGAACACCGCCTCCGCGCTTAACTAAGCCCCAGCAGAGGATCCTGATCCATGGACTTTTCCCGTTTTTTCATCGACCGACCGATATTTGCCGCGGTGTTGTCGATCCTGATTTTTGTCGGCGGTGTTATCGCCATCCCGCTGCTGCCGATCAGCGAATACCCGGACGTGGTGCCGCCCAGTGTGCAGGTACGTGCCCAATACCCGGGCGCTAACCCGAAAGAGATCGCCGAAACCGTGGCAACGCCGCTGGAGGAAGCGATCAACGGCGTCGAAAACATGATGTACATGAAGTCGGTAGCCGGTTCTGACGGCGTACTGGTGACCACCGTGACCTTCCGCCCAGGGACCGATCCGGATCAGGCGCAGGTACAGGTGCAAAACCGCGTGGCGCAGGCCGAAGCGCGCCTGCCGGAAGATGTGCGGCGACAAGGGGTGACCACCCAGAAGCAGTCCCCGGCCCTGACGCTGGTGGTGCATCTGGTCTCCCCTTCCGGCAAATACGATTCACTCTACCTGCGTAACTACGCCACCCTGAAGGTCAAGGATGAGCTGGCCCGCCTGCCGGGCATCGGCCAGGTACAGATTTTCGGTGCCGGTGAGTACGCGATGCGCATCTGGCTGGATCCGAACAAGGTCGCCTCACGCGGGCTGACGGCCTCTGATGTGGTCTCCGCCATGCAAGAGCAAAACGTGCAGGTTTCCGCCGGGCAACTGGGTGCAGAACCGATGCCGACCCGCAGCGATTATTTGCTGTCGATCAATGCGCAAGGCCGTCTGCAGACCGAGGAAGAGTTCGGTAATATCATTCTCAAAAGCGGTGACAACGGCGAGGTCGTGCGTCTGCGCGACGTGGCACGCATTGAAATGGGCTCCGGCAGCTACGCGCTGCGTGCCCAGCTCAATAATAAGGATGCGGTAGGGATCGGTATCTTCCAGGCCCCAGGCGCCAATGCCATTGAGCTGTCCAATGCGGTGCGGGCCAAAATGGCCGAGTTGTCGACCCGTTTCCCGGACGGCATGAGCTGGCAATCGCCGTACGACCCGACGGTGTTTGTGCGCGACTCGATCAGTTCGGTAGTCGATACCCTGCTCGAAGCGGTGCTGCTGGTCGTTCTGGTGGTGATTCTGTTTCTGCAAACCTGGCGTGCGTCGATCATTCCACTGCTGGCGGTGCCAATCTCGATCGTCGGTACCTTTGCGGCGCTCTATTTGTTGGGCTTTTCGCTCAATACGCTGAGCCTGTTTGGGCTGGTGCTGGCCATCGGTATCGTGGTCGATGATGCCATCGTGGTGGTGGAGAACGTCGAGCGTAATATCGAAGAGGGTCTGTCACCGCTGGCGGCAGCACATCAGGCAATGCGCGAAGTATCCGGCCCGATTATCGCCATCGCCGTCGTGCTGTGTGCGGTGTTCGTGCCCATGGCCTTCCTGTCCGGCGTGACCGGCCAGTTCTATAAACAGTTTGCCGTGACTATCGCCATTTCAACCGTGATCTCCGCTATCAACTCGTTGACCCTGTCACCGGCGTTGGCGGCGTTGCTGTTGAAGCCACATGGCGCGCCGAAAGATATGCCATCGCGTCTGATCGACCGGCTGTTCGGCTGGCTGTTCCGTCCGTTTAACCGCTTCTTTGCCAGCAGCTCACAGCGTTATCAGCGTGGGGTTTCTCGGGCGCTGGGCAAACGCGGCGCGGTATTCGTGGTGTATGTGCTGTTGCTGTGCGCCGCCGGGGTGATGTTTAAAACCGTGCCCGGCGGATTTATCCCGACTCAGGACAAGCTTTACCTGATTGGCGGGGTGAAAATGCCGGAAGGCGCGTCACTGGAACGCACCGATGCGGTGATCCGCAAGATGAGTGCCATCGGCCTGAGCGTCGACGGGGTGACGGATGCTGTATCCTTCCCCGGGTTGAATGCGCTGCAGTTTACCAATACGCCCAACACCGGTACCGTGTTCTTTGCGCTTGAATCATTAAGCACCCGTACCCGTAGCGCGGCGCAGATCAATGCCGAGATCAACGCCAAGATTTCGCAGATCCAGGAAGGATTCGCCTTCTCGATTATGCCACCGCCGATCCTCGGTATTGGTCAGGGTTCGGGTTACTCGCTGTATATTCAGGACCGCGCCGGTCTGGGGTATGGTGCGCTGCAAACCGCAATCAACACCATGTCGGGCGCGATCATGCAAACGCCGGGCATGGGTTTCCCGATCTCGTCTTATCAGGCTAACGTGCCGCAGCTGGACGCGAAAATTGACCGCGACAAGGCCAAGGCACAAGGGGTACCGCTCAATGCCCTGTTCAGTACGTTACAAACCTATCTCGGTTCGTCTTATATCAATGACTTCAACCGCTATGGCCGCACCTGGAAGGTAATGGCGCAGGCTGACGGCCAGTTCCGTGACAGCGTGGAGGATATCGCCAACCTGCGCACCCGTAACGATAAGGGGGAAATGGTGCCGATTGGCAGCATGGTCAGTATCAGCACCACTTATGGCCCGGACCCGGTGATCCGCTACAACGGTTTCCCGGCGGCGGATCTGATTGGTGATGCCGATCCGCGAGTGCTGTCATCGTCACAGGCGATGAGCGAACTGACGGTGATGGCCAACAAGCTGTTGCCGAACGGCATGAACATTCAGTGGACCGATCTGAGCTACCAACAGTCGACCCAGGGTAATGCGGCGATTATTGTGTTCCCGGTAGCGGTGCTGTTGGCCTTCCTGGCGCTGGCCGCGCTGTACGAAAGCTGGACGCTGCCATTGGCGGTGATCCTGATCGTGCCGATGACCATGCTGTCAGCCCTGTTCGGCGTCTGGCTGACCGGCGGTGACAACAATGTGTTCGTACAGGTGGGGCTGGTGGTATTGATGGGGCTGGCCTGTAAAAATGCCATTTTGATCGTCGAGTTCGCTCGTGAACTGGAGCTACAGGGCAAAAGCATCATGGAAGCGGCACTGGAAGCCTGTCGCCTGCGACTGCGGCCAATCGTGATGACCTCCATCGCCTTTATCGCCGGGACTATCCCACTGATCCTGGGGCACGGCGCAGGTGCCGAAGTCCGTGGTGTCACTGGCATCACGGTGTTTTCCGGCATGCTCGGGGTTACGCTGTTCGGGCTGTTCCTCACCCCGGTGTTCTACGTCACCCTGCGCCGTATGGTGACACGTAAAACGCGACAACCCGCAGCAGAGTAATTCGCCTGCCACCGCCATAAAAAAGCCCGGTTTAAAAAACCGGGCTTTTTTTCGTCTTGGCGTTTAGCGCCACTTATTTTTCTGCCGTCTCTGCGTCTTTGGCCGCAAGGGCGGTATATTCTGCGCAGGCACGTTTATCGCCCCGCTCCAGCTCGGCCAGGGCATCGGCTACCGTGTGGCGTGCCAGAACGTCCAGCGATGCTTCTTCCGCCTCATTTACCACCGACTTGAAATACCAGCAGGCGTTGGCGCTGACCAAGCAACGCGCCGGCCCTTCAGGTCGGGCAGCCCAGATACGTTTATCGTCAATCACCGACAAATAGATATCCCGCAGGGTGATCTGTTCCGCCGGGCGACCCAGATGAATCGAGCCGTTACGGCCCAGGGTCGAGACAATGATGCCATTTTTGGTCAAGGGCACCATCAGCTTGCGAATAAAACTGGGGTTGGCTTCCAGACCGGCGGCAAGTACCGCGCTGGTCGAACGCACACCCAGCTTCTCAGCCACGGCCACGCTAAGTACCATTTGCATCGCAGTCGGAAAGCGAAAATCTAACATATTATTATCTCTGTCTCCAGGAGACCAAATACTCGGGTTTGGTCGGTGCGGCATTACGCCATCACACCCACTCAACTGCACAATA
Organism: Serratia sp. BW106; assembly: GCF_002607755.1. Lineage (NCBI taxonomy): Bacteria > Pseudomonadati > Pseudomonadota > Gammaproteobacteria > Enterobacterales > Yersiniaceae > Serratia > Serratia sp. BW106. The sequence goes on from NZ_MCGS01000007.1 coordinate 165,446, forward strand.
ATATAACAAACACTGTTGCACTATTGAAGGTATGCCCGGATAAATCGCACGGATACATTAGTTCGAAAATCGCGTCAATACTGGCCTGCGGGGAAAATCACTGGCTTATAGAATGCAGAAACCCGCGTCAATATTAATGCCGCTCGCTTAACTGCGTTAAACGATCAGAACTAACACTGCCCGCGGGTTTAATTCTTATCTGTTGATTAAGCTTTGTTCAGCACCAGTTGGCCGCTTTTATCCAGCGGGATCTGAGTGCCTGGATCGTGATCCATACGGATCTTGCCCTGCTGAGTGCCAATCTTGTAGGTCACATCGTAACCCAGCATTTTCTGTGACTTGTCGTAGACCGTTTTGCAACGCTGCTGCGTGCTGGTGGTGCTGTCGTTATTCTGCATCGCACCCTGCACCTGGTTACCGGCATAACCACCGCCAAGGGCACCGACCACCGTCGCTACATCACGGCCACGACCACCACCGAACTGATGGCCAATAACGCCACCGGCGACTGCCCCCAGAACCGAACCGGCAATGCGATTCTCATCCTGAACTGGCGCACGGTGAGTGACGGTCACATTTCGGCATTCCTGACGCGGGGTTTTGATGGTTTCTTTAATCGGCGTTGCAGCAAGAACCTGCGCGTATTGCGGACCGGAAGAAAAAACATCAAGACTGGCCACCGCAGCAATACCCAGAGCTGCTGCAATACCAATACCCACACCGGCTAACATTGACTTGTTCACAGGAAATCCTCCTGAAAGTGTTACCACGCATTTGTACCGGGGACTTTACCGACATTGCACCGCGCTTATTATTTTGCGCATTGGCGGCACGTGGTATTCCGGTTTACGGCGTGCGCGACGCGCCGTCTGTAAACAAGATAAAGTCTGCACAATGTTCCAGATCCTCGCAATAAGACAATGTGACCAAAGATGCCGGAAATCACGCTTACCCCCAGTGTTTAGGAAGAATCTTAAGACTTTTACCCATAGCCACGGGACATTGTGCTGAACAATCAGCCCATCGCTACCCTATCGCACGGGTGCGGGCATAAAAAAACCCACGCGGGCGAACCGGCGTGGGTGGGGCTAGATCGGAGGCTGTTAGTGCATTTTCAAACGCGGGCGGATCACCCGGTTGATGCCGCCGACCAGCATCATCAGGCCGGTTTTGATATAGCCGTGTAAAGCCACCTGATGCATACGGTACAGCGAGATGTAGACAAAGCGCGCAATGCGCCCTTCTACCATCATCGAGCCACGCATCAGGTTGCCCATCAGGCTGCCAACGGTGCTGAAACGGGACAGAGATACCAGCGAGCCGTGGTCTTTATATACGTACGGCTTCAGCGTCTGACCGTTCATCAACGCCAGAATGTTGGTAAAGCAGCGTGACGCCATCTGGTGCGCCGACTGGGCGCGCGGTGGAACAAAACCACCGCCTTCTTTCGGACAAGAGGCACAGTCACCAATGGCAAAAATGTTCGGATCGCGCGTGGTCTGCAACGTGGGTTCTACCACCAGCTGATTAATGCGGTTGGTTTCCAGCCCGGCGATGTCTTTCATAAAGTCCGGCGCCTTGATACCGGCGGCCCACACCATCAGATCGGCATCGATAAATTCGCCGCCCTTGGTGTTCAGACCCTTGGCATCCGCGCTGGTCACCATGGTGTTGGTCAGCACGCGCACACCCAGTTTATTCAGTTCCTGATGTGCAGCGGCGGAAATACGCGGCGGCAACGCAGGCAGAATACGTTCACCCGCCTCGACCAGAGTCACGTTCAGCGCGCTGTTATCCAGGCCTTCAAAACCATAGCTGTGCAGTTGCTTCACCGCATTATGCAGCTCTGCGGACAGTTCCACACCAGTGGCACCACCGCCGACGATAGCAATGTTCACCCGCTCTTTTTGCCCCGGCTGTGCCGAGAACTTGAGGAACAGGTTCAGCATTTCGTTGTGGAAACGACGCGCCTGGTGTGGGTTATCCAGGAAGATGCAGTGATCTTTTACGCCAGCGGTACCGAAATCGTTCGAAGTACTGCCCAGCGCCATTACCAGGATGTCGTAAGACAGCTCACGCTCCGGCACCAGTTCGCCGCCCTGCTCGTCGCAGATTTGCGCCAAATGCAGAGTTTGTGCTTCACGGTTAATGTTGGTCAGCGAACCCAGTTGGAAGCTGAAAGAGTGATTACGCGCGTGCGCCAGGTAGCTCAGCGCGTCGACACCGTCATCCAGGGAACCGGTTGCTACTTCATGCAGTAAAGGTTTCCACAGATGGCTGTGATTACGATCCACCAGCGTGATGTCTGCCTTGTGCTTGCGACCGAGTTTATGGCCCAGGCTGGTTGCCAGTTCCAGACCACCGGCGCCACCGCCCACAATGACGATTTTTTTCTTTGGCGTTGTCAAAATAACCCCCTAAATGTGAACCAATTGTTGCCTAAGGGTAAACAAATAATATCCTTAGAATACATAGGGTTCGCGTAAAATAAACCTGCTATCTAAAGCCAGAATAGCATGTGGGGTTATTTGGTCATACCAAAATTGATGTACATCAAACTTTTTTGGTTAAAGCCTGGACGAAGGGGAATTTTGAGGATTGTGATTCAAATAGTTAGCGCTGTGTCACAGTTTTGGATTTTGTCGCCCAACGGGAAAAAAACCGCTTTTTGGCAAAGAAATGCCGCAAATTTTGCCTGTTCAAAGCAATCATTGCGGCACTCTCGGGCGTTATGAAACTGTTAAGCCAGGGTCTTGAAGGCTTTGATGCGTTGCAGGTGCGGTGAGAGGTTTTTGAACTTGTGGGTCTGCTGCTCATCCCAGACAATTTCATAGTACTTGTGCAGCAGGTCGGCACTGAGTTGACTGTCCAGCACCTCGTCGTGGCGGGAAAGCACCGCCAGGCAGCGATCGCGGTTTTTCTCACGGAAATCTTCCACACACTTGGTGGCGATATCGCGGTACTCTTCCGGCCGATCGATTTTGCCTTGCATATGTTGTTCAGGGGACAGATTGGGGTTGAAGATCACCTGCCGGATGCCGCACAGAAAGCCGATACGTTCGGCCCAAAAGCCGCCCAAGCCCACTCCGCAAATCAGCGGGTGTGGATCTCCTCCCTGCTGAACCGCCTTGTCCACTTCTTTCAACAAATGCTGCATGTCATGGCGTGGATGCAAGGTGCTGTAACTGATAAAGCGCACGTCTGGATCGATAAACTGTAGCTGTAATACCTTTTCATGATTGCCGGGGCTGGTGGAATCAAAGCCATGTAAATAGATAATCATATGGATCCTCGCAACAAGCTGAGGGCCGCGCCGCAGCCCTCATCGTTTACGCCGCATTACGACGCCCTGGGTTCACCCCGCATTACGCTGTTTGTGCTCTTCCCAGCGCTCGCTGAGCGCATTCAGCTCTTTATGCGCCTGCTGCCAGCGCGCAGAATCACGCAGCTCCTGACGGGTGAACTGACCGCGATGATATAACTGCTTCACCCGGTCTGCTTTGACCGGGGACAGGTTATCCAGCACGCTGACCGCCCCTGCACGGTTATTACACACCAGGATCATGTCACAACCGGCATCCAATGCAGCCTGGCCGCGTTCGGCATAACTGCCCATAATCGCCGCCCCTTCCATCGACAGATCGTCCGAGAAGATAACGCCGTCAAACCCTAACTCCTGGCGCAGGATCTGTTTTAGCCAGTAAGGCGAGCCACTGGCGGGACGTGGGTCTGCTTCAGTATAGATGACATGCGCCGGCATCACGGCGTCCAGCAGCTGACGATTAATCAACTCACGGAAGATCGTCATATCATGTTCGCGGATCTCCGCCAGCGGACGCGGATCGCGTGGGGTTTCTTTATGCGAATCCGCACTGACGGCACCGTGTCCCGGGAAATGCTTGCCGGTAGTTTTCATCCCGGCGCTGTGCATGCCCAGAATGAAACGCTCGGCCATCGCCAACGCCTGCTGCGGATCGCTGTGGAACGAGCGTTCGCCAATCGCCGCGCTGACGTGGCCAATATCCAACACCGGCGCGAAGCTGATGTCGATATCCTGAGCGATCATTTCCGCCGCCATCAACCAGCCGGCTTCCTGTGCCAGACGCCCGCCATCATGCGCTTCGTTTAATGCGGCAAATGACTGCGCCGCCGGCAAACGGGTGAAACCTTCGCGGAAACGCTGCACGCGGCCGCCTTCCTGATCCACTGCCACCACCAACCGATGGTGCGAAGCTTCGCGGATCTGACGCACCAGTTCACGCAACTGCTGTGCATCGTGGAAATTACGGGTGAACAGGATCAGACCGCCCACCAGCGGGTGTTTCAGGATCTCACGTTCTTCTGCGTCCAGCTCATAGCTGGCGACATCTAACATTACTGGGCCCACGGCCACCTCACTTCATTATTCATTCAGAACATGGGGATATTAAACAAAAACGCCGGTGCAACACTGCGCCCCAGCGCAAAAATTCAGGATCGCCGGTTTGTTGCCAGCGTACTTCAAACCATAGCAACATCAGATAATCTACCCATGGCAGCCAGCGCTGTACCTGTGCGCGCAGCAAGGGTAAATCTGAGTAGCCAGTGCGGACATAATGCTGCAAATAACGCTGTTGGTCGGCGGGCGTCCAGGCGTTGCCGCGAAACAGCGCGGCGATGTCCAGCGCGATATCTCCGTCGGCCGCGTACTCCCAATCAATCAAACGCAGGCGATCGCCATCGGCGATCAGATTGCCAGGGTGAATATCCATATGCAGCGGTGCCCGTTTCAGCGGCGTTGGCGGGCGGCGATGCAGGAAGTGTTGATGCAGCCGCAACCAGGCGGGCGTCAGGCGCTGTGGATCCAACTGCGGCCAATAGTGTGCAAATTGCCGCTGCAGGTTCAGGGAGTAGCCACTCAGCGGCTGCCGATGCAAGCCCGCCATTAACTCCGCTAAATCTCCGCACTCATTCAGTTGAGCGAAGCTAGCCTCTGTGACAACGTCACCATTGAGCCACTGCAAGATAATCCACTGATTATTCTGCGCTAAAACCTGCGGACCAATCCCCTTGCCCGCACGGCACAGCATCCGCGCTTCACGTCGACGACTGACGCCCAACGCGCTTTTCTCTGCGCTTTGTTGGCGGGCCAAGAGTTGTACACCCTCGCCTTCAATGCGCCAGCTTTCACCGGTCAGGCCCTGCACCGGGCTGAAACGACAACCGGCGGTTTTCACCGCCGGCAGTTGGTTCTCAATCAGTCTTCGCAGGGCGGCTTCAGTGTGTAACGGCGCCATTGCCTGACCAGACAATTTCACCGCTTTGTACCAGCATCAGTTGCATATCCAGCGTAGGTGACTTCACGTCGCCGCTGACGTCGCTGTACAGCACGTACTGTGCGCTGACGATCCGCGCCAGGCCAATCGCCTTGCTGCGTGACCCCAGGCTGTCATCCACCGACAGGCCCAGCGTCTGTTTGGCGCTTGCCAACTGCGCTTCCGGTACGATGGAGAAGGTCTGATTCGATGCCAACGCTTTGTGCAGTGCGGATGTCGCTTTCGAAGTTTGCAGTGCGCCGTTGGTGTTGTTTTTCACGCTGTCCAGCAGCAGTACGCTGCCCGGATTGACGCCATCGGCTTTCAGCATCTGGTTCACCAGCGGCTGTACACTGCTCAACCAGTCGAGTTGCTGAATTTTTGGCGGCTGCGGTACTGGTTCGGTGACCGGCGGTTGTGGCTCTTCGACCGGTGGCTTCACCGGCTCAACGGTCACCGGCGGTTGCGGTTGTTCCGGCTCCGGCGGACGCGACAGACAGCCGGTTAACACCAACGCGGCCAGCGCTACAAATAGATACTTTTTCATTAATCCCTCTCTCACTGAACCAAGAGTTTACAAGAATAGATACAGACGCACGCGTTTGGCATCGAGGTTACCATTGAGCGAATAAATGGTAGCGTCTGAATTTGGCGCAATAGTGATACTACGTGGCGCTTCAAAAGGCCGAATATCCAGCCCCTGATCGTCATACCAGTAAAAACGATAGTGCACCGTTACCGGCGTGGGTTGACTGTTGCTGAGTTCCGAAGTCGCCATCACGCGCCCGGAGGCATTCGAAATCGACGGATTGTCGGCCAGAATGCCCGCGGTCAGCACCGGCGAGTCCATCACTACCGTCTGTCGATCGTTGACCGCAATGCCGCGCGGGCTACTGCAGCCCATCAGTATGACGGCGGGTAACGTCAGCGCCATCAGACAACGCAGGGTTTTGCTAGAGCGCATGATTTTCCTCGGTTAGCGGGACAGCAGCGGCCCCAACGAACGGCCACCGACCAAATGCATATGAATATGATAGACCTCCTGGCCAGCATGGCGATTGCAGTTAACAATCAGGCGGTAACCGTCTTCGGCGATGCCTTCCTGCTCGGCAATTTTCGCCGCAGCGGTGATCATGCGGCCGAGTGCAGCTTCATGCTCGACGGTGACATCATTGATGGTGGGGATCAACACATTGGGGACGATCAGAATATGGGTCGGAGCCTGAGGTGAGATATCACGGAAAGCGGTGACCAGTTCGTCCTGGTAGACCACATCAGCAGGGATTTCGCGGCGGATAATTTTACTGAAAATCGTTTCTTCGGCCATCTGGCGTTCCTTGTAGAGGAAAATAAGCTGTACGCAGTATGAGTGACAAATTCTACTGCTTTCAACCTGATTGCGCACTTTCCGTGTTGAGTGATGCAGAATCAGACAACCGGTCAGGGTCATCGCGCCGTTGTCAGAGTTGCCCGGCGGCAATCATCTGATTTTTTTCACTTTGGTTATTCACTATTGTTGCTTTACTTGCCTGTTGCCACCGCCAATAGTAACCCTATGATTAACAACGGATAGAGAACAACATGCGATTCAAAACCCTGGCGTTGTGCACGCTGCTGCTGTGCGGCCATGTCGCAGCTGAAACCAAAAGTATTATTGACCTGCAGGCCAATCAGCAACATTTGCGTGCGGCGAAGAATCCAGCCGCGGTGGCACTGATCCCGGCTAATTATCCTTTTGCCGTACCGGGCAAGCTAACCGTAGCGGTGGCGTCTGAAAATTCCCCGCCACTGGCGCTGTTTGCCGAAGACAATAAAACGCTGATTGGCAGCGACCCGGATATTGCACAACTGGTGGCGGACAGCCTGGGGCTGGAGCTTAATCTGGTACCCACCTCCTGGGAAGACTGGCCACTCGGGATCAGCTCGGGCAAGTACGATGCCGCCATTTTCAATATTGCCGTGACCAAGCTGCGCAAAACCAAGTTTGATTTCGCCACCTACCGCGTGGATACGCTGGGCTTTTATGTGAAATCCACCAGCAAAATCACCTCAATCAACCAGCCCGCGGACATTGCCGGGCTGCGGATTATTGTCGGCTCGGGGACCAATCAGGAAAACATCCTGCTTGGCTGGGATAAGCAGAACCGCGCCAACGGCCTGGCACCGGTGCAGCCGATTTATGTCACCGATGACGCCGCCGCCAACCTGAGCATTCAGTCCGGACGCACCGACGCATTCTTCGGCCCACACTCCACCGGTGCCTATAAGGCGGCGCTGACCGGCAAAACCAAAATGGTTGGGATTGGTCCAAACGTGGCCTACGTGGCGGTGACAACCAAAAAAGATAACGGTCTGGTTGCAGCCATCAACGCCGCCATCAATGGGGTGATCGTCAGCGGCGAATATGCCCAGGTGCTGGACCGTTGGGGTGAACACGATGAAAAAGTCCCACGTTCCACCATCAACCCGCCGGGCATTGGCGACTAATCCGCAATCAACTGCGGTGCGTGTGTACGCATCCAATTCGCCAACGAGTCGAGCGTCGGACGCAACGTTTTGCCCAGCGGTGTAATCTGGTATTCAACACGCGGGGGAACCTCCGGGAACACCTGCCGCGTGACCAGACCGCGTTGCTCAAACTGCCGCAGTTGCCGCGTTAGCTCTTTCTGGGCGATCGGTGCCACTGCGCGTTGCAGCTCGCTGAATCGCACCGGACTGTCGATCAGTATCAGTCGGTAGAGGATCGGAATCGCCCATTTCCCCGCCACCAGATTCACAAAGCCCACCATTGGACAAGGTTCGCCCGCTGCCGGCAACGCCGCTAAATTTTTTTCCGTTGTCGAAAGCCCGGAGTTGGTCATTTCATCCCACCTTGTCCTTTAGTATCCAAAGGGTGCCTACTATGCAAAAGATACTATAGCGCAAATAATGGCTGCATCGACAACAAACGGGGGTGGGTTATGTCACGACTTAAAGGTAAATACGCGTTGATCACCGGCGGCACCAGTGGGATTGGTCTGGAAACGGCGCGCCAGTTTATTGCCGAAGGCGCCACCGTGGCGATCACCGGTCGCAGCCAAAGCGGCCTCGATGCGGCGGGTGAAGCGCTGGGCAACGTGTTGCTGTTGCGCAGCGATGCCGGGGATATTGCTCAGCAGCGTAGTTTGGCGCAGCAGTTGGCCAGCCATTGGCCGCGTCTCGATGTACTGTACATCAACGCTGGTGACGTCACTCACCACCCGTTGCAGGAGTGGGATGAGCAAAGCTATCAGCGGCTGATGGACATCAATCTCAAAGGGCCGTTCTTTCTGATCCAGTCACTGTTGCCACAGTTGGCTAATCCGGCGTCGATTATTTTATGTGGCTCGGTCAGCGCACATATTGGCCTGCCGTTAAGCAACGTTTACGCCGCCAGTAAGGCCGGCTTGTTGTCTTTGGCCAGAACACTGTCCGGTGAGTTGCATCCACGCGGTATCCGGGTTAACGGCCTCAGCCCCGGCCCGACAGAAACCCCGGCGCTGGGTAAACTCGGCCTGAAGGATGCCGATGAACAGGCACTACGCGACGAGATCCGCGCCCTGGTGCCGATTGGCCGCATGGGCACGGCGCTGGAATTGGCGAAGGCAGCGGTGTTTTTGGCCTCTGACGAGTCCGCCTTTATGGTCGGCAGCGAATTGTTGATCGACGGCGGTGTGGGGAATTTGTAATAGCACAGGGTAAATATCCGGGGCTTACTCGCGAGACATTAAACTAATGGTGTTAATTATTTCATTTGCAACAAACTCACATACCCCGTAAGCAATTGCGGGCTCCGCTTACATTACTGCGGCCACTCTGGCTGGTGCCACTGCCTACACTGATCAAACAGGGTGCATTGTGGATCCCTTATCGCCAGCCAGAACCCGACTGACCCTAGCTATCCCTCCCCCTCGTTATATTTTCCTGATAACGCCATGCATTTCCTAACCGGGTGCCATGGACATAAGTGGAGATTAAGACGATGAGACTACAAAACCTGATTAATGTCGCACTGCTGTTGATTCCGCTGGCTTTGGGCGGCCTGGCCCAGGCCAACGATCAGACCATCCCCTGGGGGGAAAATACCGGCGGGGTGGAATCCAACCACATTGCTGCTGTTGGTCAGAATCTGAATGCCACACATCAGAAAGTGACCAAAACCCAGGAAGGCGTGTGGGCGGCAAATACCGGCAGCATTTCCGCCGACGAGAAGGCCCTGACCGGTGGTCAGAACACACAGCAGAAAACGACGCCTTAACGGGATTTATCACGAGGCGATAAGCCGTGACAGCAACCACTGCACGGCTTACCGATCAGCCCAGACCGGGGATAGCAACGCCGAAGGTCTGCAGCAGTAACACCATATTGAGCAAAAGAATGATCACCGTACCTATGATTGACAGCAGGCTGGTCAGGCGGCCATTCACAAACTCCCCCATAATGTCGCGGCGACGGGTAAACATCACCAGCGCAATCATCGGGGCCGGCAGTGCCAGGCTCAGTACCACCTGGCTGTAAACCAGAGCATCGGTGGCATTAACCCCTAACGCGACCACGATAAAGGCCGGGATCATGGTCACCATACGACGTACCCACACCGGGATGCGGAAACCGACAAACCCCTGCATGATCATCTGACCCGCCATGGTGCCCACCACCGAGCTGGAAATACCGGAGGCAATCAGCGACATCAGGAAGATACCGGCGGCAGCCGCACCAAACAATGGGGTCAGCGTATGGTATGCCGTGCCAATTTCTGCCACATCACTATTCCCGGCATGGAAGGCGCTGGAGGCCATAATCACCATGGCAATATTCACCAGCCCGGCGATAGACAGCGCAATGACCACCTCAATATTGGAAAAACGCAGCAGTTTGCGACGTTCGCCCTTGTCACTGGCCGGCGCACGGTGCTGGGTCAGGCCAGAGTGCAGGAAAATAGCGTGCGGCATCACGGTAGCACCAATGATGCCGACGGCAATGGTCAGTGCCTGCGCATCCGGCAATTGCGGCGTGACCATGCCCATGCCCGCGGCCGCCCAATCGACCGGCACGATAAACATCTCGACCAGGTAACACAGGGCAATCACCGCGACCAACCCACCGATCATCAGTTCCACCGGACGAAAGCCTTTCTTCTCCACCATCAGCAAGGCATAGGTGATCACTGCCGTCACCCCCATCCCTGGCAACAGCGGCATATGGAACAGTAACGCCAGCGCTATTGCACCACCGAGGAACTCCGCCAGATCGGTAGCCATTGCCGCCACTTCGCTGAGTATCCACATGCCGATCACTACCGGGCGGGAAAATTGGTCACGGCACATTTCCGCCAAATTGCGGTTGGTGACAATGCCCAGCTTGGCCGACAGCGCCTGAAACAGCATGGCGATCAGGTTTGCCATCACCACCACCCATAACAGGCTATAGCCGTATTTCGAACCGGCTTGAATATTGGTGGCGAAATTACCGGGGTCCATATAAGCAATAGAGGCAATCACCGCGGGGCCGGCGAACAGCAGCGGCGTAAAGGCACCCCGCTTGCGCCCGGCAAGTGCGTTACCAATTGCCGTATTGGTTCGTTCGGTTAACGATGTGGTGGTTGCCGCATCACGCATGATTTACCCTCAATCTTTTTCTGGTTATTTTTCACCCAACACTCACAGCAATGTAGCATCGGCTACACTTTATGCAAAATGGAAGATTCACTGCCTTTGTGTACAAATATTTCTTATTGTCATCGAATGCACCAGCCGAATTGATAATGCGTCGCCTTTGGACTAACGTATGGCGGAACTGCATTAACCTGCAACTTACTGGTTTAACGTTTAAAGGACGTCTCAGAATATGGCAACAAGCGCACCAGACGACGCCGAACGCCCCGTGGTGGCTGAAATGCCGGACGAGGCTGAACATGCCCTGCGCTTCACCCGCGCTCGTGAGGCGCAGTCTAATGCGCTGATCGAGGATTATGTCGAGCTGATTGCCGACCTGTTGATGACCACCCGTGAAGCCAGAACCACCGATATCGCCAAACGCTTTGGCGTTTCGCATCCTACCGCGATCAAAAATATCGCCCGGCTGAAAAGTGCCGGCCTGGTGGAATCACGTCCTTATCGTGGGGTTTTTCTGACGGAAGAAGGTGAACAACTGGCGCAGAAAGTACGCCGCCGTCACCGGATTGTGGTCGATCTGCTGGTGTGTCTCGGAGTGCCGAATGATACGGCGGAGCTGGACAGTGAAGGAATTGAACATCACATTTCTAACGACACCCTGGCGGTGTTTGAACAGTATCTGCAAAAGCACTCAGTAAAATAAATCCTCGCCAATAAAAAAGGGAGGCTTTCGCCGCCATCCTGATGCCAACAAAAGCAAGCAGTTACAATAATATCAATGAGTTGGATACTTGTAACTGCCTGCCTAAAGTGGGTATAGCGTGGGTGTTTGGGTCAATTTGTGGATCATTCCTTTAGCTGTATTAGCTCAAACTTGAGCTGACGTTGGTAACAGCCTAGGGTGTGTCCCGTAACTAATCATCAAAAATGACAATGACGCAATGGAAATAGACGAAACATGAATATGATTAGCTATGTATTGCAGCTATCTCCCGGAGACGGTATTTTGAATACCAAAACACAAGCCATCTTCGTCTTTTTATTTACATATTGTTCAGTTTTATAAAAAATGTTAATTTAAGATAGTATTTTTAAATGTAGGTAAAGATAATTTAGCACTGGTATAAATGAAGGTCATGGTGATACTTTTTACCATTCATAGTCATTTAACATCTGCAAGCGGAAAATATGAAACATATAAATTTTGAAGAAATATCTAAAGATTGTTCTAAATACAAAACTAAAAGACTACTTAAAGCGATACCATTTTTCAATGAAAACGAATCTGTTCGTCATTTAGTAAAATTCGAAACGCAAAACTTTAAAAATTTTCAACCTCATAATCACAAAAAAAGACAGGAAAGAGATCGCTTTTTTGAGGATTTAATAAATAATACTCAATGTGATACCACGGTTAAGCACTTGTCTAAGCTCCTCTCAGTATTTAAAACATCTGAGATTATTATCGATGAAATAAAAACTGGTTTAAAAGCGCTGCCACTGATGGAAGAAAACATTCAGACATTATGCTGGGCTGTCATCAAAAATGCTTTAGAGGAAGGTTATCACTTACAAGAACTGATGGAAACTCACTCATCTAAAATTGGGGAAAGTGGAACTCCATTCACTCTAAATCAAAAAAATATTTTAACTGATGATGGAACCTCAATTTCCCCTGATTCCGCCTTAGATAAAATAGTTAGTTTTTTAACATTGACTCTGAAAATGTTTGCATATGAACATAAATTAACAAAGTCAGAAGACATTATAATTCCTGAAATGATAGATATTGATGAGTCTTTGGTTAATAACGCCTCATCAATTTTCTATTATTCTTTAGCATGGAACGAGTTGATCACATGTACTAAAAGTTGTATTTATTTTGACAACAACATACAGATTGCACAGCCTAATGAAATTCCAGAAAGTTCGAAAACAGATGGTATCACTACTGCTGTTATGTTCAATCGTACTATAGACGATTTTGAATATTTTGATACAATCTCTAATGAAAGATTGTCCAGACGCTTAAGCCAGAATTTCTTTGAAGCAATTTCTAAATTCCGGCTTGAAAAGAGACTTCCATCAGATATTAGTAAGTGGTCTGGTTCTTTAGATGCTCACCCAATAACACTTGAGGAATATCCATATTTAAGTTCTTTGATGGAAGCACTCTCAAGCCATGACAGCAATGACATTGTTTTAGGCTTGAGTTTACGCGAATGGGTAAGAGGATATTCTGTAATCTCATATTTATCACAAAATGCGAAATATAAGATTATTTATAGCAAGAAAGAAATTACTAGTGTACTAAGATTAGGTGGGTTTTCCGAATTAAAAGCAGATGTTTTTATAAAAAGCATCACATTTGGAAATGATAGTCGAGATATATATGACTCGCCACTAATTCAAACATCAAATTTTTCTTATTTATTATTCACGCCAGCATATACAGCGCCTCTTATCAGTAATATAATTCTTTCTAAATTCTCCTCTAAACAAGCCGATCTTTCAAAAAAAGGTTATGGGTTTGAGAATGATATGATAGAAACTCTAGATAAACATAAGTTGGTTAATAGTTATTTCAAATTTAAGCGGGGGCTAGAGCAATATGAATATGATGCTGTATTTTTACTTGACGACAAAGCATTTGTTTTGGAGTGTAAGAACACCACACTATCTGGAGGTTCATTAACAAGAGCTTTTCAAAAGAGAGAATTCATTGCAGAAGCAGCAGCACAAGTGAAAAGGCTTGTTGATGGTTTATTATCAAATGCAGAAGTATTTGAGGAGCAGTTCGGGAAGAATATAAATGACTATGAATTAGTTCCTGTGGTTATGAATAATCTTCCATTTTCAATACCTGGAAAAATCGATGGTGTTTATGTTACTGACTCATCAGCATTTAACAGACTCATTAAATCAAGATATATAGATGTTGGTATAATTAGTCACGGTGATACTTATCAAATTGGCAATCAGAAACATGTTTTATCTATGTGGGAAAACGATACTCTAACTGCTAATGACATTATCAATCATTTTGAAAACCCAGTGCAGCTTCTTGATTTTTTAGAAAATAAGACCATAAAAGAATACCCATTAAGAGTCAGTCAAGACAAAGTATTCTTCAATGTTGTATACGAGACCTGTTACGACTCCATGAGTAAGAAACAAAAAGAAATAATAGAAAAAAATTACCCAAATTTGTATTCTACCTCAAGAGAAAAGTGAATATAATTAAATATTGCAGCTCACCTTTTTATTCGCATAGTAGGTCCATAAAGACAGAGTGTGTTTTTTAAAAATGCACTCTAATATACTTATCTTTCACTGCAACAAAATTGAATTGTTTTCATGATTTCCTAAATAACTGTTCCAATTAGTAGATCATTCTAAGGGAACCCGGCCGGATTGTGTGATCTGATCAATAGTCAAACATCACAAATCACCAACTGGACTGAGCAATGCCGATCATAGCACCAATGCCCCGAACCAAACGGCGCCTAATGCAGAAAACCATTCATAAAATACAGGATAAGAACCATTACCGCAGATTAATCAGCCATGCTGATACACGCGTGGGTAAATCGAGTTGAGCGGCTGTGGCTGGCATTGCATGAAACGATTCCACGTAACCACTCGTACAGAAGTGTGTGGTAGCTACTGAAAAAGTCCGTCATTTTATGAAAACCGCCAGGCCATCCCCCGGAGGTAAGCATGGGCTGGCAAAAGTGCAGCGCTATTCGGATCAGTTATTTAGATCATGGGCTACGTCTGCTCCTCGCTCAGAGCAGACTGTCGGATTTAGTTGTGTACTACCAGGGTATGTGTCAGTTCAAGTCTGGGCTAACACTTAGCCTACAAATTCTAGTTTCTCTCTCGCAACATGCTCCCGCCATTCAATGGAGTCAAATTCCCAGCTTGGCGCTGACATATCGTTTTCATCACCTTCATTAACGAATGTTACCAAGAAAAAGATTTCATCCCCTTCTTCATCATCGTCATCCTCTACCACGTTTACATCAACAACAACCAAACGTTCTCCACCAGGAATTGTGGATACATACAAGCCTTCTTTAGGCACCACGATATTATCAGGCATGGGTAACGCTCTCCTTTTCGTTTGTAAGTGGGTTAAATCTCACCGCGTCTTCCAGATAATCAGGCGCAAAGTGCGCATAACTCATTGTTTGCAAAATGCTTGAATGCCCCAAAATCCGCTGTAACGCCAAAATATTGCCCCCATTCATCATGAAGTGGCTGGCAAAGGTATGGCGCAGAACGTGAACGGCCTGCCCTGCCGGCAAGCCGGGGGCAACATCTTTGATGCACGTTCTCACGTACGAATAATTGAGTTCGGCAAATATTGGCCCAGCCTTGACCCCAGAAGTGATTTCTTTGCAGAGTTCGATTGAGATCGGGACAGTCCTGTTTTTGCTGTTCTTGGTATTGAGGTAAGTAACCTTATTGCCGATCACCTCTTCCCGCCGAAGTTTGACCACCTCCCCCCAGTGTGCCCCTGTTGCCAGGCACAACTTAACCGCCTTCAGATGATCACCTTCCAGCCGATCGAGCAACTGCCAGATTTCGTCATGAGTTAAGAAACCCATTTCCTGATCCGGCAGCTTAATTTTTTTCATCTCTTTGAGCGGGTGCTCGCCATAGTAATGACCCAGATCGATGAGCACGGAAAATACCCCGCCCAATTTTTCCTGGTCGAGATTGACGGTTTTTGCCTTTTTACCCTCGGCCAGCCGTAACACACGATAGTCAGAAAATGAGGCGCGAGTGATCTGGCTAGCCTTGGGATTACCCATTTTGGCCGCCATCACCTGTAATTTATGCTCTATCTTCACGCCATCTTTCAGGTTCTGGCCATGATGCTTAAACCAGAGGTCTATCAACTCCGTGAGGGGGCGCTGATCGGCGGGTTTATCAACCCAATCTTTGTTGTTCTGCGTCGCGATAACCCAACGCTCAAACTGCTGCGCCTCAGACTTGGTCTTGAATTTTTTGCGGACTCGCTTACCCGTCCGACCCTGGGGACGTACATCCACCATGTAGCCTTCAGTGCCCAGCGATTTAATACTCATCCCAAAGATTCCTTTCGAAACAAATGCCGCCCCGCTTCCAGCGCTGCATTATTTTCCATGCGGTCAGCCAACCTTTTTGCCTTTTTGGTTGCTGGATGAACTGGGATACCCATTAGGGGAGAGAACCGGAGATATTTGCCCAACCTCCGGTGCAACGTCGCCAGTCATTAACCACATTGCATATTTTTTGAACCGCTGATGTTGAGTGATCATCAAGAGAAACTCACTTCCAACGCTCTTGATACGATCTGTTTCGTATCGCTTCAAATTTCCTGCGGGAACCCCTGTTAATACTGCAAATTCTTCGCGGCTTAATCCTTCAGCCTCACGGATCTCACGAATTTTTGAACCTATGTTGGTTGACATGGTAATTATTTGTACCCATAATCCAGTTAATGGTACGGATATGTACCCTACATAATAGAAAACTGCGTGATCTCAAAGGGTATCATTATGAACAAAAACCGACAAAAAAAGGTGATTGGGGTAAGGGAAAACCAACTGCCGGCTGATTATCCATTTGGTGACCTGCTGGAAGAGTCGATCTCTGACTACGCGCTGCGCATCGGGAAGAACAAACAAACCATTCGTACACAGGCCGATACCGGTGCCCTGCCGATTTTGCAAGTGCGCCCTGGTGCAAAGCGTCGCGTCAACCTTTACGCCATCTATCTGAACGCCAAGCGCCACGCTGAGAAATTTGTTGAACAGATGAGTTGAGGCGGGAATATGCAGACCATGCGCCATGTCATTACCAAAATCAGCCGCAACACCTCTCGTTATCGGGGCTTTGTGATCACCTATCGCCCGCAAACGGCTGTGAGCAAAATCGCCAGATATGAAGTCAGTCTCGGCGATCACTCGTTCGGTCTTTATGACTCAAAGGCTGGGGCGATCAAACATATTCACCAGCTTTATACCGAGAAGCGGCGGAACACTAAAAGCAGATGGTTTTTGGTAGCCATCGAAGGCGTAACCACTGACGGACGTGCAATAACTGCCGAACAACTCAAGCAGATGGCGACAAGTTTCAATCCTGATCTTTTTAACGTCGGTGTATGCATAGAATTCGACGACAGAAAAACCTTGAGTGAAGTTATTGAAGTCGCTCTGGGAGAGAGAGGAGGCAAAGTGGCGCTTATGGCTCGTATCGTTGAGACGCCATCTTTGAGAGATTTTTATAAATCGGCGCAAAAAAACCAAAAACCAGTTTACCCAGCCATCGCAATGGCGATCCGGGATGAGGCCAGTCAGCTCTATGGCATCGGGATCACATCCAACCCCACAATCCTGGATACCGATCCGTTGGTTTTTGATGAGCAGGAGGCGGCAAAGTGAAACAGGCATACACCATTTTGGTTGACGATCTGCTGACGCAGTACCACGCCAAGGCCCAAAACATCAATGCAGCCAGCGCTATCGCTCCGGCAGTGCGGGCTGTTTCACTAAACGACCACGCTTTTCGTTTAAGCGTTGGCCTCACTGGCTTGCTGAGCACGGCAGAAGCCGCAGGCGACGGAGTTGCCGCAGAGGTGATCGATGCTTTGATGCTGCGTTGCAATAACGGTGATATCCCTGTGCCGCGTGATATGCAGTGTTTCGTCTGATGGCCGGGTTGCCCGGCCCTATCTGAGAGCGCATCCCTTCCATTAACGTGTGGGCGATTGGCGTCGTGGGGTGTGCTCCCAGATAGGTACAACGAAGGGGAAAAACATGGGAGCCAACAATATGATTTCAGCCAATGGTAAAGTTATTTTTATTGCGGAGGAAAAGACCAAACACCCATTTATCTACAGAGGGAACCTAAACGATGTCGAATTGCGGGCATGGCTGCGGAGCGTGGAATATGCTCTAGAGCTGAAAAACTCCTCAACAAACTGTGTCGAGGAGTTAAATTTAGAAATCGAACGAGTGAAGATAAGGGAAGCTGAAAGAAACGAATTTAT
Organism: Serratia sp. BW106; assembly: GCF_002607755.1. NCBI lineage: Bacteria > Pseudomonadati > Pseudomonadota > Gammaproteobacteria > Enterobacterales > Yersiniaceae > Serratia > Serratia sp. BW106. The sequence continues at coordinate 183,415 of NZ_MCGS01000007.1, forward strand.
TTCAGCAAGCGTTTATCCCACAGATCCGGATCCCATTCATCATCCTGATATCCCGGATATTGGAAAACAAACTCCAATGAATGGTAGTCATTAAAGTTGAAATCACCTTGTTTTAGTTGACTCATGATTTCATCAGAAACCTTTAGCTCTCTCAATTCGCCAGAGAGCAGAATTAAAGCATCTGCAAGAGTGATATTTTTTGCATCACCGAATGGTATTTTTTTGTTGTTCACCAGGTAAGAAACAAGTGCATTTTTACCTTTGAGGATAAGCCGATGAGGATCGTTTTCTTGTTTATATCCAAACAGGAGAAGATCAAGCTTGAAGATATTAAGAGTGCGTTCGCTCAGGTAATTTTGCTTGTCCGAACGCCAGCTTATTTCATGAGCTTCCAGCTTTAGTGTTTTAAGTACGTTGTTGTATGTATTGGTGAACAAGCCGTAGTATTTAGAAAGAGAGATTTCCATCATAGTTCCTTCTTGTGGGTGGTTGATTGCTATGCCCGTGTTCCTGTCAGAACGTGGCGGGCATGGTGAAGATACCACAACGCGGCCGGGCGCGTAATCCCGGAGCATTAAGGACAATCGCACCAATCCGGTCGCGCCCTAATAAATGAATGGGCTGCAAGAGAGCGGATAGATTGACCTAACCATGAGCCGGCATGGATAAAACCGGCACATATTCCAGTACGTACTAATAAGTGCCTACTGAAATATGTAAATCACTCGTAATAAAAATGCTGCCTTTCTGGTGGCGGGTTTCCCACATCCTGAATTCAGGGGGTTTTATGAATGACGTTACGTTAATGGAATTACTAACCGAAGCCCGACGAGCCTCGCGGCTGCAACTGCTGGAATTATTGAGCACACGAATTGAACGCCTGGAAGCGGACAAGGCACCCAGAGAGCAAATTATTTCCATGCTGAAAAGCTGGATCAGCGCACGCCAGAATATTGGTGCTGAACAAATAAAGGGGAAATGACCTTGATCACTCTTGCTGGTACTGCTACCACCCCGGAAATATACCGCAAGGCAATTATATTATTGTCTCAGTTTCGCCGTGGTAACCGTGTGTTTCGTCGTATCAAGCCGCATGGCTATTTGAAAATAGATATTGGCTACCGCTGGCGTTTGCTGAGTAAAAACGGCGGCAAGGATTGGCGGTTAATGACCCATGAAACGTACAACGTGGAGTACCGGAAATGACGGATATCTACCTTGCCATTACGGCTATCGGGGCCGTTGTCGCTTTTGGTCTGATTGGCCCGTTTTTTTATCATTTTTGCAAATCTCGCCAGGGATCTGACAGCCAGTGTCTGCCACCCGAAGAATGCAATTACGACTAAGGATGCCCAATGTCTGATCAAATCGACATGGCGCAGGAGCGGCATCAGCTAATTCTTGACGCCCAAATTAAAAACGCTCGCCAGCAACCTTGCGGGCCTTCCGCATTTCACTGCGAAGAATGCGGCTCGCCAATCCCTGAGCCGCGTCGACGTTTGATCCATGGCGTCACTACCTGTGTGCATTGTCAGGAACATCGCGAAGCCAAATCACGACACATGAAAGGAGGTTCATTATGAACCGTCCCGTCCTTAAATGGCTTGGCAGTAAAGCCAGCATTATCGACACCCTGCGTCAGCATCTGCCCGAGGGCAAGCGCCTGGTCGAGCCGTTCGTTGGCTCCGGCGCAGTGTTCCTCAATACCGATTACGACAGCTATCTGCTGTGCGACATCAACAGCGACCTTATCAACTTCCACAACGTCGCTAAAAACCTGCCGGTTCAACTTATCCGGGAAGCGAGGAATCTGTTTAAACAGCAGGCCGACGAGGTGGGTTATTACGCTGTGCGGGCTGATTTTAACCTGCGTTGTGACAGCAATTTCCTGTATCGCGCAGCGCAATTCCTCTACCTGAACCGCCACGGCTTTAACGGTGTGTGCCGCTATAACCTGAGCGGTGATTTCAATGTGCCATTCGGTCATCGTAAAGCCCCTTATTTCCCCGAAGACGAGATCCACGCCTTCTCAGAAAAGGCACTGGCGAAGAAAGCCATTTTCCTGTGTTGCAGCTTCCAGGAGGCGATCAGGATGGCCCAAGCTGGTGACGTGATTTATTGCGATCCGCCCTACATCCCTGCATCAGCAACCGCCAATTTCACCAGCTACCACACCGACGGTTTTACCAGCGACCAACAGCGAAAACTGGCACGCATGCTGCGCATTGCTGCCCGCCGTGGGCGCCACGTTGTGGCATCAAACAGCGAAACAGTTGCCGCGCTGGATCTGTACTCCGATTTCAACATCACCATTACCACCGCCCGCCGTTCGGTTAGTGCCAATGCCGCTGGCCGCATGCGCACAGGTGAAATCATCGCCACCATGGAGGCATCAACATGCAGCTAAAAGCGAGTGATTTGTTTGCCGGCTTGGGCGGTTCATCAACGGGAGCGGAAATGGCCGGTGTCGAAGTGGTTTGGGCGGGCAATCATTGGCCTGCCGCCGTTGATGCCCATGAAAAGAATCACCCCGGCGCAATTCATGTTTGCCAGGACTTGCACCAGGCTGACTGGTCGCGGGTGCCGCGGCATGATCTGATGATGGCATCCCCTTGTTGCCAGGGCCATAGCAAGGCACGCGGGAAGAAAGCAGGTAATCCCCAGCATGACGCCAGCCGATCCACTGCCTGGGCTGTTATTTCCGCCGCTGAATATCATCGGATGCCGAACATCATCGTTGAGAACGTGGTCGAGTTCCTTAAATGGACACTCTATCCGGCATGGGAGGGCGCTATGCAAGCTCTGGGATATTCACTCGCACCGCATATTGTGGACTGTGCCGATCTGGGCGTCCCTCAGAACCGGAAGCGCTTATTCATTATCTGTACACGCAGCAAGAAACCACTGCATTTAACACTGCCAAAAATGCCGCATGTGTCGGCAGAAACCTTTATCGATTTTTCCGCAGGAAACTGGCAACCGGTTGAAAAGCCGGGCCGCGCTAATTCAACGCTGGATAGGGTTAAAAATGGTCGCGCACAGTTTGGTGAACGGTTTCTTTTTAGCTACTACGGCAACACCAAAACAGGGCGATCCCTTGCCCGTCCCATCGGGACGATCACCACCCGCGATCGGTGGGCTGTCGTCGATGGCGCTCGCATGCGCATTCTGACAAAGGAAGAGAACATGCTGGCCATGTCATTCCCGGCAGATTACATCAAGCCGCCATCCCACAAGTTAACTGTCCATATGGCTGGCAATGCCGTGCCACCCAAAGCCATGTGCGAAATCATCACCGCGTTAGCGGCTCAGGCATGAAGAAGCAACCAAGAAAACCGAACTCGAAATATAGGAGCGCTGAACAATGACCGATTACAGCCAGTTAAGTGACTTTGAAATAAACAAACGCGTGGCAAGCATTCTTGGCTATGCCTTCCAGGACGTTGGCTGGGTTGATGGTATGGATGGAATTTATAACTTTATAGCCAAAACCAAAGACGGTTACCGATCAGTCCTGCCGGAATATTGCAAAGAACCAACGTTTTCTTGGGAGATAGTCGTTAGGCACAAAATTGATATCACATTCGACAGCAACGGCACCAAAGAGTGGTGCCGAGCGCAGGCACCAACGGGGCATGAGTTTACCAGCAATGCAGATCGACCACTGCGTGCGGCTATGATCGTTTTCCTAATGCTGCGGGAAGCTCCGGCACGAAATGAAGATGTTAACGCTGGCTGGTTGCAAAAAATCGAGCCAGGCAATGCCGAGTAACATCTTTATGAAAACTCACTCCTGTGCCATGCCAACTGGCGTTTTTACATTCACCTGTAATTCTCGCGATTTTGTTGTTCAACAAAAAGACGTCGCTTACTTCCACCCTTCAACAACCAATAAGGGGCAGTATTTCGTGATGATGCAAAACGGAAAGCAGTACCGGGCTGAAAACCTCGTGGAGATTATAAAGATGATCGGCCCGGCTGAAACAATCAGCGTGAGGAAGAAGCTTTGATTAAATTAAGAGTTTGCGACGTTTCAAATGCACTATCAAAAACCTGCTTGACCGATTGCTGGATCACCGCCCGCTCATCACTTTCAGGTTTAGTAACGCGAGAGATTTCGGCTCGTACAAGGTCTGTTATTGCCTCCATTGATGATGGTGATTTTGTTGTTAATTCTTTTAATAATGCCGTAATCATTACGCCTTGCGCTGCAAGAGTTAACTCCAAAGATTTCAATCTGGCATCGACTTCTTCACCACTCAACTTTTCAACGTCATTAAGCATTCTGTTCATCCCATTTAGATGCATACGTAACGGGATGATTATGAATAATTTTACCACTTTGATAAAGCATCAGGCCGCCATGCATGGCTAGAAACTCCGGTGGCCGGCACGCTCCCACACCACCACCGCCGTTTCCGGGTAACGGCGCACCTGCTTTTAAATGGGCATTCTCATGGAATGCCCCGCTCCCGGTTATCGATCCGTCGCTGAACCGACCGGCCGAGATCGATAAAAAGACCGAGGAGCAGATCGCCGCCACCCTGTGCGCACATCATCTGTTAGAACAACAACCACAGCTGATCCAACGCTATGTGCGCTACCACATCAACAAGCTGGAAGAATCCCAGGGTATCCGCCGGGGCAATGCGTACTTGACGAAAAACTTTGTTGAGCGCGTATTGCCACGGCTTGATCTCGTCAGTGATAAATACCGCGCTTCCGATAACAACAGCGATGCCGCCCTGTGCCACCGCTTTAACCATCTGCCGGACGCCGGGCGAGCTGATATAGAACTGCTGGCGAAAGATATCGCCGCTGTCATCAAGCAGGAACTGAGCGTAATCGATGAAGAAACTGGCCGGTCTTCTGAATTATTGAACGTCATGGCGCTATATAAAGGGGCTGCCGCACTCACCCGCAGGTTTAAGCAAAAGCCGCCACTGTGGAAAACCTACCAGGTGGCCCGCTGGAAAATGACAATGGATAACACCTCACCGGCAGTCATGCGCATGATGTCAGAAGATTGGTGGCTGCGCCGTTTGCGACGCCATTCTGACCGCTGGAAAGAACACCTGCATATAGCTATCGGTCACGTCAGCAAAAAAGCGACGCCCTATGCCAGCCGGCCAACCGTCAGCGATTGGCGGGAGCAGAAACGCCGCACCCGTGAATTCTTAAAATCGATGGAGCTGGAAGACGACGAAGGCAACCGCATATCGGTAATCGGCAAATACGATCACAGTGTTGCAAATCCCGCCATTCGCCGGTGCGAGATGATGAACCGCATTCGTGGTTTTGAGGATATCTGCAACGAGATGGGGTTCGTGGGGGAGTTTTACACCCTGACAGCCCCTTCCCGCTTCCATGCCACCAACAGACATGGCCACCGCAATCGGAAATGGTGTGGGGCCAGCCCGGACGAAACGCAGCACTATCTGCGTAATGTGTGGGAACGCGCACGCGCCAAGCTACATCGTAAAGGGTTTCGCATCTTCGGGATCCGTGTGGCTGAGCCGCACGGTGACGGCACGCCTCACTGGCATATGCTGCTATTCATGCGGCCCGAGGTAGTTGACCAGGTGCGCGATATCCTGCGCGCTTATGCCTGTGCGGAAGACACTGACGAGCTTTACAGCGAACGCTCAAGAAAAGCCCGTTTCCACGCCGAAGCCATAGATCCGGAAAAAGGCAGCGCCACCGGGTACATAGCCAAATACATCTCAAAGAACATCGACGGTTACGCACTTGATGGTGAACTGGACGACGACAGCGGCAAAGAGCTGAAAGAGGTTGCCCCGGCGGTATCCGCCTGGGCCGCCCGCTGGCGCATCCGCCAGTTTCAGTTTATTGGCGGCGCACCGGTGACGGTTTACCGCGAATTGCGCCGCATGGCTGACCATGAAACCGCACTAGGCCTCAGTGTCGAGTTTGCCGCCGTACATGATGCTGCCGATTACGGCCGCTGGGCTGAATACGTCAACGCCCAGGGTGGCCCCTTTGTCCGACGTGACGATCTGATCGTGCGCACCTACTACGAGCCGGCAGAAGCCACTAACGACTATGGCGAAGACGTGATCCGGATCCGGGGTGTGTTTTCACCACCGGTCGGGATGGATACCCCAATTATCACCCGCACGAAAGAATGGAAGTTTGTTCCGGCCCGTGCCGTTGACTTGGCCGTTGACGTTAAGGGCGCGCCTGCGCCCTCTCGGAGTTCTGTCAATAACTGTACGGTGCAGCCGGAAAGGCTAAAAACCAAACAGGTTAAGGAGCCACCTCCACCGCCTGAAAACCTCGATTTTGAACGAATAACCGACAAGGAACGGCGGTTGTTACTCCGGCGAATACGCAGCGCATCGCCAGAACCCATGAAAAATCCATTTACGGCCGTCGCCGAGGGCTTTGCATTGCCAGATGAGGGGCTAAATCTGCCACCAATAAGGTCGATACTGCCAGATCCGGCCAGCAATAAGCGCTGGCGGGAACAAATGCGCCACGAACAGGAGCAACGCGCCCTGGCTTATTTCAGTTTAGATGATGGGCAGGAGGCTGAAAATCACCGGCCATCTACGGCCAGTGCTGGCATTAACACAATCAAGCGACCACTCAGCAAGCTGGAACGCCAGATCGGCAGCTTCGCCGAGTCCATCGGTTTCAGCCTGGATGCCTGCATTTTGAAATCGGTGGCCAGGGGCGCGACGGTCATTATCGACGGTCAGCGCTACCGCGCACGGGCCGATGGTTGCCTGTATCAGCAATCAACGCCAGCAGCTACCACAGCGCTGACGCGACTCACTGCGCTATGGCATCGGCAGATACCAGAGCAAACGCGCCTTATTGGCGACCACCTGAGAAAAGAAGCCATAAAGCAGCAATCGGAGGAATAGCATGACCACATCGACAGAACGTAAACGCACCCAGCGACAGCGTGACAAGGCGAACGGCATCACCACGATCACCCTGCGCGTAGACAGCCAGGAAATGGCGATGATTTTGGAAGGCTGCCAGCAGCGCCGGATCGCGAGAGAACCTTACGAGGTGACGGAATACCTGATCGGCCTCATCCGGCAGGACAACAAGCTGTTGCATAAACAGATTGCCGAGCTGCGCAAAAGCAGTTGCAGGAAGTGCGGCGATACGCTGCCGGGGGATCCGGCTGGTTGTTGTATGCAAGGTGATTCGCAGTGTTGGCAGACGGCTGGTTACAAAAAGCTGATGCTGACAACGCTGTAGCACTATCAGCAGACATAATATTGCAACAGTGAAAGAATGTGTGTACAAACTGAGATTTGAGTTGACATTATGCGTTATAATTAAACTCTGCATGGTGAAATATTATAATTAGGTGTGAAATGAATAGTCAGCTTATTGAAAAAATTAAAAATGAGTGCCTTCGTATTGAAGAGGACGCGCTCTATTCATCGAAGTCACATTATAATGCTTCTGTTCCATGGGATAAATGCAACTTAATAGTTGGTGTGGCCATAGCAATATTAGCTGCAGTTACTGGATTAAGCGCTGTAAAAGATATGACAATAGTAACAATCGTCATATCCATAATACTTACAATTTTAACTGCTATAAACACTGCTTTAAACCCAAGTAAGAAGGCGAGTCAATTCAAATCCGCAGCAGGCGGATATAATAATCTTAAAAATAATGTACGAATCTTTCGCGAGATAGAATTACATGAAACAAACCTACCCGAAAAAGAATTGAAAGAGAAAATACAAATATTTTCCGATTATAGGAATCAGTTAAATATCACCTCACCAACGATCCCTCGCTGGGCTTATGAAAAGACTCAATCAGATTTTAATAATGGCTTTGTTATTTACGACATTGACAAGGAAAATAAATGAGCGTCCAGTCATATTTAGATTCTATAGCTAGAAATGCGATTTTGAAAGATAGCTCGATAACAACATCTATAGCCACATTAAAAGCAAGGCTGGGATTTCATTTTAATACTACCGATGTAACCAATCATTTTACATTTGGTTCAAACACCAGATATACGATGTTACCAAGAAGATATGATCCTAAGTCTGATGTTGACTACATGATTGTATTCAACAATACCGGCTACCAACCACAAACTTATCTCAATAGACTGAAAAGTTTTGTTGAATACTATTATACATCATCAGAAATAAAGCAAAGTCATCCAACTATAAGATTAAATCTTAATCATATTACGTTTGAATTAGTTCCAGCAATATATGACATATTTTATGGATATCAAATCCCTGCCCCTGCTAATAATTTTCAATCATGGATCAGTACAGACCCCAATGCTTTTAACCTTAGCTTAACGGAAAAAAATAAGAACAATTATCATCTAATAAAACCTTTAGTAAGAATATTAAAATATTGGAATGCTAATGCTGGATATGTCTTTGAGTCTTATGAATTAGAAAAAAACATAGTGAGCATGAATTTTTTCCTTTGTTATAACATAAAGGATTACTTTTACAGCGCTGTCGAATCAATTTATTGCTCGTATTTAGCACCTCAATGGAAACAAAACGCAGTAAACAAGTTAAAAAATGTAGTTGCAGAAACGAAGATTAACGAAGCTAATGGTTGGAACTATTTGGCCGAAGCAGAAATAAAAAAAATATTACCTGAAATTTAATATCAATATGAATTATTAAATAATAAGCACAGATGACAAATATTTGTGCTTATTTATATACCGCATCTGTAGTTGGTTAAAAATAAAATAATTATACTCGTTAACATCAAGCAGTATGAAAACACTTGAACGCCGACAACTGCGTATTTTCCTCTATGCATTTTCTAAGATTTAACTTTGCTCTCACACAGTATTTTCCCGAATAAAGTCTGTGCTAGTAAAAATTTTCAGGGTGAATTGATACTCAAAAAATGAATACCCCCGCCGACGGGCATAGAAAACCGCACATTACCTCCCCCTCACAAAAGCGCCTATACGCCACACAGCGAGGCATTTATTTCTTTGCAACATCGATCGCGCATCAAATCTGATTGACTCTCAGCAATGCGCAGGTAAATACGTGCGGAGGATAGGCAAGAAAAACGATCCCCGTCGATCCTCTATTCCGTGCCGTCCCCCCCGCCCCCGCGCTGCATACTTGAGAGTTCACTTTTTATGCAGTAGAAAATCATACCAAAGCCTTGCTGGCAGGAGCCTAAAGGACTGATTTGATAGGCCAGGAAGTATGCGGATTGTTGCACTTTAGGTTATGCAGTGTTTTTTCATTTAAAATCCAAGTTGATCCCGATAAAAACACGCTTTAGATAAGAAAGCCAGTACTGGGTAAGTCAGATGACATGATACTAACCTACGACGTCACATTTTTATTTCCAACAGTCGTAGACATGTCATTTTCATAAAAAAATCGTTTGTGACATGTCACAGCAACACACAGAAATGCATCAACATGTTAATAATAACGGAAAACCACCAATTAGGGCGACCTTTACTGTGGTGTTGAGAAAGTGTTTGGCTAACAGGCAATCTGGTTGGTATATTATGAAAACTTACTCAAGATAATCTACCTCTATAAAATTGAAGGATTTTATGGCCAATTACATAGATAGTAATATATTAAGTCAATCATACGTGCATGTTGAACCAACATGGCTAACATCTGTTACTAATGAGCAAAAAGAAGCTGAACTTCAGAGAATTAAGGATAACATTACTGAATATGCTCAAAAAAGGTTAAAGTTCTTCCTATATGATAATGTTGATATAGAGGTTGAATTTGAAGACGGTTCTATTAAAGCAAAGATAACTGCTTATGGTAAAGTTTGTGTTCTATTAAGCGCTCTAACCCCCGCAGGGCATGTTGTTGCTAACTACCCTCAGTATAGAGAAGGTGTTAAAGCCATTATATCTGATGTTCATAAAATTGGTAACGTTGTAAACTCTGAGGTTTTATTTCAAACACGATCAAGAAGTAAGGATGAGATTATTAGAGTTGAAGCCAGAAAGGGAATTGTTGGATCTCTTGAGAAAATACATAATAAAATGACATCAATTGAAAACAAACTAATTAGAAAAGACAACTCATCAATTGCTATATATAGCGACATATTGGATCTTAATAAATACATATCAGAATTAGATGCCAACCTTAAAGACAAACAGGACAGGGATTCTATATCAAAATCGCTTCATGAAGGCGTTAAAGGATTAAATTTAAAGAAAGGAAGGTTTAAGTTAAATGATTCTCTTAGTGAGAATATGTACAAAGACTTACTCTCTGAACAGAAAGTTATATTGGATAATCTATCACAATGGTAAGGTCAATCATGGTTAGTGATTGACCCAACGATTTGAGGTGCAAATTCAATCCAAGAAAAACCACCTAAGCGGGTGGTTATTTACTTTTAAACCGCAGAACTTATTCTTATCGGGACGCAATAGCCAAACTTGCTCTAGCGGTCCAGCCGCAAGATACTCATTTTTAGAATCCCGCACATGCTGTATAAACGTCAGGGCCCGACGGATGAAAAACAGTGCCATCTTCAAACTGATGCGACTCTATCCGTTATTGTACAAACAAAATAAGAGTCAGTTTCAAGCCCACAGCGGGTATATTTCACTAGGTTTGGAGAGATACTTCATTGGATTCCCCAACCGATTATAGCGTCCATAAATAAATCATGAGAGAGAAGTTGTATCACTTACTATCTTTAAACGATGTAAACTTTCCTGGTTTAGCTGTAGAACCATTATCTTTTAAGTTTAGTTCTTGGCAAAGCCTGGCATAGATTTGCTTCGGAAAACCACCTTTAAAATCCCATACATCACCTGCTTTTTTCATCTCGAGGATACCAGATATGTTCTCATATTTGTAACCAAGTTGATTACGAACGATATATTTTGACACTTGTCCGCTGGCAATGAATCCCTGTGCCGCTACTTCTGTAACGAGCTGGCGAAACTCATTCTCTTCTATACTTTTGATATCATCATTTTTTGTAGACATCACTTTAACATCAAAATACTCATTCATAGTCATCCCACTTATATACATACAATTTAATATAACCATATCATTCAAATTTATAACATAAAAATCAATTTCACATCACCTATTAAATATCACCCATCTCTTTAATACAGCGTCTTGAGAAACTTTATGATTTACTTTCAAACAAACACCTTCGAACTGTTGATAACCATTTTCGAAAGCCCCTTTAGAAAAATGAATGCTATTATCAGAAGGATCGATAGCACATAAATTCAAATCAAACAAGGTATGGATATCACTACGAAGCAGTAACCCATTACTGATATGATTATGGCTATCGTTTCGATATGCATCAACATGAGCTGCTTCGAGAATATCTATCAGCTCACAACCGGTAACAGCACATATAGGGTTAGATACTAAAAGCTGGTCTCGAAATTTTTTTTGCCCACGTCGTTGTTTTATTTGTCGCTCAACTATATTCCTTTGATCATCAACCATCAAAATCGGTGTGTCATTATCAGCATCTCCAGCGTCAAGACCCTGAGCTAAAGCGGATTGAGAGCCCAATAATTTGATAGCCCAACGAAAATTAACTTCCTGAATTGACATTTGACCATTATAGCGTGGAGTCTCAGCGATGAGTCTCTCCATTGTAACACCAGTTATCTCTTTGTAATGAATGCCATAATTGGCAACAAACCCAACAGCTGCTTCAAAGATCACTCTTGGCTCATCAAACTCATGGCCATTATCACAGCGCCATTTAGGCTTAACATTCTTCCTCGGAAGGATTTTTTTTGCGCTACAATCCATGTGGATGCATTTATTGCGTTTTTTATCTATTTTTTTCGTTGCAATACTATCAATAACAGCCCCCCCTAGAACCTTGTTTCTGTTTGTAATGATAACAATATCACCTACTTTTACATTTTTGTGGTTAGCGACAAAACTGTCATAACGATAAAAGGAGGATGAGTCATCATGGTAACCATCATTTCCCCAATACCTTAAATCATCCTGTTCAATAGTTTTAAAGGACCATGCTTTCTGTGTCACAAACTTATCCCGCACCTAAAGATTATTGGTTTACTCTATCAAATCGCAAAGGGTTTTGATTTACAAGTTAAATCCATAATATGGTAACGATACCAACGTGTTGTGCGTCGCTACCTGTTTAACCGAAGCATTTTGACCGTTATTGGCATAACCTACTGCGTCATTACGTTCCAACGTTTTGAACGCCCGCTTCGGGCCAAAGACGATTGCCAGACCAAATTTTAGCTCAGACCATTAGAAGTGATGGCTCAAGTATGAATCAGTGTATTTTTAGAGCAAAAACTTATACATCCGATTTCAACAACTCATAAGGCTTGAAGCTGATCACCTCTTCCCCTGCCCACTCGTTTAGCTCACACAGTCGCTCTTGCAGCGGAGCTAGCTCATTAATGGCAAACACCCGCGCAGCCTTCTCAACATCCCCAAAACCGCCGGTATTGTTCGGTAAAATCCCCATCAGTTGCGGTGGCGTGCGCTGGGCCGCCAGCTGATCATCACGGGTCACGTTCTTGATGTTCAAAAACTCGTCCTTTGCTGCAACCTCGGCCAGCGGGATCAGTTGTAACCCGTCTGGCTTGCCGCCAGGCGCATACATAAACAGGTTACGGAAGTTACCCGGCCCTTTCGACTCTTTCAGCGCTTTGCGCAGGTTGTCGATATCCTCTTGCTTGTGCGCCGCGTCGTTCATGTACAGGATAAACCCGGCATGGCTGCCGTTGAGGTAGTATTTCCGGCGAAACAGCGTCGCCGCCTCGTTAAGCCAGATGGAGTTAAGCGAGGAAAGGTATTCGGGAACACCGTAAATTTCCTGATTAATGTCAGGGTCCAACAGGTGGAAAATAGAGCCATCCTCGAATTGATGTGGTTCCATCCACGATTGCACGAACCAGTAAGAGTCAGTTTCTACGCCACGGCGGGTATATTTCGCCAGGCTGGGGGCCAGCTTCATCAGACCGCCCAACCGGTTACGGCGGCCCTCAATAAAGCTGTTGCCGAATACCATAAAATCCTGCGCGTACCGGCTAAAATCCTGCTTGGACAGCAACCGATGGGGCTTGAACATGCTCACCAAAATATTGCGCTTCATAGTGATCGGTGAACTGTGATGCACTGCCGCACGGAACGTCTTCGCCAGGCCACTGAAAGAGATCGGCGGCTCATACCAACGGTCAACAATGCTGCATTCCAGGTAGTCCAGAATTTCACGCCGATCCAGCATCGGGATCGGGTCGCCGAAGGTGAACGCCTCCACATGCTGCGCCCCGCTTTGTTTCTGCGTGATCGGCTGGGTGTTTTTGCGGCCCCGGTTGCGTTTGCTCATCTAAAAAATCTCCATAAAACCTGTATTGCTACCGGTTGCCCCTTCGAGCGGTTCATTGAATAAGGCGTGCATTACCGCCCAGGCCACATCACCGTGGCTGACGCCTTCGGCGCGACTAGTGACATAGGTTGCCCGCCGCCCCGTTGCAGTCATCTGTTTGCGGATGGACATAAACGCCTGGGCGATATCCAGCGCGCCGGCGTCGAACTCCAGACGGCCAGAGCGGATCACGTCGCGGGCTTTCAGTACCAGGTCGGTTTTCATTTCCAGGCTGTAGTTGATGGCGTTAACCGCCGGGAAGAATTGGCGCACCAGTTGCGACACAGCACGGCCAAGGCCGGTGTTGTCGATACCGATATAGGTCACGTTGTAGCGCTCAGTCAGCGCTTTGATATTTTTGGCCTGAGCGGAAAAGTCCATACCACGCCATTGATGGCGCTCCAGCACGCGGAACTTCCCGCCAGCAATCAGCGGCGGCAGGATCACCGCGCAGCCGGCGCTGTCGCCGTTTTCAGAACTGGCCGGGTCATAACCGATCCAGACTTCCCGCGCCGCCACCGGGCGCAATGCGAAGGGTTTAACGTCTGTCCAATGCTCCCAACTGTCGACCATGCAACGCTGCATTTCCCCCATCGGGAACACCGACGCGGTATCATCAATGAAGTTGCACATGAACAGGTTTTCAAAGTCTTCATCGCTGTTTTCCTCGCGCAGCTCATCGAGATCAAACAGGTCACAGCCCCCGCGTAACGCATCCTCAATGGTGACGATCTGGCGAAACTGCTTATCCTCACAGAGCAGGCCGCTAGCCAGGCGTTTATAGCTCACATCAATTTCCCGGCGTCTGTCCTTCGACTTGCCCTTGTTAAACAGCGTGCCATTCCAGAATGAATAGGCTTCATGGGTCATGCTGGACGGGGTAGAGAAATAGGTGGAACGGTAGCGCGTTTGCGACGCCATGCCCGATGCCGCCCGGCGCAGTTTCTTAAAGCCAGGTATCCAAAAATACTCATCCAGATACAGGTTGCCCGGTCGCCCCTGGGCGGTGTTGGAGTTGGTGCCTAAGAAGTGCATTTCCGCCGCGTTCGGTAGTATGATCGTTTCCCCGCGCAGCTCTACATCAACTTCCTGCGCAAAAGCCATGATGTAGTTTTTGAACTGGTGCGCCTGCGCCTTAGAGGCAGAAACAAACATCTGATTACGTCCCGTGTCCAGGGCATCGATCAGGGCTTCACGGGCAAAATAGTAGGTTGCGCCGATCTGGCGACTTTTCAGAATGTTGCGGATACGAAATTCTTTCGACAATCCGGCCCGGTACCAACTGCGCTGATACTCAAACATCTGTTCAAGAAAGATTTCTTTCAGCCGGGCGTGTTGCTCATCCGTAAAGGCATTTTTCTGCGTGCGCTTACGCGGACCGGTGTTACGGGCGGCAATATTGGGGTTAAGATCCGCCTCATTCCCGCCGCCGTTGTATTTACCTATACGGGCGTGTCGCTCAGCCTGGCGGGCCAGTAGGTCAATCTCTTTGAGGTCGCGCCCTTCCTTCACCGGTTTTAGGATCAACTGGCAGTAGCGGGCGGCAGTCGTGATTTGCATCTGGTCGAGCGGGCCGTAATCGTCCCACTTGTCGCGACGTTTCCAACTGTGTACCGTGACGGGCTTCTCCCCGATCATCTCGGCAATGCGGGCCACTCGCAGCCCCTGCCAGTAGAGATACATCGCTTGACGACGGGGATCCAAATCGGCACTGATAGTAATAGCGTTCATGTGCAATCAGCCTGAAATTCAACGTTTCAATGCCGAAAGGCTACCTACCCGCCATCACCAACACCCTTAATGCACCTTGTGCCATTCACCACACAAGGCCGCCGCGTTGTCCCCATTCCAGCCCCCCGCCAACATAAGCCAAACATGGCCACCACCGGCCAAATTCGCTTACATGATCGGGGCTTATCCAATGCCAATTTCAAAATCTTTCCGTGTCGCCGTAGAGGGAGCAACCAGCGATGGCCGTCAGATCCAGCGCCAGCACATCAAAGAGATGGCCGAAACCTATAACCAGCAGTTCAAAGCGGCGCGCGTCAACCTTGAGCATTACCTGAGCATTTTTCCTGACAGCACCTTCTGTGCTTATGGAGATGTGCTGTCACTGAGCGCCGATGAAGTCAGCGATGGCCCGCTAAAAGGCAAAATGGCGCTCTACGCCCAGGTTGATGCGACGGATGGCCTGGTGCAGTTGAACAACAAGCGCCAGAAGATTTTCACCAGCATTGAGTATTACGAAAAATTCGCTGATACCAACAAAGCCTATCTGACCGGCCTCGCGTTCACGGATAACCCTGCGTCGCTCGGCAGCGAGGCGATGAAATTCAGCTCAAATCACCTGGCGCAACAGGGCCTGTTTTTCTCTGCCGCCGAAGAAACCACCCTCGAATTCGAAACACCGGAAACCGAAAAGCCGAACCTGCTCGCCAGCATTAAAGCCATGTTCAGCAGACGGCAGGCCTCTGATGATGCGCGCTTTATCGATGTTCACCAGGCCGTGGAGTTGGTCGCCGAAAGGCAGCAGCAGGCCGAGGAAAAACTTTCCGGTCTGGATGGCGTGAAAGACACCATTCAAAAGCTGACAGACCGACTGACCGCCAGCGAGACGGCATTTTCTGGTCTGGAAACCAAACTCAGCACCACTGACCGCAGCGACAAGCATCGCGAACTGTCAACGGGAGGCGAAAGCGCCGAGCTAACCGACTGTTAAGCAACCAATTACAGACGGTGACAGCACCGTTCTAGCCGATTTATAGGAAAAGAGAAATGAGAAAGGTAACCCGCGAGCAGTACAAGAAATATGTGAACCAGATTGCGGCCATCAACGGCATTGATGCCCTGGATGTGGCGGGAAAGTTCACCGTTGAGCCATCCGTTAGCCAGACACTGGAAGAAAAAATTCAGGAAAGCAGCGGTTTCCTGAAAACAATCAATATCGTCCCGGTTGATGAACAAAGCGGGGACAAAATCGGTCTGGGGATTGATCGCCCGGTTGCCAGCACCACCAACACCGATGAAAAAGACCGTGAACCCATCGATCCAACCAGTCTGGATGAACAGGGTTACATGTGTACCCAGACCAACTTCGATACCGCATTGAAGTATTCAAAACTGGATTCATGGGCCAAATTCAAGGATTTCCAGGTCAAAATCCGCAACCAGATTGTGAAACGCCAGGCACTGGATCGCATCATGATCGGTTGGAACGGAGTGAAGCGTGCGAAAACGTCAGATTTCACCGTCAACAAGCTGTTGCAGGACGTGAATATTGGCTGGCTGGAAAAAATCCGTAAAGGTGCTCCGGATCAGGTGATGTCCAGGATTTTGGATGAGGCCGGCACTGTCGTTTCAGACAAGATCCGCATCGGTAAAGCCGGAGACTATCACAACCTCGACGCCCTCGTTATGGATGCCGTCAACGAACTGATCGCCGCCTGGTTCCAGGACGATACCGAACTCGTCGCCATCGTCGGACGCTCCCTGTTGGCGGACAAATACTTCCCGATCGTCAACAAAGAACAGGAAAATAGTGAAATGCTGGCGGCTGACGTCATCATCTCGCAAAAACGCATTGGCGGGTTGCAGGCGGTACGCGTCCCTTCCTTCCCGGATAACACCATTTTGATCACCCGTCTGGATAACCTGTCGATCTACTGGCAAGACGGCACCCGCCGCCGCCATATCATCGACAACCCTAAGCGCGATCGCATTGAAAACTACGAATCGGTCAACGAGGCGTACGTAGTGGAAGATTACCAATGCGCCGCACTGATCGAAAACATCGAAATCCTCAAACCAACCGCACCGGCACCCAAGGAGGATTAATCCATGACCAGCCCGGCACGCAGGCATAAGCAATATATCGCTGCGCAGCAGTCCCCCTCATTGAGTGAGGCGGCCAGCCTGAGCCACCTGGGCAACTATGACCTGCTGCTGTTCAAGATGCAGCAGGACTTGGCCAGGCTGAGCGGTGTTGAGTCCCACAACACCAAGGCAGAACTGAAACGCCGCATGATCCCCACCTATATGCCGTGGGTGGCCGGTGTGCTGCAAAGCGATGCCGGCAGGCAGGACGCCATTCTGATGCGCGTGCTGGTCTGGTTGCTGGACGTGGGCGACATGGAAAGCGCGCTGAATATCGGTGAATACGCTATCAAGCATGATTTGGTCGCCCCGGACGGTTTCGAACGTTCTACCGGCTGCCTGATTGCCGAAGAGTTGGCCGCCGCCGCACAACGCAGCATGACGGCCAATAAGCCGCTGGATACCGCGCAATTACTCCGCGCTCAGCAGTTGCTCACAGGACAGGATATGCCGGACAAGGTCAAAGCCCGGCTGTATAAATTCGCAGGATATGCCCTGCGTCAAGACGGTGACAACGTGCTTGCCCTGGACACATTAAAAAAAGCCCTGCAGAAAGATGAAAACTCTGGCGTGAAAACGGATATCAAGCAGTTGGAAAAACTCATTCAGGCAGAAAGTTAACGAATCGCCCCCGGCGAGGGCGGCACGGGAGCCGCGACAGGTTTTAACCGCATCAACGCTCCCGTCCACCGCCCGACTCACAGAGAAAAACCATGGTCAGCATAGCGATTGAACCCGTACCGGGCGACCAGAAACCCGGCAACAATTTGGAAATTGATGTAACGCCTACCCCCGCGCCTCCGGTCAGCACGGTGATCAAAAATACGGATTTTTGGCCGGATATCGACCTGAAGCAATACCGGGAAGATATGCGCCAGGACGGGACGATCACCCAGCCACGCCTGCTGGAAGCCGTCCGCAATGCCATCAATGAAGTTAACGATCGCCTGGCCAACTGGCGGAAACGGCAGCAAAGCGCGGGCTATAGCGCACTGGATCAGGTCCCTGCCGATCGTCTGGATGATGAGAGCACCCGCGTACAGCTTTACCGCCGTGCAGTGTTTTGTCTGACGCAGGCCAGTCTTACCGAGCGTTTTCGCAGTTTTGACGCCACCAATTCAGGCAACAAACGGGTCGAATCTTTGGAGCCAACCGTTGACGACCTGCGCCGCGATGCGGATTGGGCCATCAATGATTGCCAGTCGCTGCCGCGCATGACGGTTGAGTTGATCTGATGAAAGTCTATGCGCACCAGGGCGACACCGTTGATGCACTGTGTCAGCGCTATTACGGCAAAACACAGGGTGTTACCGAGCAGGTATTGCTGAGCAATCCGGGCCTGGCCGATCGGGGGCCAATTCTGCCCCACGGTTGCCCGGTAGACATGCCGGATATCATTCAGGCCGCATCGGTGCAAACCCTTCAATTATGGGATTAACGCCCTGCGGGCGGGAGGTGGAGAATGAAAATTATGACGGAAAAACTTGCCGCCGGTCTTAACTACTGCATTGCCGGCGGACTCTGCACCGGCGGCCTTGTCGACTGGTTCCGCCATGTGGACTGGAATCAGGTTGCGGTGATCGGCGGTTTTATCCTGGGTCTGATCACTTATCTCACGCAGACCTATTTCGACTGGCGTCGCACCAAAGCCTATGAAAAAGGGGTTAGCGCCGGGATCATCACCGAGCCGCCGGTAAAACGCCGCCTGTTCCGTAAGGAGGCCGAATAATGGCGATGTCATCCACCTTGCGCAAAAGTTTGCTTGGCGCTGCCGGTACCGGCGCGCTGGCCATCGCCACGTTAATGATCCCTGAACTGGAAGGCGTCAGGCTTGAACCCTATCGCGACGTCGCGGGCGTGTTGACGGTCTGCTACGGCCACACCGGCCCCGATATTATCCCCGACAAGCGCTACAGCCTGGCGCAATGCAAAGCGATGCTGGATAAAGACCTGATCCCCTTCTCCCGTTCGGTTGAGCGGTCGGTAAAGGTTCCGGCGACGGAATACCAAAAAGCCGCGCTGATCAGTTTCAGCTATAACGTGGGCGTTTACGCTTTCGAGCATTCCTCCCTGCTGCGCAAGTTGAACGCGGGTGATGTGGCCGGGGCTTGCGCCGGCCTACGCCAGTGGATTTATGCCGGTGGTAAACCGTGGAAAGGCCTGATGAACCGCCGAGATATAGAGCATGAGGTCTGCACCTGGGGGCAAAAATGACCCGTATGATTGCCGTCATAGCCCTGATCTTGCTCTGCCTGTTGGCCTTTCTGTTCTACAGCAATCAGGGGCTGCGCCAGGTTCGCGACACATTGCAGGATGCCAACGGTAAGCTGACCCGCCAGATTGATTGGCAAAACAAGACGCAGCGTGCTGTTGCTGCTATAGACGAAAACCGAAGCCGGGAATTAACCAATGCGAAAAGTAAAATTGATGATTTGCAGCGTGATGTTGCCGATGGCCGTCGCCGGCTGCGGCTCAGTGCCACATGCCCAACCG